>NZ_JBFADU010000015.1:0-68501 GCF_040641575.1 Streptomyces sp. NPDC020807
GGTGCCCAACTTCATCGGCGCCGACGAGGGAGCGCGGCTCCGCGCCTCCTACGGGGACGAGAAGTACGCCCGCCTCGTCGAGCTCAAGGAGCCGTCATGAAGACCCGCAGCCGCACCTTTAGCCGCGCCCGCACCCGCACCCGTACCGCCGCAGCCCTCCTCCTCGCTGCCGTCGCCCTCACCGGCTGCTCCGCCGGCACCACCCCCGCCCCCGACGCGACCCTCCCCGCCCGGGTGGCCGAGGCCACCGCGCCCGCGCCGACGAAGAGCGCGGCCCCCGTCGCCCCGCTCGCCCGCTCCCTGCCCGTACGCGTCACACTGCCGTCCGCCGGGGTGGACACCGGCACCGGCACGATCCTCAGCCTGGGGCTCAACCCCGACGGCACCGTCGAGGTGCCCCCGGTCGCGGACGCCGACCGCGTCGGCTGGTACGAGAAGGGCGTCACGCCCGGCGAGACCGGCCCCGCGATCCTCATCGGCCACTTCGACACCGAACGCGGCCCGGCCGTCCTCAGGAACGTCTCCAAGGTCCGGGTCGGCGACGAGGTGACCGTGACACGCGCGGACGGCAGGACCGCCGTCTTCCGGGTCAGGGAGCTCGAACAGGTGGACAAGAAGACCTTCCCCACAGCCAAGGTGTACGGCGACACCACCCGCCCTGAGCTGCGGATCATCACCTGCGGCGGCGAGCTCGTCGACGGCCACCGGCCCGACAACATCATCCTGTACGCGGACCTCGTGGCCACGCGGGCCGCCTGAGCCGCCGACGGCGCCCTGAGGCACAATCGGCGGCATGACGACCCCCGAGCCCGGCTCCGAGCCGACCCCCGATCGGCCGACGGCCGAACAGCCCTTCGCCGACCGAGTCTTCCGCTCGCCCCTGGGGATCGCGAGCGGGGTGTTCCTCGTGCTCCTCGCGGCCGGGTTCGCCGGCGACGCCATGATCCGCGGGAAGGACAACGCGCCCTGGGTCGCGCTCGCCGGATTCGTCCTCGCCGTGCCGCTGATCGTCGCCTTCACGATCCGCCCGGCGGTGTACGTCAACAACCAGCGGCTCCGGATCCGCAACCCGTTCCGCTCGATCACGCTCCCCTGGGGCACGGTCGCCGACGTCCGCGCCGGCTACTCCAGCGAGGTCTTCACCCAGGACGGCGCCAAGTACCAGCTGTGGGCGATCCCCGTCTCGCTGCGCCAGCGCAAGAAGGCCGCCCGCAAGGCCGCCCGCGCCTCGCAGGACGACCCCCACGGCCGCACCTCCACCACCGCCGACGTCCGGGACACGGGCTCGCGGACGGCTCCGGCCGACCAGACCATCGCCGACCTGCGCGAACTTGCCGAGCGGCACGGCCGCGACCCCGAGGCGCAGGGGGAGCCGCAGGTGCGGTGGGCGTACGAGATCCTCGCCCCGGCCGCGGCCGGGCTGCTGCTGCTCGTGATCCTGATCGCGATCGGCTGACACACCCGCGCGCCCACGCGGGAGGGCCGGTGCGGAATCGCTTCCGCACCGGCCCTCGTCGCTGTGTACGGGTCAGAGCCCCGCGGCCGCGCTCAGGTCGCGCTTGATCGCGGCGAGCAGCTCGGCGCCCTTCGCCCGCGCCGGCGCCAGCCCGCTCGCGTCGGCGACCGGGACGACGACCTCCAGGTAGCACTTGAGCTTGGGCTCGGTGCCGCTCGGACGGACGATCACACGGGCCTTGTAGTCGCCCTCCAGGTGGTAGCGCAGGCCGTCCGTGGGCGGCAGCGACTCCGTGCCCTTCGTGAGGTCCTCGGCCGAGACGACCGTGAGGCCCGCGAGGGAGACCGGCGGGCGCTCGCGCAGCGCCGCCATCGCGTTCGCGATGATGCTCAGGTCCTCGACGCGCACCGACAGCTGGTCGGTGGCGTGCAGCCCGTGGGCCACGGCCAGGTCGTCGAGCAGGTCGAGCAGCGTGCGGTCCTGCTCCTTGAGGACCGAGGCCAGTTCGGCGACGAGCAGCGCCGCCGTGATGCCGTCCTTGTCGCGGACGCCCTCGGGGTCGACGCAGTAGCCGAGCGCCTCCTCGTAGCCGTACCGCAGGCCGTCGACCCGGGCGATCCACTTGAAGCCGGTCAGCGTCTCCTCGTACCCGACACCGGCGGCCTCGGCGATCCGGCCGAGCAGCGAGGACGAGACGATCGACTCGGCGAAGACGCCCGTGGCGCCCTTGTGCACGAGGTGCGCGGCGAGCAGCGCGCCGACCTCGTCGCCGCGGAGCATGCGCCAGCCGCCCTCGACGGACGCGTCGGGCACGGCCACGGCGCAGCGGTCGGCGTCCGGGTCGTTGGCGATGACGATGTCGGGGTCCACGGCCCTGGCCGCCTCGAAGGCGAGGTCCATGGCGCCCGGCTCCTCCGGGTTCGGGAAGGCGACCGTCGGGAACGCCGGGTCCGGGTCCGCCTGCTCGGCGACGAGCGCGGGCGGCGGGAAGCCGGCGCGGGCGAAGGCGGCGGTCAGGACGTCCTTGCCGACGCCGTGCATGGCCGTGTAGACGGTCCGGACCGTACGGGGGGAGCCCTCGGTCAGGACGGCGTCGGTACGGGCCAGGTAGGCGTCCAGGACCTCGTCGCCGAGGGTCTCCCAGCCGTCCGCCGGACGCGGGACGTCGTTCAGCGAGCGGACCGCGTCGATCTCGGCGGCGATCTCCGCGTCGGCGGGCGGCACGATCTGCGAGCCGTCGCCGAGGTAGACCTTGTAGCCGTTGTCGCGCGGCGGGTTGTGGCTCGCGGTGACCTCGACGCCGGCGACGGCGCCCAGGTGCCTTATGGCGTACGCGAGGACGGGCGTCGGGAGCGGGCGGGGGAGGAGCGCGGCGCGCAGGCCCGCGCCGGTCATCACGGCGGCGGTGTCGCGGGCGAAGTCCGCGGACTTGTAGCGGGCGTCGTAGCCGATGACGACGAGGCCGCCGTCCTGGCCCTTCGCCCTGAGGTACGCGGCCAGGCCCGCGGCGGCGCGGATGACGACGGAGCGGTTCATCCGCATGGGCCCGGCGCCGATCTCGCCGCGGAGACCGGCGGTGCCGAACTGGAGCGTGCCGCCGAAACGGGCGGCGAGCTCGTCGGTGGCGCCGGCGTCGATCAGCGCGGCGAGTTCCTCGCGGGTCTCCGGGTCGGGGTCCTCGGCGAGCCAGGCGTTGGCCCGGGTGAGGAGGTCGTCCTGCGTCACGGTGTGCCTTTCGGGGAGCGGCGGGGGCCGGTGGGGTGGTGGGGCCGCTGCGCGGAGCTGTTCCCCACCCCGCCCCTTCCCGAAACCGGGGCGCTGCCCCGGACCCCGGTCCTCAAACGCCGGACGGGCTGAAAGGCCCCGGGGCTCCGCCCCGGACCCCGTTCGGCCTGGCGGCCGTGGCCTCGAACGCCGGGCGGGCCGATTTTCCGCCCGCAGGGCGGGAAATCCAGCCCCGCCGGCGTGTGAGGCGCGGGGGTCCGGGGCGGAGCCCCCGGTTTCGGGAAGGGGCGGGGTGGGGGAGGAGGCCCCGCGCAGCGGCCCCCGTCGAGACGGGAGGGTCAGATCTTGTCGAGGACGCTCGTCAGGAGCTCGCCCATGCGCGCGGCCGAGTCCTTGCCCGCCTGCAGGACCTCTTCGTGGTTGAGCGGCTCGCCGGAGAGCCCGGCCGCGAGGTTGGTGACGAGCGAGATGCCCAGGACCTCGGCCCCGGCCTCGCGCGCCGCGATGGCCTCCAGGACCGTGGACATGCCGACGAGGTCGCCGCCCATGACGCGGACCATGTTGATCTCGGCCGGGGTCTCGTAGTGCGGGCCGGGGAACTGGACGTACACGCCCTCCTCCAGCGTCTCGTCGACCTCCTTGCACAGCGCGCGCAGCCGCGGCGAGTACAGGTCGGTGAGGTCGACGAAGTTCGCGCCGACGATCGGCGAGGCCGCCGTCAGGTTGAGGTGGTCGCTGATGAGGACCGGCTGGCCGGGGCGCATGCCCTCGCGGAGGCCGCCGCAGCCGTTGGTGAGGACGACCGTCTTGCAGCCCGCGGCGACGGCCGTGCGGACGCCGTGGACGACGGAGGCGACGCCCCGGCCCTCGTAGTAGTGGGTGCGGCCGAGGAAGACCAGGGCGCGCTTCTCGCCGATCTTGTACGAGCGGACCTTGCCGCCGTGGCCCTCGACGGCCGGCGGCGGGAAGCCGGGGAGCTCCGTGACCGGGAACTCGGCCTCGGGGGCGCCGAGCGCGTCGACGGCGGGCGCCCAGCCGGAGCCCATGACCAGGACGACGTCGTGGTTCTCGACGCCGGTCAGCTCGCGAAGACGGGCGGCAGCGGCCTCGGCGGCCTCGTACGGGGTGGCAGTTGCGTTCACTGTCTCTCTCGCCTCGGGGAGGGGGGTCCGAGGGGAGCCCCGGACGGATTTGTCACGCGCAGAAGCGTAGCCGGAGAATTCCTACGCGCGTAGATGACGATGGTGACGGACATGCGATCGTTGTCTTGTCGTTTCCGACGAACGGGCGGGCCGTTCGCCCCCGGCCGGAGCCACAGGGGTCAGCAGGGGCGCTTGCGCAACTCCATCACGTAGTCGTGCGGCGCGCCCGCCGACTCGGCCGCGTCCGCGACCTCGCCCAGGTAGCGGGCGGACGGCAGCCCGCCCTCGTACGCGTTCAGCACGTACACGCAGGCCGGCTCCTCGCCGTCGAGGGTGTGCACGCGCACCCGCATCCGCCGGTAGATGTCGAGGCCGACGCCCTCCCAGCGGTCCATGGACTCCTCGTCCATCGGCGCGATGTCGTACAGCGCCACGAAGACCTGCGAGCGGGGGGCCTCCACGATGGTGGCCAGCGCGCCCTCCCAGCCCATCTGCTCGCCGCCGAAGGTCAGCCGCCAGCCGTTCAGCCAGCCGGTGCCGCGCAGCGGGGAGTGCGGTGCGCGGCGGCTCATCAGCCGTGCGTCGAGGTTGCCGGCGAAAGCGGCGTAGAGCGACATGGCACCGAGGGTACGGGAGGGGGCGGGGTGTCCGGCGAACTCCGAGGTGGCGACGGTGGGGACGGGCCCGCGGGGGCTCCCGGGGGCGTGCGCGGCGCGCCAATCCGGCCCCGGCGCGTGGCCGCGCCGGTCGTGCGGGAGAATGGGGTACGCACTTGAAGCGTGCGGGACAATGGCGTACGCACTGCACCCAGTCGGGGTGACCCCCCAGCAGAACGAGACGCGAGGCGTAGATCCCAGTGACCCGGATCGTGATCATCGGTGGCGGACCCGGCGGATACGAGGCGGCCCTGGTGGGCGCCCAACTCGGCGCGGAGGTGACCGTCGTCGACTGCGACGGTCTCGGCGGAGCGTCGGTCCTGACCGACTGCGTGCCCTCGAAGACGCTGATCGCCACGGCGGAGGTGATGACCACCTTCGACTCCTCCTACGAGGAGCTCGGCATCATCGTCGCGGACGACACGCCGCACGTGGAGCAGGCCGCGCGCGTCGTCGGCGTCGACCTCGGCAAGGTCAACCGGCGGGTGAAGCGCCTCGCGCTCGCCCAGTCCCACGACATCACCGCCTCGGTCACCCGCGCCGGCGCCCGCGTCCTGCGCGGCCGCGGCCGGCTCTCCGGCCGCCAGGCCGTGGACGGCTCGCGCCAGGTGATCGTGACCGCGGCCGACGGCACCGAGGAGACCCTCACCGCCGACGCCGTGCTCATCGCGACCGGCGGCCACCCGCGCGAGGTCCCGGACGCCAAGCCCGACGGCGAGCGGATCCTCAACTGGACCCAGGTCTACGACCTCAAGGAGCTCCCCGAGGAGCTCATCGTGGTCGGTTCCGGTGTCACCGGCGCCGAGTTCGCCGGCGCCTACCAGGCCCTCGGCTCCCGCGTCACCCTCGTCTCCAGCCGCGACCGCGTGCTGCCCGGCGAGGACCCGGACGCCGCCGCCGTCCTGGAGGACGTCTTCCGCCGCCGCGGCATGAACGTCATGGCCCGCTCCCGCGCCGAGTCCGCCAAGCGGGTCGGCGACCGCGTCGAGGTCACCCTCGCCGACGGCCGGGTCATCTCCGGCACCCACTGCCTCATGGCGGTCGGCGCCATCCCGAACTCCGCGGGCATGGGCCTGGAGGAGGCGGGGGTCAAGCTGAAGGACTCCGGCCACATCTGGACCGACAAGGTCTCCCGTACGAGCGCCCCGGGCGTGTACGCGGCCGGTGACGTCACCGGTGTCTTCGCGCTCGCCTCGGTCGCCGCCATGCAGGGCCGCATCGCGATGTACCACTTCCTCGGCGACGCGGTTGCCCCGCTGAACCTGAAGACGGTCTCCTCGAACGTCTTCACCGACCCCGAGATCGCCACCGTCGGCTACACGCAGGCCGACGTGGACGCGGGCAAGATCGACGCCAAGGTCGTCAAGCTGCCGCTGCTCCGCAACCCCCGCGCGAAGATGCAGGGCATCCGGGACGGCTTCGTGAAGATCTTCTGCCGCCCGGGCACCGGCATCGTGGTCGGCGGCTGTGTCGTCGCCCCGAAGGCGAGCGAACTGATTCACCCGATCTCGATCGCGGTCGACAACAATCTGACGGTCGAGCAGATCGCAAATGCTTTCACCGTGTACCCCTCCCTGTCGGGCTCGATCGCCGAAGTGGCACGACAGTTGCACACCCGAAAGTCGGCGGGCGAGGTCTAGGACCCCGTCGCGGCACCGGTCCCGCCTGCGGGAACGGTTCGCCGACTCGGACAACCCCCGGCAAGACCGGGCATAGAACGATCAATGACGGGGCCTCCCATAGCACTTGGAGGCCCCGTCTGTGCGCATCTTCTGCAATTCGGCGCATAGTGCTGAAAACTATCGCCAGCTCGCGTTACTGTCAGTTTCGTGTTCGCTGCAGAACGTCGCCAGTTGATCCTCGAAATGGTGCGAGCCAATGGGGCCGTGTCGCTCCGCGAGCTCGCCCGCGTCGTCCAGACCTCGGAAGTGACCGTACGGAGAGACGTACGGGCCCTCGAGGCAGAAGGACTCCTCGACCGCCGCCACGGCGGTGCGGTGCTGCCGGGTGGATTCACGCGAGAATCCGGCTTCCCGCAGAAATCCCATCTCGCGACCGCGGAGAAGACGGCCATCGCCGACGTCGCCGCGAGCCTCGTCGAAGAGGGCGAGGCCATCGTCGTCGGCGCCGGGACGACCACGCAGGAGCTGGCCCGCCGGCTCGCCCGCGTGCCCGGCCTGACCGTGGTCACCAACTCCCTGCTCGTCGCCCAGGCCCTCGCGCACGCCAACCGCGTCGAGGTCGTCATGACCGGAGGCACCCTGCGCGGCTCCAACTACGCCCTCGTGGGCAGCGGGGCCGAGCAGTCCCTCCAGGGGCTCCGGGTCTCCCGGGCGTTCCTCTCCGGGAGCGGGCTCACCGCCGAGCGCGGGCTCTCCACGTCCAACATGCTCTCCGCGAGCGTGGACCGGGCCCTCGTGCAGGCGGCGGCGGAGGTCGTGGTCCTCGCCGACCACACCAAGCTCGGCTCCGACACGATGTTCCAGACGGTGCCGACGGACGTCATCACCCGCCTGGTCACCGACGAGCCCCCGGCCCACGACGAGCGGGCCGCCTCCGAGCTCCAGGCCCTCGCCGACCAGGGGGTGCAGATCGCCGTCGCCGGTACGGGAGCGGGACCCGGCGCGGCCGGCGGCGAGCCGCTCCCCCCGGGCGTGCGGCACCGCCGCGACATGCCGCTCCCCGTCCAGCGCGGGCGCATGGCGGGCGGCCAGTTCCGCGGTCCCGGCGGCGGGATGACGGCGGAGACGCTGGAACGCACGGCCCGCGTCGCGGACATGCGGCGCCGCTGACGGCACCCGAGGGGCCCTTCCCCCAGGGGGCCCCTGGCCGCGCCCCGTGCGCGCGTGCTCAGTCCTTGATGCCCCGGAGCGTCAGGGCCAGCAGCCGGTCCGCCAACTCCCCGTCCTCCGGGCACTGTTCCGCCGCGAGCGCGATCGCGTTCGTGAGCTGCATCAGATCGCCGATCGACACGTCGGCGCGCACCGCACCCGCCTCCTGGGCGCGCCCGAGCAGCGTCTCGCCCGCCGCGCGGAGCGGCTCGCTGCACGAGGCCAGCGCCGAACTCCGGTCGGACGACGCGCACATCAGCGCGTGCGCGAGCCCCCGGTACTCGCCCGCGTGGGCGACGAGGGCGCGCAGCCACTCCACGAGCGCCCGGCACGGCTCCTCCGCGCCCGCCAGCTCGCGCGAGCGCCGCAGGAGCGCCTCGAGCGCCTCCTGGAAGACGGCGCCGAGCAGATCGGCCCGCGTGGGGAAGTGCCGGTAGAGCGTCCCGATCCCCAGGCCCGCCCGACGGGCGACCTCCTCCAGGGGCGCGTCCGCGCCCAGTTCGGCGAAGGCGGCCCTGGCCTCGGTGAGAAGCCGCTCGTGGTTGCGGCGCGCGTCGGCTCGCATGGCGTCGGGTCCCCCGGTCCTCTCTCGGCCGTCGACGGATCTCGACCGGCGACGAAGGGCCCGCAGGCGGCTGCCTGCGGGCCCTCGATGGTCTGACGAGGTCAGTCCTTGATGTCGCAGATGACCGCGCCGGAGGTGACGGACGCGCCGACCTCCGCGCTCAGGCCCTTGACGGTGCCGGAGCGGTGGGCGTTCAGCGGCTGCTCCATCTTCATGGCCTCCAGGACGACGATGAGGTCGCCCTCCTTGACCTCCTGGCCCTCCTCGACCGCGACCTTGACGATCGTGCCCTGCATCGGGGAGGCGAGGGTGTCGCCGGAGGCCGTCGGGCCGGACTTCTTGGCCGCGCGGCGCTTCGGCTTCGCGCCGGCGGCGAGACCGGTACGGGCCAGGGTCATGCCCAGCGAGGACGGCAGGGAGACCTCGAGACGCTTGCCGCCGACCTCGACGACGATCGTCTCGCGGCCCGACTCGTCCTCCTCCGCGTCGGCACCGGCCGGCGCGAAGGGCTTGATCTCGTTGACGAACTCGGTCTCGATCCACCGGGTGTGGACGCGGAACGGGTCGGCGGTGAAGTCCGGGTCGACCACGACGGCCTGGTGGAACGGGATGGCCGTGGCCATGCCCTCGACCTTGAACTCCGCCAGCGCGCGGGCGGCACGCTGGAGCGCCTGCTCGCGTGTCGCGCCGGTCACGATCAGCTTGGCGAGGAGCGAGTCCCACGCCGGGCCGATGACCGAGCCGGACTCGACGCCCGCGTCCAGGCGGACGCCGGGGCCGCTCGGCGGCTGGAAGAGCGTGACGGTGCCGGGCGCCGGGAGGAAGTTCCGGCCCGGGTCCTCGCCGTTGATGCGGAACTCGAAGGAGTGGCCGCGCATGACGGGGTCGCCGTAGCCGAGCTCCTCGCCGTCGGCGATGCGGAACATCTCGCGGACCAGGTCGATGCCGGTGACCTCTTCGGTGACCGGGTGCTCGACCTGGAGGCGGGTGTTGACCTCCAGGAAGGAGATCGTGCCGTCGGCGCCGACGAGGAACTCGACGGTTCCCGCGCCGACGTAGCCGGCCTCCTTCAGGATCGCCTTCGACGCCGCGTACAGCTCGGCGTTCTGCGCCTCGCTCAGGAACGGCGCGGGCGCCTCCTCGACGAGCTTCTGGTGGCGGCGCTGGAGCGAGCAGTCACGGGTGGACACGACGACCACGTTGCCGTGCTGGTCGGCGAGGCACTGGGTCTCGACGTGACGCGGCTTGTCGAGGTAGCGCTCGACGAAGCACTCGCCGCGACCGAAGGCCGCGACGGCCTCGCGGACGGCGGAGTCGTACAGCTCCGGGACCTCTTCCAGCGTCCGGGCGACCTTCAGGCCGCGACCGCCGCCACCGAAGGCGGCCTTGATCGCGATCGGCAGGCCGTGCTCCTCCGCGAACGCCACGACCTCGTCGGAGCCCGAGACCGGGTCCGGCGTGCCGGCGACGAGCGGGGCACCCGCGCGCTGCGCGATGTGACGGGCCGCCACCTTGTCGCCCAGGTCGCGGATGGCCTGCGGCGGCGGGCCGATCCAGGTCAGACCCGCGTCCAGGACCGCCTGCGCGAACTCGGCGTTCTCGGAAAGGAATCCGTATCCCGGGTGGACGGCGTCCGCCCCGGAGTCCTTCGCGGCCTGCAACACCTTGGCCATGTCCAGGTAACTGGTCGCCGGAGTGTCACCGCCCAGAGCGAACGCCTCATCGGCTGCCCGGACGTGCAGGGCGTCCCGGTCCGGCTCGGCGTACACGGCCACGCTGCCGATACCCGCGTCCCGGCACGCCCGGGCCACACGGACAGCGATTTCGCCTCGGTTGGCGATGAGCACCTTGCGCACGATGGCTCCCTCCTTGAAACAAGCTGAGTTTAGGGACCGCCGACACGGCCTTTCGACCCGTCCCCATTGGTGAGCTTGCCCACACGGAGGGTGACCCCGGGCCTGCTCGGGCCGTGAATTCCCTTGTCGCACCACGGTACGCAGGGTTCCTTTACGGCACAGTAGCTCTGAGGTGTGGCGCAGGTCTCTGTTCCCTGGGTCAATCGCGATTCGAGTTTCTTTGTCGGGTCCCTACGAATGGCTCAACGATTCTTTGCCGCGCGGTCAGGGCCAGTCTCGCGTGTGCGAACCCTTGTCCGAGGGTTTACTCGCCAGTAGCCTTCGCGCTGTCGATCGTACTGTCGGTAACAGGCGAATCCAGGGGGTGGCCCACGTGGCCCGCAGACCGATAGCTCTCGTGACGGCCGCGGTCCTCTTCCTGGAGGCCCCCGGCATCGTCCTCGTCAACGCCGTCATGGCGAGCTTCGTCGAGGCCCAGTCGATGTCCCTCGACGGCATGGACCCGGGCGCGATGGCCGCCGGGACCTGGGGCCTCGGCATCGCCTCCGGCCTCGCGCTCCTCCTCTGTGGACTCGTCGCCCTCCTCGCGGGCGTCCGCGACCGCCGCCCCGGGCGTGTGGGCCGGGGCCTCCTCGTGGGCTGCGCCGTCGTCCACGGCGTCCTCGGCGCGGTCGCCGTCGGACTGCTCGGCTGGCAGGCGTTCGCCTTCCTGATGGTCGTCCTGGGGCTCGTGGTCCTCACCCTGGTGGCGTACGGGGAGTCGCGTGAGGAGCCGTACGGGAAGGAGAACGGCGCCCCCGAGGAGGCGCCGGCCGTCAACTGACCCCCAGGGCCGCGGTCCCTCAGGCCCAGAGGTCCGTGATGCGCACGTCCAGCTTCGCGAGCAGCCGGCGCAGCAGCGGCAGCGAGAGCCCGATCACGTTGCCCGGGTCGCCGTCGATGCCGTCGATGAACGGCGCGGACCGCCCGTCCAGGGTGAACGCGCCCGCCACGTGCAGAGGTTCGCCGGTCGCCACGTACGCGGCGATCTCCTCGTCCGTCGGGTGACCGAAGCGGACGACGGTCGAGGCGGTCGCCGACTCGAAGCGCTTGGCGGCCGTGTCGTACACGCAGTGACCGGTCTGCAGGACGCCGGTCCGGCCGCGCATGGCCTGCCAGCGGGCCGTGGCCTCCGCGGCGTCGGCCGGCTTGCCGAGGGCCTGCTTGTCGAGCTCCAGGACCGAGTCGCAGCCGATGACGAGCGCCCCGAACACCTCGGGCTTCGCGGCCACATGGGCCGCCTTGGCCTCGGCGAGGGCGAGCGCGAGCTCCGCCGGGGTCGGGGCCTTCACCTTGTCCTCGTCGACGCCGCTCACGATCACCTCGGGGGCGAGACCGGCCTGCCGGAGCAGCCCGAGCCGGGCGGGGGAGGCGGAGGCGAGGACGAGGCGGCGGGGATCAGCAGTCATGGGGGCAGCGTAGCCAGTGCCGGCGCCCCTCACCGCGTACACCCGGCGCAGGTCACCTCGTACCGGCCACGAACATCACCACGACCATCGCGAGCGCGAGGACCACGCCGCCGCGCGACAGCATCGACTGCATCTCGCGCAGGAACCGTGGCGGCTTGTTCTTCGGGTCGGACCAGAGCATGCGCTGATCCTCCCCCCAGGAGGGACCGGAACACCTGAGTACGGATACTCAACAACGCCGGAGAAGAGCGAGGCCGGATCCCCCGCACACGGGATCCGGCCTCCTCGGACTCAGGCCTCGCTCACACCGGCCAGTACGACCGGGCCCAGGCACGCGGGCCCGGCCGGTGCCGTACCGACCGCGCGATGCGGGACGGGTCCGACCAGCCCTCGGGAGCGGCCGGGCCGCCGCCGGAGGCGGATGCCGCCGCCGTGGCCGCGGCCCGGGCCTGGACCACCGCCAGTGCGGCGGCCAGCTCCTCGGGCGTCGGGTTTCCTCGTACGACCTTGATCATCGTGCTGTCCCTCCCGAGGGCTAGAGCGGGATGTTGCCGTGCTTCTTCGGAGGAAGGGATTCCCGCTTCGTCCGCAGCTGACGCAGGCCCTTCACGATCTGGGGGCGGGTGTCCGACGGCAGGATGACGCCGTCGATGTAGCCGCGCTCGGCCGCGATGTACGGGTTGAGCAGCGCGTCCTCGTACTCCTGCATGAGCCGCGCGCGCTCCGCGTCCTGATCCTCCGCCTCCGCGATCGTGCGGCGGTGCAGGATGTTGACCGCGCCCTGCGCGCCCATGACGGCGATCTGCGCCGTCGGCCACGCCAGGTTGAGGTCCGCGCCCAGGTGCTTCGAGCCCATGACGTCGTACGCGCCGCCGAAGGCCTTGCGGGTGATGACCGTGATCAGCGGGACCGTCGCCTCGGCGTACGCGTAGATCAGCTTCGCGCCGCGCCGGATGATGCCGCCGTACTCCTGGTCCACGCCCGGCAGGAAGCCCGGCACGTCGACGAAGGTCAGGACCGGGATGTTGAAGGCGTCGCAGGTCCGGACGAACCGCGCGGCCTTCTCGCTCGCGTTGATGTCGAGACAGCCGGCGAACTGCATCGGCTGGTTGGCGACCACGCCGACCGGGAAGCCCTCGACGCGGCCGAAGCCGGTCAGGATGTTCGGCGCGAACAGCGCCTGCGTCTCCAGGAACTCGCCGTCGTCGAGGACGTGCTCGATGACCCTGTGCATGTCGTACGGCTGGTTCGCCGAGTCCGGGATCAGCGTGTCGAGCTCGCGGTCCTCGTCCGTCGCCTCGGTCTCCGCGACCTCCGGGAAGGCCGGTGCCTCGGAGAGGTTGTTCGACGGCAGGTAGGAGAGGAGCGACTTCACGTACTCGATGGCGTCCTTCTCGTCACCCGCCATGTGGTGCGCCACGCCCGAGGTCGCGTTGTGCGTCCGCGCGCCGCCGAGCTCCTCGAAGCCCACGTCCTCGCCGGTGACCGTCTTGATGACGTCGGGGCCCGTGATGAACATGTGCGAGGTCTGGTCGACCATCACCGTGAAGTCGGTGATCGCGGGCGAGTACACCGCGCCGCCCGCGCACGGGCCGACGATCAGCGAGATCTGCGGGATGACGCCGGAGGCGTGGGTGTTGCGGCGGAAGATCTCGCCGTACATGCCGAGCGCGCTCACGCCCTCCTGGATGCGGGCGCCGCCGGAGTCGTTGATGCCGATGACCGGGCAGCCGGTCTTCAGGGCGAAGTCCATCACCTTGATGATCTTCTGCCCGTACGTCTCGCCGAGCGCGCCGCCGAAGACCGTGAAGTCCTGCGAGAAGACCGCCACCGGACGGCCGTCGACCGTGCCGTAGCCCGTGACGACGCCGTCGCCGTACGGACGGTTCTTCTCCAGACCGAAGTTGGTGGAGCGGTGCCGGGCCAGCTCGTCCAGCTCGACGAAGGAGCCCTCGTCGAGGAGCAGCGCGATCCGCTCGCGGGCGGTCAGCTTGCCCTTGGCGTGCTGCTTCTCGACCGCGCGCTCCGAGCCGGCGTGCGTGGCCTCGTCGACCCGGCGCTTGAGGTCCGCGATCTTGCCTGCGGTCGTGTGAATGTCGATCTCGTACTGCTCTGCCGGCTCGGACATCGGGATGCGGCTCCCTGCCTGGTCACGGGGGGTTCGTTGACTGCGAATGGGCTACTGCCCGTCTACTGCCCCGTAGCGTATCCACGCGGATACGGTTCGGCACTGCGGTCTTTGCCACACCTACTCTGGCTTGCATGACGTCCTCCGATGACTTCGACCGCCCCTGGTCAGACCTCGACCGGCCCCCGCTGAAGGCCGCCAACCTGCGCGGCGCGCTGGTCCGGCCCGACGGGCTGTGGACCTCCCTCGACGTGGTCGCCTCCACCGGCTCCACCAACACCGACCTGGCCGCCCGCGCCGACGGGCTGCCCGAGGGCGCGGTGCTCGTCGCCGAGGAGCAGACCGAGGGCAGGGGCCGTCTCGACCGGACCTGGACGGCGCCCGCCCGCTCCGGCCTCTTCGTCTCCGTCCTCCTGAAGCCGGGCGTGCCGGTGCACCGCTGGGGCTGGCTGCCGCTCCTCGCCGGCGTGGCCGCCGCTTCCGGCGTCTCGAAGGCCGCCAAGGTCGACGTCTCCCTCAAGTGGCCCAACGACCTGCTCGTTTCTGTCGGCGGCGAGGAGCGCAAGACGGGCGGGATCCTCGCCGAGCGCGCCGGGGACGACGGCGTCGTCGTCGGTCTCGGCCTCAACGTGAGCCTCGGCGCGGACGAGCTGCCCGTCCCCACGGCCGGCTCCCTCCGCCTCGCCGGGGTCGAGTTCCCCGACCGCGACCCCCTCCTGCGGGCCGTCCTGCGCTCCCTGGAGGAGTGGTACGGGACGTGGGTGCGGGCCGGCGGCGACCCCGTGGCCTCCGGCCTCCAGGAGGCGTACGAGCTCCGCTGCGCGACCCTCGGCCGCCGCGTACGGGCCGAGCTGCCCGGCGAGCGGACCCTGGAGGGCGAGGCGGTCTCCCTCGACGGCGACGGACGCCTGGTGGTCGCGACGGAGGGCGGCGGCACCGAGGCCGTCGGGGCGGGCGACATCGTCCACCTCAGGACCTGAGGGGAGAGGCGGACCGTGCGCCGGGGACCGGGCCCCCACCGTCCCCATCCGGCCTTTGGCCGAAACGGTCCGCCGTTTCGCCGGAATGGCTCGCCGTTTCGCCGGAATGGCTCGCCGTTCCGGCGTGAGCCATTCCACAGCTGCCGTATCGTGGAGCGCGATCCAGGCGACAGATCGGCAGGACAAGTGGGCACGGAACGGCAACGCGCGGGAGGCGGCCGGTGACCGTCGACGACGCGAACACGGGCGGCGGGTCCCAGACGCCCGGCCCGCCCGAACCGCCCACGTACCCCACCCCGCACCACCAGGTCGACCACACGGCCGAGCCGACGGACGACCCGCTCGCGATCCGCCTGGAACAGCTCATCCTCGGCGCCGACCGCCGCTACACACCGTTCCAGGCCGCCCGCACCGCCGGCGTCTCCATGGAACTCGCCTCCCGCTTCTGGCGCGCCATGGGCTTCGCCGACATCGGCCAGGCCAAGGCGCTCACCGAGGCCGACGTCCTCGCCCTGCGGCGGCTCGCCGGTCTCGTCGAGGCGGGGCTGCTCAGCGAGCCGATGGCCGTCCAGGTCGCCCGGTCCACCGGGCAGACCACCGCCCGGTTGGCCGAATGGCAGATCGACTCCTTCCTGGAGGGCCTGACCGAGCCGCCCGAGGCGGGGATGACCCGCACCGAGGTCACGTACCCGCTCGTGGAGCTGCTCCTGCCCGAGCTGGAGGAGTTCCTCATCTACGTGTGGCGCAGGCAGCTCGCCGCGGCCACCGGCCGGGTCGTGCAGGCGGCCGACGACGAGGAGATGGTCGACCGGCGGCTCGCCGTCGGCTTCGCGGACCTCGTCGGCTTCACCCGGCTCACCCGCCGGCTGGAGGAGGAGGAGCTCGGCGAGCTCGTCGAGGCCTTCGAGACGACCTGCGCCGACCTCGTCGCCGCGCACGGCGGCCGGCTCATCAAGACACTCGGCGACGAGGTCCTGTACTGCGCCGACGACCCCGGCACGGCCGCCGAGATCGCGCTCCGGCTGATCGAGACGCTCAGCCACGACGAGACGATGCCGGCACTGCGCGTCGGCATCGCCTTCGGCACGGTCACGACCCGCATGGGCGACGTCTTCGGCACCACCGTGAACCTCGCGAGCCGGCTCACCTCGATAGCGCCGAAGGACGCCGTCCTCGTCGACGGCGCGCTCGCCGAGGAGCTCTCGCGTACGGGAGAGGCGCCCGTCTCCGAGGCGGAGGCGGCCGAGGAGGCGGCCCGCGCGGAGAAGGAGGGGCGCCCGGTCACCACGTACCGCTTCGCGCTCCAGCCGATGTGGCAGCGGCCGGTGCGCGGACTCGGGGTCGTGGAGCCCTGGCTCCTGAGCCGCCGCCCGACTTAGGGCCTGTCCGGCGGATCATGGCCGGGGGCGCCGGGCCTGGCACGGCACCTCGCCGCGTTGCCGAAACGCCCTGACAGCTCCGCTATCGGGGCGTTTCGGCGCCTTGCGATGTACCGCACCAGGCCCGCGTCCTATCCGACCCTGATCCGCCGGACAGGCCCTAAGATCTCGGGTGAACGCCCGTTAACCACCGTTGACGGGGTCGAGCCTGAGCCCGCATCCGGGCTGAGTCGGTCGGGAGGGTCTGCGGCATGTCCGAGCAGCGTTTTGGTGAGTTCGTGGTGGTCCGTCGCGAAGGGGACGGTCACGTCGCCGAGCTGGTCCTCGACCGGCCCAAGGCGATGAACGCGGTCTCCTCCGAGATGGCCCGCTCGCTCGGCGCGGCCTGTGAGGCGCTCGCCGCCGACGCCTCCGTCCGCGTCACGGTCCTCACCTCCTCGAACGACCGGGCCTTCTGCGTCGGCGCCGACCTCAAGGAGCGCAACTCCTTCAGCGACGCCGACCTCGTCCGCCAGCGCCCCACCGCCCGTGCCGCCTACACCGGCGTCCTGGAGCTGCCGATGCCGACGGTCGCCGCCGTCCACGGCTTCGCCCTCGGCGGCGGCTTCGAGCTGGCGCTCGCCTGCGACGTGATCGTCGCCGACGCGACCGCCGTCGTCGGCCTGCCCGAGGTCTCCGTCGGCGTCATCCCGGGCGGCGGCGGTACGCAGCTGCTCCCGCGCCGGGTGGGCGCGGCGCGCGCGGCCGAGCTGGTCTTCACGGCGCGCCGGGTCGAGGCGGCGGAGGCCCGCGAGCTGGGCCTCGTCGACCTCCTGGAGGAGGACGCGCGGACCGGCGCCCTGGAGCTGGCCGGGCGGATCGCGGCGAACTCGCCGGTCGGCCTGCGCGCGGCGAAGAAGGCCATGCGGCTCGGTCAGGGCCTCGACCTGCGGGCGGGCCTGGAGGTCGAGGACGCGGCCTGGCGCGCGGTGGCCTTCTCGGGGGACCGGGCGGAGGGCGTGGCGGCCTTCAACGAGAAGCGGAAGCCGGAGTGGCCGGGGCAGTGAGCCTCCGCCCGATTTAGCCCTATCCTCCCGATTTCATTTGATGTCACTTTCCGTGACGTCTCGCGAGAGAAAAAGGATCAAAACTACCTAAACTGGTGGAATGGGTGAGGACGGGCGGCTGCGGGCCGTAGTGGCACTGGCGCAGGCGATGGCGGCGGCGCACACTCCACGCGAGTTCTGGCGGGCCGCTGCGCTGAAGTCCTGCGAGGGGCTCGACGGGAGCTTCGCCGCGCTGTCCGTCTGGGAACGTGACCACGGCCGGCTCAAGGTCCTGGTGAACGCGGGCGAACGGGCCGCGGGCGAGGAGGAGTTCCCCGAGTCGGAGACGTACCCCGTCCACCAGTTCCCGGAGATCACCGAGTTCCTGCACGAGCGCTGGGCGGGCGGCGGCGAGCCCGACGCCTGGGTGGAGACCGCCACGGACCGCGTCACCACCGGCCGGGTCGCCCGCCTGCGCATCCGGGGGCGCGGCAGCTGCGTGGTCGCGCCGATCGTGCTGCACGGGCGCGCGTGGGGCGAGTTGTACGTGGCCAGGCCGGGCGAGGCGAAACCTTTCGCCCGCGGGGACGCCGACTTCGCGACCGTCCTCGCGGCGGTCGTCGCCGCCGGCATCGCCCAGGCCGAGCGCCTGGAAGAGGTCCGCAAGCTCGCCTTCACCGACCCCCTCACCGGCCTCGCCAACCGCCGGGCCGTGGACACCCGCCTCGACGAGGCGATCGAGCGCTACCGTGCGGACGGCTCGGTCGTCAGCCTCGTGGTCTGCGACCTCAACGGCCTCAAGCGGGTCAACGACACCCACGGCCACGCCGTCGGCGACCGCCTCCTCGAACGCTTCGGCTCCGTCCTCTCCCGCTGCGCCGCGCGACTTCCCGGCGCGCTCGCGGCCCGCCTCGGCGGCGACGAGTTCTGCCTCCTGACGGTCGGCCCGACCGCCGACGAGGTCGTCGCGGTCGCCGAGGAGCTCTGCGGACGGGCGGCGGAGCTGGAACTCGGCGAGGGCGTGGCCTGCGGCGTCGCCTCCACCGGCGACCCCATCGGCCCCCTCAGGTCCGCCCGCCGCCTCTTCCGCCTCGCGGACGCGGCCCAGTACCAGGCGAAGGCGGCCCGCTCGGTGAAGCCGGTCGTGGCGGGCCGCGACGGCACGGTCATCCGCCTCGCCGACGCCCCACCGGGCGCCCGCGACCGCCGCCGCTTCCGCGACGCACCGACACGGGAACTGCCGACCGAGGCACCGGGGGAAGGCGGGGGGCTGGGCGGCGGCCCGCCGGGAGGCGGACGCGGTGGCCTGCCGGAAGGCGGACGCGCCGACCCGCCGGAGGGCCCGTCGGACCCGGACTGAGCAGCCGGGGCGGAGCCTTCCCGCGCCTACGGCGTCCGTCGGACGGCGCCGCCTTCGACACGCGCCCCAGGGGCCGTCGGACCCGTCGGGTGGCAGGATCGGACCATGTCCGTGATCAGTAAGTTGCAGATCAAGCCGGGCCAGACGGCGATGGTCCTCGGCAAGCCCGGCGACGTCGACCTGGAGGTCGAGGACGCCTCCGACGCCGGGGCCGCCGACGCCGTCATCGTCTTCGTGCGCGGGGCCGGCGACCTGGCGGGCGCCGACGTGGAGACGGCCCTGGAGGCCGCCCGCCGCGACGCCCTGTCCTGGGTGGCCTACCCGAAGGCCGGAAAGCTCGGCACCGACCTGAACCGCGACTCGCTGGCCGCCGCGCTGACCGAGCGAGGCGTCCGGCCCGTACGCCAGATCGCCGTCGACGGCACCTGGTCGGCCCTCCGCTTCCGCCCGGGCGCCTGATCCGACGCGGTAAGGGTCCGTCCGCCCCCGGGGTCGTGACGAAATCACCTAGTGACAGGTCGGTCTTCAATCCGTAGGGTGCTGAATATGGATATGCAGACAGTCGTCCTCGGCACGTCCGGCACGACCCCGCAGGACGTCATCGACGTCGCCCGTCACGGCGCCCGCGTCGAGCTGTCGACCGAGGCCGTGGAGGCTCTCGCCGCCGCGCGTGAGGTGATCGACGCGCTCGCCGCCAAGCCCGAGCCCGTCTACGGCGTCTCGACCGGCTTCGGCGCGCTCGCCACCCGGCACATCAGCCACGAGCTCCGTGCCCAGCTCCAGCGCAACATCGTCCGCTCGCACGCCGCCGGCATGGGCCCGCGCGTCGAGCGCGAGGTCGTCCGCGCGCTGATGTTCCTGCGGCTCAAGACCGTCGCCTCCGGCCACACCGGCGTCCGCCCCGAGGTCGCGCAGACCATGGCCGACGTCCTCAACGCCGGCATCACCCCGGTCGTGCACGAGTACGGTTCCCTCGGCTGCTCCGGCGACCTCGCGCCGCTCTCCCACTGCGCCCTCGCGCTCATGGGCGAGGGGGACGCCGAGGGGCCCGACGGTGAGGTGAAGCCCGCCGGCGAGCTGCTCGCCGCCCACGGCATCGCGCCCGTCGAGCTCAAGGAGAAGGAGGGCCTCGCCCTCCTCAACGGCACCGACGGCATGCTCGGCATGCTGGTCATGGCCCTCGCCGACCTCGACACCCTCTACAAGTCGGCCGACGTCACCGCCGCGCTCTCCCTCGAAGCCCTCCTCGGCACCGAGAAGGTCCTCGAACCCGAGCTGCACGCCATCCGGCCGCACCCCGGCCAGTTCGCCTCCGCCGCCAACATGCTGGCCGTCCTCAAGGGCTCCGGCCTGACCGGCCACGCCCAGGCCGGCGAGGCCCCGCGCGTCCAGGACGCCTACTCGGTCCGCTGCGCCCCGCAGGTCGCCGGCGCCGGCCGCGACACCATGGCCCACGCCCGCCTCGTCGCCGAGCGCGAGCTCGCCGCCGCCGTCGACAACCCGGTCGTCCTCGCCGACGGCCAGGTCCGCTCCAACGGCAACTTCCACGGCGCCCCCGTCGCGTACGTCCTCGACTTCCTCGCCATCGCCGCCGCCGACCTCGGCTCGATCGCCGAGCGCCGCACCGACCGGCTCCTCGACAAGAACCGCTCGCACGGCCTTCCGCCCTTCCTCGCCCACGACGCCGGCGTCGACTCGGGCCTCATGATCGCCCAGTACACCCAGGCCGCCCTGGTCAGCGAGATGAAGCGGCTCGCCGTCCCGGCCTCCGCCGACTCGATCCCGTCCTCGGCGATGCAGGAGGACCACGTCTCCATGGGCTGGTCCGCCGCCCGCAAGCTCCGCATCGCGATCGGCAACCTCGCCCGGATCATCGCCGTCGAGCTGTACGCGGCCACCCGGGGCATCGAGCTCCGCGAGGGCCTCACCCCGGCCCCCGCCTCCCAGGCGGCGATCGACGCGCTCCGCGCCGCCGGCGTCGAGGGCCCCGGCCCGGACCGCTTCCTCGCGCCCGACCTGGCCGCCGCCGACACCTTCGTCCGCGAGGGGAAGCTCGTCGCCGCCGTCGAGCCCGTCACCGGGCCCCTGGCGTAACCGCCGCTCGTCCCTCCGCGTGCCCTGAGGGCCTGTGTCCCCTCGGGGGCGCGGGCCCTCAGGCGTTCCCCGCGATCTCGCGCACCGCGTCCGCCACCGCGCCGAAGTCCTTGCGCAGGATCTTCGAGTGGTTGCTCGGCACCTTCGCGCTCACCCGGATGTTCGGGTTGCGGTCGAGGACCGGCTGGAGGTCGGCGCGGATCTTCTCCATCAGCACCGGGTCGCCGCCCAGGTTGCCGCCGCTCGCGAGCACGTACCGCGTCGGCACCGTCAGCCGGTCGAAGACCGGGTCCAGCGCGGCCGGCGCGCACAGCTCGTTGATCTCGATGTTGATCTCGGCGTGCTGCGCCGCGCTCATCCGCGCCGCCAGACCCAGCGGCCGGGCGATCGGGAACAGCGGGCTCATCTTCTTGAACAGCTTCCTGACCTGCTCCTTCGCGGCCTCGTCCAGCCACTCGTGCGCCATGGCCCCGTCCACGGACACCACACCCGCGGCGCGCTCCGGGTTCCTCGCCGCCCAGTGCACGGCGAGCATCGCCCCGTACGACCAGCCCACCAGGATCGGCCGCTCCACGCCCCGGGCGGCGAGCACCGCGTCCAGGTCGCGGAGGCAGGCCTCGAAGGAGTAGTCCGAGGACTTCCGCGACTTGCCGCGGGCGCGCTCGTCGTAGGTGATGTGGCGGTACTCGTCGCCGCCCAGGGCCGCGACGACGCGCTTCCAGTGGGACTGGTCGGCGTACGAGCCGTTCAGGTAGACGACCGGGCGGCCGGGGCCGCCGGTGTCGGTGACGGCGAGGGCCGTGTCGTCGATCGACACCATGCCGGTCCAGGCGGACGGGGACGGGAGGGTGTTCGGCGTGTTGATGATGCTGCTGGTCATGGTGCGCCTTCTTCCGGTGTCGTGACGGTCTTCACGGGGTGGTGCGGGTGGTGTGCGGGTGGTGGGGAGGCCGCGGCGCGTGGGGCCGCGGCCTCCCGGGTGCCCGTCGCCTCGGGCTCAGAGGCTGCGGGCGGTGATGTCGCCGTACGAGGTGGTGGCCGTGACGGCCAGCTCGGCCCCCGCGCCCACCGCGTTCATGAGCGTGTTCTCGACCCGGCCGTAGGCGGTGCCGGCGTCGAGCGTGGCCGAGGTCCCGCGGGCGGCGCCCACGGCGATGTCGCCGTGCTCGGTGCGCAGGGCGACCGCGCCCCGGACCGCCTCGGTGATCCGGATGTCGCCCTTCTGGGTGCTGATCTCGGCGGGGCCGTCGAGCCGGCCGACCGTCACCGTGCCGTCCTGGACGGTCAGACGGGCGCCGGCGGTCTCGTCGAGCTTGACCGTGGCCTGCGCGCCGTCGAAGGCGACGTCCCCGAGGCGGCCGACGCCCCGCAGGTCCGCGGCGGCGGCCTTGGCCTCGACGCGGGAGCCGGCCGGGAGCTGGACGGTGACCTCGACGGAACCGGTCGCACCGAAGAGCTGGTTCTTCGGCTCGGCGGCCTCGACCCGCAGGACGCCGTCGGTGTAGCTGGCGGTGATCTGCTCGGCCGCCTTCTCGTCGCGGCCCTTGCCGGGGACGGCGGGGCGGACGTCGACGGTGGCGTCGGCCCGGTCGGCGGCGATGAGCTGGATGCGCCCGGCGTGGATGTCGAGGACGGCGAGGATCGGGGCGGTGGTGGCGAACTTCTGCATCGTGTTCTCCGTGGTCTCTCTGTGCGCTTCCTTGTTTCTGACAAGAGAAACGCTACGTTGCATTCACGGAGTCGGCAACAGCTTCGTTGCGTACTGGATTAGTAAACGCAGGTCAGAGGCGATAATTCGTTGCGGTGATCCTGTGTGGCAATGCAACGCACCAGCATGTATCGTTGCAATGAATTGAACGCGAACGCTACGAGCGAGACGGAGACCCCGATGCCGGGAGGCAGACTCACCCAGGCCGAGCGCCGCCAGATCGCCCTGGGCCTGGCCGACGGCCTCGCCTACGCGGAGATCGGCCGCCGCCTCGACCGTCCCACCTCGACGATCACCCGCGAGGTCATGCGCAACGGCGGCCCCACCGGCTACCGCGCCGACCTCGCCCAGCGCGCCACGGAACGCCGCACCCAGCGCCGTACCGCCGCGGGCGCGCCCCGGAGCGGCTCCCCGGCGGCCCCGCAGGCCCACGGCAACGCCCACGGCCGCGATCCCGAGGCCGTGCGGGCGTACGAGGAGACGTTCACGACCGTCCTCATGGCCTCGGGGCTGCCGAAGATGATGGCCAGGGTCCTCGTGTGCCTCTACACGACCGACGCGGGCAGCACGACGGCCGCCGAACTCGCCCGGCGCCTCCAGGTCAGCCCGGCGTCCGTCTCCAAGGCCATCGCGTTCCTCGAAGGCCAGGGGCTGGTGCGGCGGGAGCGCGACGAGCGCCGCCGCGAGCGCTACATCGTCGACGACGACGTCTGGTACCAGTCGATGATGGCCGGCGCCCGCGCCAGCGCCCAGCTCGTCGAGACCGCCCGCGAGGGCGTCGACGTCCTCGGCCGCGGCACACCGGCCGCCGCCCGCCTGGAGAACATCGCGCGCTTCGTCGACTTCGTCTCGGAGGCGATCATGCGCGCGGCGGAACAGGCCCGCGAGGTCCTGCACACCAAGCCGGAGCCGGAAGAGGGACCGGGGGAGTAGGCGAGGCCTCAGGAAGCCCGGCCGCGCCGCCGCATCGCGAGCGCCACGAACCCCGCCCCGACGCCCAGGAACCCCGTGCCGCCGATCAGGTACGGCGTGGTGTCGGGGTTTCCGGTGTCCGCGAGCCGGTCGTCGGCCGTGTCCGCGCCCGTCCCCTCGTGCACGATCCCGGCCCCGACGCGCACGCCGCTGCCGCCCGCACCGCCCCCGACGGCCTTGTCGGTGGCGTTCGCGGAGGGGACGAACCACAGGGCGCACAGCAGACTCCCCGCCGCGGCTGCGGTCAGGAGGGGGCGTCGGGCGGAGGACACGGAAATTTCGATCTCCCTTGCGGAAACCGCGCATCGGTCGGTGCCGCAGATGCTAATGAACACAGCGGGTCGCGGGAAAGCCGAGAGCCCCCCGACCCCTACGCTCCGAGTCATGAGCACTTCCGAGACATCACGTTATGTGCGGCTTCGCGTCGATGTGGTTCTGGAGATCGACGGACCCGAGGCCCTGGCCGACGCCGCCGAGGGCCGGATCGACGGCGACGAGTTCATGCCGGAGGAGGAGCGGGTCCACGCCCGGGCCGCCGCGCGCGAGGACAGCGCCGAGGCCCTCGCGTACCTCGTCGAGCCCTTCGACCTCATCAGGGACGTCCCCGGGATCGAGATGGTCCAGGCCTCCTGGAGCACGGAGGAGGTCGATTACGACCCCGATGCGTTGGAGTGGGACCTCGGGGAGGAAGATGAGGGGGAGGAAGGCGAGCAGGAGGACGTCAGGCCCTAGCGGTCGATAAACGCCCTGTTCAAAGGCCTCGGGACATGGTCCCGGGGCCTTTCGTCCGGTCCCGGGAACCGAACGTTCCACCCGTGCGTGTCGACCAGTGGTGTTGCCCACAAAGCTTCCGGTTCCGGAACCGGAAGCGGTGTGATGGGTATTTAGGTAAGCGTTGGCAGGGAATCGGCGACGATGGAGATGCGTGTGATGAAGGACAGCAAGCGCCGCAGGAGCCTGGCGGCCGCCGCCGCGGTGCTCGGTGGCGTATTGGTGCTCTCGGCGTGCAACGACGGAGACAAGGGCGGCAGTGCCACCGGCTCCCCGACGGCGCAGTCACAGGCCCAGGTCGACGAGGCGGCCGAGGCGGCGAAGACCTCCAAGGCCCAGATCGTCATCGCGCCGAAGGCCGGTGCCGAGAACGTCTCGATCAACAACGGCGTCAAGGTCACCGTCACCGAGGGCAAGCTCACCGACGTCACCCTGACCTCGGCCGAGGGCACCAGGGTCAAGGGCGAGATAGCGGCGGACGGCCTGAGCTGGAAGCCGACCGAGCAGCTGGAGCGGGGCACGGTCTACAAGATCGCCGCCACCGCGGCGGACGCCGAGGCGCTGGAGGCCCACGAGAACTCGTCCTTCACGACGGTCTCGAAGGCCAACAGCTTCATCGGCAACTTCACGCCGGAGGACGGCTCGACCGTCGGCGTCGGCATGCCCGTCTCGATCAACTTCAACAAGGCGATCACCGACAAGGCGGCCGTGCAGGGCGGCATCACCGTCACCTCCAGCTCCGGCCAGGAGGTCGTCGGCCACTGGTTCAACTCCCAGCGCCTGGACTTCCGCCCGGACGACTACTGGGCCGAGGGCTCGACCGTCACGCTGAAGCTGGACCTCGACGGCGTCGAGGGCGCCGACGGCGTCTTCGGCGTCCAGCAGAAGACCGTCACCTTCAAGATCGGCCGCAACCAGGTCTCGACCGTCGACGTCGCCACCAAGACGATGACCGTCAAGCAGGACGGCAAGACGATCAAGACGATCCCGATCTCCGCCGGCTCCCCGGAGAACCCGACCTACAACGGCCAGATGGTGATCTCCGAGAAGTACAAGGAGACCCGGATGAACGGCGCCACCGTCGGCTTCACCGACTCCGACGGCAAGGGCGAGTACGACATCAAGGACGTCCCGCACGCCATGCGCCTCTCGACGTCCGGCACGTTCATCCACGGCAACTACTGGGGCCCGGACTCGGTCTTCGGCTCGGCCAACACCAGCCACGGCTGCGTGGGCCTGAACGACGTCAAGGGCGCGGGCGACCCGAACCAGCAGGCCGCCTGGCTGTACGACCACTCGATCGTCGGTGACGTCGTGATCGTCAAGAACTCCAAGGACAAGACGATCGCCCCGGACAACGGCCTCAA
Source organism: Streptomyces sp. NPDC020807 (assembly GCF_040641575.1). Classification (NCBI taxonomy): domain Bacteria; kingdom Bacillati; phylum Actinomycetota; class Actinomycetes; order Kitasatosporales; family Streptomycetaceae; genus Streptomyces; species Streptomyces sp. NPDC020807. The sequence continues at coordinate 25,464 of NZ_JBFADU010000015.1, forward strand.
CGGCTGGAACATGAGCTGGGCGGACTGGAAGGCCGGCTCGGCGGTCTGACACCAGCGGTCCCAAGGGAGAGGCCCCCTCCGTGGGAGGGGGCCTCTCCCTTTCGCGCGATCAGTCCTGCACGTGCTCCACGGCCTCGTCCACTCCCCACTGGGCGAGCAGCCGCAGGGCGTCCGCCGAGGCCGATCCCGGCTCCGCGTGGTACGTCACGAGCACCAGGTCCGGATCGTCGCCGGCCACCTTCAGGGACTCGTACGACAGCGTCAGCTCGCCCACCAGCGGGTGCCGCAGCCGCTTGGCGCCGTGCCCCTTGTCGGTGACGGTGTGGGCGGCCCACAGGGAGCGGAACTCCTCGCTCTTCACCGACAGTTCGCCGACGAGCGCGAGCAGCAGCGGATCGTCCGGATAGCACCCGGCGTACAGCCTGAGCGCGCTCACGACCTCGATGGCCTTGCACTCCCAGTCCACGTACAGATCGCGCGTGTTCGGGTCGAGGAAGACCATCCGGGCCATGTTGCGGTCCTCGGGCTCCCAGGCGGGGAAGTCGCCGACGAGCGCCCGCGCCATGCGGTTCCAGGCGAGGATGTCGAGGCGCCTGCCCAGGACGAAGGCGGGGAACCCGTCCATCGCGTCGAGCAGGTGGGCGACACCGGGCCGGACGCGCTGGGGGCGGGCGATGGCGGCCCGCTGCCGCTTCTTCACCGTCGGCTTCGCGAGATGCGTCAGATGCGCCCGCTCGGTGTCGCTGAGCCGCAGGGCGCGCGCGATGGAGTCGAGGACCTCGGTGGACACGTTGCGGCCGTTGCCCTGTTCGAGGCGGGTGTAGTACGCGACGGAGACGCCCGCGAGCTGCGCGATCTCCTCCCGGCGCAGGCCGGGCACGCGGCGGTGGCGTCCGAAGTCGGGGAGACCCACGTCCTCGGGCTTGAGGCGGGCGCGTCGGGAGCGCAGGAATTCGCTGAGCTCTGCACTGAGGTCCATGTGCTCCGATTATCCCAGGCCGCACGGGCGCGCGGGCGGCGGTTCCTGTCCCTGCCAGTGGTAGGAACGCCGGTCGTAGGAAGAACAGGTGCCTGGGTGATGTCCGTGCCGTCCTGCACGCTGGGGGACATGACCACGAACGGCACGAGCACCCCCACGGCCGCCACCCCCACGGCCCCCACCACGACGACCCCCGGCATCGTCGCCGCCTACGCGGCCCCCGCGGCGAACGCCCCGCTGGAGCGCACCACCGTGCCGCGCCGTGCGGTCGGCGAGCACGACGTCCTCATCGACATCAAGTACGCCGGCATCTGCCACTCCGACATCCACCAGGCGCGGGACGGCTGGGGCGAGGGCATCTTCCCGATGGTCCCGGGCCACGAGATCGCCGGCGTCGTCGCCGAGGTCGGCCCCGGCGTGACGAGGTTCAAGGTCGGCGACCGGGTCGGCGTCGGCTGCTTCGTCGACTCCTGCCGCGAGTGCGAGTACTGCCTGAAGGGCCTGGAGCAGTACTGCACGCAGGGCATGACCGGCACGTACAACGGCCTCGACAAGAACGGCGAGCCGACCTACGGCGGCTACGCGACCCACATCGTCGTCGACGAGAACTACACCCTCCGCATCCCCGAGGGCATAGCCCTCGACGAGGCCGCCCCGCTGCTCTGCGCGGGCATCACCCTGTACTCGCCGCTCGCCCACTGGCAGGCGGGCCCCGGCAAGAAGGTCGCCGTCGTCGGCCTCGGCGGCCTCGGCCACATGGGCGTCAAGATCGCCCACGCGCTCGGCGCCGAGGTGACCGTGCTCAGCCAGTCGCTGAAGAAGCGGGAGGACGGCCTCAAGCTGGGCGCCGACCACTTCTACGCCACGAGCGACCCGGAGACCTTCACCAAGCTCGCCGGCACCTTCGACCTGATCGTCTCCACGGTCTCGGCGCCGCTGGACTTCAGCGCCTACCTGGGCCTGGTCAAGACGGAGGGCGCCCTGGTCAACGTGGGCGCGCCCGAGGAGCCCGTCGCGCTCAACCTCTTCTCCCTCATCGGCGGCCGCAAGACCCTGGCCGGCTCGATGATCGGCGGCATCGCCGAGACCCAGGAGATGCTCGACTTCTGCGCCGAGCACGGCCTGGGCGCCGAGATCGAGGTCATCTCCGCCGAGCAGGTCAACGAGGCGTACGAGCGGGTCCTCGCGAGCGACGTCCGCTACCGCTTCGTCATCGACACGAGCACGATCTGAGCAGCGCGCGGGCATGAGCGTGCGGGGCATGACCTCCGGAGTAATCGACCCGGCGGCCGTGCCCCGCCACGCTGTCCCCATGACCGCATACGCCATCGGAAACCTGCACCCGAAGCCCGTCCTCGACGAGGAGGTCCTCCGGTACATGGAGCGCATCCAGGCCACCCTGGACCCCTTCGGGGGCCGCTTCCTCGTCCACGGCGCCCGCGCCCGCGAGGTCCGCGAGGGCGAGTGGCCCGGCGCCCTCGTGATCATCGGCTTCCCGACGTACGAGAACGCGAGGGCCTGGTACGACTCCGCGCCGTACCAGGCCCTGATACCCCTCCGCGCCCGCCACATGGACGGGGACGTCCTGCTCGTCGACGGGACCCCGGAGGGCTACGAGGCGGCGGGGACGGCCGCCGCCCTGCGCGCCCTCCAGGCCGAGCGGGCGTGACCCACGGTCCTGCCCGGCCCTTGCCACCGCGCTCACTCGGTCCTTGTCACCGCGCTCACTCGGCCTTCGCCGCCCCGCTCACCCGGCCTTCGCCACCCCGATCGGGCACGAGACGCCCGTCCCGCCGATCCCGCAGTACCCGGCGGGGTTCTTGTCCAGGTACTGCTGGTGGTACGGCTCCGCCGGGTAGAACGGCCGGGAGTCGTCCGCCGGCAGGACGGTCGTGGTGATCTCGCCGTAGCCGGAGCCCGCCAGGACCTTCTGGTAGGCCGCGCGGGAGGCCTCGGCGGCCTCCGCCTGGGCGGGGGAGTGGGTGTACACCGCCGAGCGGTACTGGGTGCCCACGTCGTTGCCCTGGCGGAAGCCCTGGGTGGGGTCGTGGGACTCCCAGAAGAGCTTGAGCAGCGTCTCGTACGAGACCTTCGCCGGGTCGAAGACGACCCGGACGACCTCGGTGTGGCCGGTCAGGCCGGAGCACACCTCCTCGTACGCCGGGTTCGGCGTGTAGCCGCCCTGGTAGCCGACGAGGGTCGTCCAGACGCCCTCGGTCTGCCAGAACTTGCGCTCGGCGCCCCAGAAGCAGCCCAGGGCGAAGTCGGCGACCTCCAGGCCCTCCGGGTAGGGCCCGACGAGCGGGTTGCCGAGGACGGTGTGGCGGTCGGGGACGGAGAACTCCGGCGCGGGGCGGCCGCGCAGGGCCTCCTCGGGGGTGGGGAGGACGGGGGTTCGGGACAGGAACATGCGGCATCTCTCCTCGACGGTCTGCAGCGGTGACAACGCGAAGGGCCCGGAGAGGATTCCCTCCGGGCCCTTCGCCGCCCCGGCCGTCGGCGACCAACTCGCCACCCGGCCCGGCGGTGATCAACGCGGCAGCGTCGCCGGGCTCCCGCCGTTCGCCTCGTACCCCGCGACCGCCAGGTTCCGGAAGACCGTGTACTCCGCCGCCGGGTCCGCGCTCAGCGTCCACGGCACCGCGCCGACGTGCCCGTCCACCCGCACGATCTGGTGCATCGCCTCGGCCCAGCGCTCGCCGCGCACCAGGAACCACACCAGCAGGTGCCGCACGTGCGCGAGCATCGGGTCGTCGGGCCGTGCCGAGTGCACCGCGTACAGCGCGCCCTCCATCGCCTTCGACACGACCGCCGTACGGAAGAAGTCCTGCACGATCACGAGCTCCGGGACGTGCTCGTACACCGCGAAGAGCGGCAGCGCCGCGAGGAGCGAGCCCTGCGGGGCGCGCGCGGCGGCCGTCGTCGCGAAGTGGTCGGCCTCCTCGCGCGAACCGTGCCAGGCCTCGCACCAGTAGCGCAGGGCCGCCAGGTGCGCCCCCATGTGCTGCGGCGCCCGGTCGATGACCTGCGCCCACACCTGGTCGAACTGCTCGTGCCCGTAGCCGAGCCCACGCGCCACGGCCAGCTGCGTGATGTACGGGACGGGGTCGCCGGGGGCGAGCAGCGCCGCCTCCTCGGTGACCTTCCGCGCCTCCTCCAGGATGATCCGGAACTCGTCCGTCCCCACCTGCGCGGTCCGGAAGGCCTGCTGCGCCAGGAACTCGGCGTGCACCGCCGCGCCCCCCGCGTCCTTCGGCGAGTCCGCCCGCCAGGCCCGCAGCCACGCGCCGCCGACGCCCGGCCGCTGCTGGAGCTCCAGGGAGGCCGCGCCCGCGAAGGCCTGGACGCGCTGCCAGCGCACCTCGCCGTCCTTGCCCGTCTCCGCGAGCAGCCGCGAGGCCGCCCGCCAGTCCTGCGTCGCCTGCACGACGTCGAGGACGTGCAGCAGCTCGTCGTCAGCGCCCGGCAGCCGTACGTCCTGGTCCTCCTGGCGCACGAAGCCGTACGCCTCCGGGTCGGCCGCGTCCGGAGCCCCGGGCGCGACCTGCCGGATCCCGCCGCCGCCCGCGCGGCGCCGCAGGTAGGGGCCGAGGATGCTGATGAGCAGCACCAGCGACATGAGGATGAACACAATCTCCATGTGTCCATTGTCCAGGACTGTTCAGGACACTGTGTGAGACGTTCGCGGCGGCGGGTCACGCGCGGCACTACGCTCCTGACCCATGAGCGACCAGCACTCCCACCAGAGTTTCGAGACCCGCGCGATCCACGCGGGCAACACCGCCGACCCGCTGACCGGCGCGGTCGTCCCGCCCATCTACCAGGTGTCCACCTACAAGCAGGACGGTGTGGGCGGGCTGCGCGGCGGTTACGAGTACAGCCGCAGCGCGAACCCCACCCGTACGGCGCTGGAGGAGAACCTCGCGGCGCTGGAGGGGGGCCGGCGCGGCCTGGCCTTCGCCTCCGGCCTGGCCGCCGAGGACTGCCTGCTGCGCACGCTCCTCAAGCCCGGCGACCACGTCGTCATCCCGAACGACGCCTACGGCGGCACCTTCCGGCTCTTCGCCAAGGTCGTCGAGCGCTGGGGCGTCGACTTCTCCGTCGCGAACACCTCGGACGTCGAGTCGGTGCGCGCCGCCGTCAACGACCGCACCAAGCTGATCTGGGTCGAGACCCCCTCGAACCCGCTCCTCGGCATCACCGACATCGAGGCCGTCGCGGGCGTCGCCCGCCAGGCCGGAGTGAAGCTCGTCGTCGACAACACCTTCGCCTCGCCCTACCTCCAGCAGCCGCTGGCGCTCGGCGCGGACGTCGTCGTGCACTCGCTCACCAAGTACATGGGCGGTCACTCGGACGTCGTCGGCGGCGCCCTCGTGACGGCCGACGAGGCGCTCGGCGAGGAACTCGCCTACCACCAGAACGCGATGGGCGCGGTCGCCGGTCCCTTCGACTCGTGGATCGTGCTGCGCGGCATCAAGACCCTCGCGGTGCGCATGGACCGCCACAGCGAGAACGCGGCGAAGATCGTCGAGATGCTGGTCCAGCACCCGAAGGTCACCCAGGTCCTCTACCCGGGCCTGCCCGAGCACCCGGGCCACGAGGTGGCGGCCAAGCAGATGCGGTCCTTCGGCGGCATGATCTCCTTCCGCGTCGAGGGCGGCGAGGAGGCGGCGGTCGAGGTCTGCAACCGCGCGAAGCTCTTCACGCTCGGCGAGTCCCTCGGCGGCGTCGAGTCCCTCATCGAGCACCCGGGCCGCATGACGCACGCGAGCGTCGCCGGCTCCGCCCTGGAGGTCCCGGCCGACCTGGTCCGCCTCTCCGTCGGCATCGAGAACGTCGACGACCTCCTCGCGGACCTGCGCCAGGCGCTGGGCTAGTCGCGGGTACGGGGTGCGGGGCGGCCGCGCCGTCCGGTGGCGCGCCGCCCGGCGGCGTACGTCCGGCCGCGCCGCCCCGCACCCCGTCGCGTGTCCCTCACACCCCTTCGAACAGCGGCGTCGTCTCCACCGGCAGGGCCTCCCACGGCCGCGCCACCGACGCCCACACCACGAACGCCACCGCCGCCAGGACGAACAGCGCCCACAGCACCCGCCGCACCGCCCGGTCCCGCCGCGCGAGCCGCGCCCCGCGCGCCAGAGCCCGTACGGAGAGGTCGGCGGGGACCGGCGGGTGCGGGGTGTCGAGCAGCCGCCGGACCGCCGCCTCCTTGTCCTCCTGCCGGGTCACGCGGCGACCCCCCGCCGTGCGGCCCCGGAAGCCCGCAGCGCCGCGACCGACCGCGCGCACACCGCCCGGACCCGCGTCTCGGGGAGCCCGAGCAGCGCCGCGACCTGCTCCTCGGCCACGCCCTCGTACAGCCGCAGCACGACGACGAGCCGCTCCTGCGGACTCAGCGCGGCCAGCGGGCCCGAGCCGTCGCCGCGCCGGTACCGCCAGCCGGAGCGGGCGAAGCGGACCGCGAGGTCGCTCCGCGTGAGCTCGTACGGGTCCTCGTCCCGCTGCCGCGACCACACCGCGTACGTCTGCGCGAGCGCGGCGGTCAGCAGCGCCCTGGCCCGCGGGTTGCGGGTGCGGGGTTCGGCGGTCAGCAGGGTCGCCGCGTGCAGCAGCCGCCCCGAGGCCCCGGCGACGAACGCCTCGAACTCCCTGACCGCGTGCGTCCGTTCACCGGCGCCGGCCGCAACGCCCGTGCGGTCGACGCCGGTTCCTCTCCGAGGATCTCCCATGTCCTCATGGGAGGGCAGCGGGCGGCCGGGGTCAAGACATCGGTCAGGAAGCGGTGGCGGTTCCCGCGGAGGCCTGCACCGCGCTCCCCGCGCCCCCCGCGCTCCCCGACTGCCGCTCGGACAGCGCGGTGTTGAAGCGGGTGAGCAGCGTGCAGAAGGACTCGCGCTCGTCCGGCGTCCAGCCCTCGGTGACCTCGACCATCAGCGCCCGCCGCGAGGAGCGGACCTCTTCGAGGCGCGCGAGGCCGCGCGGCGACAGCTGGAGCACGACCGCGCGGCCGTCCTCCGGGTGCGAGGTCCGCTTGACCAGGCCGGTGTCGACGAGCGGGGCGACCTGACGGGTCACGGTCGACGAGTCGATCCCCATGCCCGCGGCGAGCGCCTTCACGCCCATCGGGCCCTCCTGGTCGAGCCGGTTGAGCAGGAGGTAGGCGGCCCGGTCCATGGAGTTGCGGAGCTGGCCCGTGCCGGCGAGCCGGGTCTGTTCGGCCCGGCGGGCGAAGACGGCCACCTGGTGCTGGAGGGCGTCGAGGAGACCGGGGTCGAGATCTGTCGTCATGTCCTGAGTCGTGGGCATGGCAATGGTCACTCTCGTGTGGGGGTGGTCGTTCGGTGGGGGACAGAGTACGCGGCCGAATGGGGGTCCGTACCGGGGCTGCGCAAACCAGTTCCGAGACGTCGGGAACACCTGCCCGCCGGACGGCCACGAGGGCGGTGAGCTGCGAGACTTGCTGTCATGAGCTTCCGTACGCCAGACCCCTTGCACCGGCTGATGCTGGACGACGTGCGCGGGGCGCAGAAGATGCTGTCCGGGGTCGCCCGGGTGACCGCGATGGAGGGCAGCCGGCACCTCTCCGCGCTGCTCGACTCGCCCGTCCACCTCAAGTGCGAGAACCTCCAGCGGACCGGCTCCTTCAAGCTGCGCGGCGCGTACGTCCGCATCGCCGGCCTGCGGCCCGAGGAGCGGGCCGCAGGGGTCGTCGCCGCCTCCGCGGGCAACCACGCGCAGGGCGTCGCCCTCGCCTCTCGCCTCCTCGGCGTGCACGCGACGGTCTTCATGCCGGTCGGCGCCCCGCTGCCGAAGGTCGCCGCGACCAGGGAGTACGGCGCCGACGTCCGGCTGCACGGGCACGTCGTCGACGAGACGCTCGCGGCGGCGGAGGAGTACGCGCGGGAGACCGGCGCCGTCTTCATCCACCCCTTCGACCACCCCGACATCATCGCCGGACAGGGCACGGTCGGCCTGGAGGTCCTGGAGCAGTGCCCCGAGGTCCGGACGATCGTCGTGGGCATCGGCGGCGGCGGCCTCGCGGCCGGCGTCGGGCTCGCCGTGAAGTCGCTGCGCCCCGACGTGAAGGTGATCGGCGTCCAGGCCGAGGGCGCGGCCGCCTACCCGCCCTCCCTCGCCGCCGGACACCCCGTCGTCGTCGACTCGCCGGTGACGATGGCGGACGGGATCAAGGTCGGGCGCCCCGGGGACGTACCGTTCCGGCTCGTCCAGGAGTACGTGGACGAGGTCCGCACCGTCACCGAGGACGACCTGTCCTCCGCGCTGCTGCTCTGCCTGGAGCGGGCGAAGCTCGTCGTCGAACCGGCCGGCGCGAGCCCGGTGGCCGCCCTCCTCGCCGACCCGGACGCCTTCCGCGGGCCCGTCGTCGCGATCCTGTCGGGCGGCAACGTCGACCCGCTCCTGCTCCAGCGGATCCTGCGGCACGGCATGTCCGCGGGCGGCCGCTACCTGAGCCTGCGGCTGCGCGTCACCGACCGCCCCGGCGCCCTCGCGACCCTGCTCGCGGTGCTCACCGTGGTCGACGCGAACGTCCTGGACGTCAGCCACGTGCGGACCGACCCGCGGCTCGGCCTGACCGAGGTGGAGGTCGAACTCCACCTGGAGACGAAGGGCCCGCAGCACTGCCGCGAGGTGGAGGAGGCGCTGAAGGACGCCGGCTACACGGTCCTCGGCTGAGCCGGTCCTCCGAAGGGCGAGGACGTACCGACAAGCCTAGGATCGTCAGGAAATACCCCCTACTGCGGGAGTATGACCATGCCAGGCGCGATCCACGCCGAAGGTCTGGTGAAGACCTTCGGCGACGTACGAGCTCTGGACGGCGTCGACCTCGACGTGCCGGAGGGGACGGTCCTGGGCCTGCTCGGCCCGAACGGCGCGGGCAAGACGACCACCGTGCGGGTCCTCACCACGCTCCTCAGACCCGACAGCGGCACCGCCGCCGTCGCCGGGATCGACGTGCTCAGGCACCCCAACGAGGTGCGCCGCTCGATCGGTCTCTCCGGCCAGTTCGCCGCCGTCGACGAGTACCTCACCGGCCGCGAGAACCTCCAGATGGTCGGCAGGCTCTACCAGATGCGGTCCAAGGCGGCGAAGGAGCGGGCGGGCGAGCTCCTCGACCGGTTCAGCCTCACCGACGCCGCCGACCGCCCGGCGAAGACGTACTCCGGCGGCATGCGCCGCCGCCTCGACCTCGCGGCGGCCCTGGTCGTCGCCCCGCCGGTCATGTTCATGGACGAACCGACGACGGGCCTCGACCCCCGCAACCGCCAGGCCCTGTGGGACGTCATCAAGGAACTCGTCGCGGGCGGCACCACCCTGCTCCTCACCACCCAGTACCTGGAGGAGGCCGACCACCTCGCCCACGACATCTGCGTGGTGGACCGGGGCAGGGTCATCGCGCGCGGCACCTCCGACCAGCTCAAGGCCCAGACCGGCGGCGAGCGCGTCGAGGTCGTCGTCCACGAACCGGAGATGATCGCCGACGCCCGCGTCGTACTGGCCCGCTACGGCGTCGAGGGCCTCGGCCACGGCGAGGTGTCCGTCGAGAACCACACCCGCAAGCTCACCGTCCCCGTCGCCGGCGGCGCGAAGCTGCTCGCCGAGGTCATCCGCGACCTGGACGCCGTCGGCGTCGAGATCGACGACATCGGCCTGCGCCGCCCCACCCTCGACGACGTCTTCATCTCCCTCACCGGCCACGCGGCCGACCGCGAGGAGGACGAGGGAACGGAGAACGGGAAGGGCTCGGGGAACGGCAAGCGCTCGGGGAACGGGAAGGAGAGGGCCTCATGACCACCCTGACCGACACCGTCAAGGCCCCGCCGAAACCACGCGGCGGCATCGCCCAGTCGATCAGCGACTCCCTGGTCCTGACCCAGCGCAACCTCATCCGGATGAGCCGCATCCCGGAGATGGTCATCTTCGGGCTCATCCAGCCCGTGATGTTCGTGCTCCTCTTCAGCTTCGTCTTCGGCGGCTCGATGAGCGTCGGCGGGAACACGGACCCCGTCGTCTACCGGAACTTCCTGATGGCGGGCATCTTCGCCCAGACGGTCACCTTCGCCACGGCCGGCGCGGGCGCGGGCATCGCCGACGACATGCACAAGGGCCTCGTCGACCGGTTCCGCTCGCTGCCGATGGCCCGCGGCGCGGTCCTCACCGGCCGCACCCTCGCCGACCTCGTCCAGACGGCCCTGACGCTCGTGGTCCTCGCGGCCGTCGGCCTCATGGTCGGCTGGCGCATCCACAACGGCTTCCCCAAGGCCCTCGCCGCCTTCGGCCTGCTGCTGCTCCTCGGCTACGCCTTCTCCTGGATCGGCGCGCTCATCGGCCTCTCGGTCCGCACGCCGGAGGCGGCGACCTCGGGCGGCCTGATCTGGCTCTTCCCGGTGACGTTCGTGTCGAACGCCTTCGTCGACCCGAGTCAGATGGCCGACTGGATCCGGCCGATCGCCGAGTGGAACCCCTTCAGCGCGACCGTCCAGGCCTGCCGCGAGCTCTTCGGCAACCCGGGCGTGGTGCAGTCGGACGCGTGGCCGATGCAGCACCCGGTATGGGCGTCGATCCTCTGGTCGGTCCTGATCGTCGCGGTCTTCAGGACGCTGTCGGTCCGCAAGTACCGCTCGGCGTCGGTCTGAGGGCAGAGAAGACAGAGAAGACAGGGAAAGCGGAAGGGCCGGACCCCCGAAACAGGGGGTCCGGCCCTTCCGAATTCCTGCCGGCTCTCAGCCGGTGTACGGCTTGGCGCTGAGGATCTTCACGGAGGCCTTCTTGCCGTTCGGCAGCTCGTACTCCGCGTCGTCACCGGCCCGCTTGCCGTTGACGCCGACGCCGAGCGGCGACTGCGGCGAGTACGTCTCGATGTCGCCGCTCGCGTACTCGCGGGAGGCGAGCAGGAAGGTCATCGTGTCGTTCTCGTCGCCGTCGAAGGCGATGGTGACGACCATGCCGGGCTCCACGACGCCGTCGTCCGCCGGCGCCTCGCCGACCTTGGCGTGCTCCAGGAGCTGGGTGAGCTGGCGGACGCGGAGCTCCTGCTTGCCCTGCTCCTCCTTGGCCGCGTGGTACCCGCCGTTCTCGCGCAGGTCTCCCTCTTCGCGCGCGGCGGCGATCTTCGTCGCGATCTCGGTACGCGCGGGACCAGACAGGTACTCAAGCTCGCTCTTGAGCTTGTTGTACGCCTCCTGGGTGAGCCAGGTGACGTTGTCGCTGGTCTGGGTCACAGGTGCTCCTCGTAGGTACTGGGAATACAAAGCATCGCCCTACACGGACGGCGTGCGCTGTCCGGGCGGGCGAAACCACGAGCCTAACAATGAGTGGCGGAAAGCGGGAGGACATAAACCATCGGGATGGCGTCGCCCCAGGTCACACCGGTGACCCGCCAGGACTCGTCACCGGCTCCCTACCCACCGCTACGAGGTCGTACACCCCACGAGCTCGGCGCTCGTCGCACGGGCGGTGGTCCGCAGCGAGAAGACGCTGTCGACGCGGGCGGCGGGGTCGTCGATCCGCACATCCTTGCGAGCGACCTCGGTGCCGTCCTCGGCGCGCGAGCGGAGCGTGCAGACGCCCTTGAGGCCCTCGTCCTTGCGGATCTCCAGGTGCACCTGCACCTCGTTCGCGCTCACCACGTCGAACTTGATCATCTCGGCGCTGATCTTGTTGTCGACCACGTAGTACCAGCCGAACCAGCCCATCAGGCAGAGGCCCACGACCCCCAGAACCGCTCCGGCGACCCGGAGCCTGCGGTCGGCCCGCTCGTCCGCGGAGCGTCCGTAACGCCCCTCGGGCAGCTGCTCGCGCACCGCGCTCATGGTGGTTCCTCTCGAAGCCGGGGGTGGCGGAATTTTCCCTCCCCCGATTCCGTCACTATAGAGACCACCCTCCGCGTCGAAACACTGAGGATCGAGTCTTGACTGAGCAGCTGCGCCTGATGGCCGTTCACGCCCACCCCGACGACGAGTCGAGCAAGGGTGCGGCCACGATGGCCAAGTACGTGTCCGAGGGGGTGGACGTCATGGTGGTGACGTGCACGGGCGGCGAGCGCGGCTCGGTCCTCAACCCCCGGCTTCAGGGTGACCCCTACATCGAGGCGAACATCCACGAGGTCCGCCGCAAGGAGATGGACGAGGCCCGCGAGATCCTCGGCGTCTCCCAGCACTGGCTGGGATTCGTCGACTCGGGCCTGCCCGAGGGCGATCCGCTGCCTCCGCTCCCCGAGGGCTGCTTCGGTCTTGAGGACGTGGACACGGCGGCGGGCGCGCTGGTCCGCGAGATCCGCTCCTTCCGTCCGCAGGTCATCACGACCTACGACGAGAACGGCGGCTACCCGCACCCCGACCACATCATGACCCACAAGATCACGATGGTGGCCTTCGACGGCGCGGCCGACGCCGAGAAGTACCCCGAGGCCGAGTTCGGCCCGGTCTGGCAGCCCCTGAAGCTCTACTACAACCAGGGCTTCAACCGTCCCCGTACGGTCGCCCTGCACGAGGCGCTCCTCGCCCGCGGCATGGAGTCCCCCTACGGGGAGTGGCTGGAGCGCTGGGCCGAGTTCCAGCGCAAGGAGCGGACGCTGACCACGTTCGTCCCCTGCGGCGAGTTCTTCGAGACCCGCGACAAGGCCCTGATCGCGCACGCCACCCAGATCGACCCCGACGGCGGCTGGTTCCGGGTCCCGCTGGACATCCAGAGGGAGGTCTGGCCGACGGAGGAGTACGAGCTCAGCAAGTCCCTCGTCCCCACCTCCCTCCCCGAGGAAGATCTCTTCGCGGGCATCCGCGAGAATGCATGACATGAGCGCACACCTGGCACTGACCCAGCTTGTCCCCTTCGCCGCCGAAGAGCTGGACAAGAACAAGGTGACCCCCGGCGTCCTCGGCTTCGTCGTCTTCGCGGCCCTGGCCCTCGCGGTCTGGTTCCTGATGAAGTCGATGAACCGCCACATGGGCAAGGTCTCCTTCGAAGAGGCCCCCGACCCGGCGGCCGCCCCGACGGACGCGAAGGCGCCGTCACCCGGCAAGTAGCCAGGCAGCAACCGCCTGCCCGAAGGCCCGTGACCGACCCGGTCACGGGCCTTCGGCGCCTCTCCACCCTTCTACGGCCCCGTCGGCAGCGGCTTCGGCGGGTAGCTCCGCAGGACGAGCGCGGTGGTGACCGCCCCGAAGCGGGCGAAGGAGTCCACGATCTGCTCCAGGCGCTCGGCGTGCGAGCAGTGCACGTCGAGCACCAGGCAGTCCTCGCCGGTCACGCGCAGGGTCGACACGACCTCGGTGGTCCGGGCGGCGAGGGTGAGGGCCTGGGTCAGCTGCGCGTGGGTGGTGCGCAGCCGGACGACGGCGTGGATGTTCAGACCGACCGCCGCCGGGGCGACGACGGCGCGGTAGCCGGTGATCGTCCCGTTCTTCTCCAGGCGCTGGATGCGGGCGGCCGCCGCCGGCTGGGACAGCCCGACCCTGCGTCCGACCTCGGCCCCGGTGAGCCGGCCGTCGGCCTGGAGCAGCTCCAGGATGGCCCGGTCGATCTGGTCGAGTGATTCCATCGTTGTCGCCCCCGTTTGCCTAGAGATCACTTGCGGGGCCCGATCGAGGCCACCCGCCCATCGAGAATCGCCGCGAGGTGCCCCGGCGCACAGCGGGGGCCACGACATGGGAACGGCGGTGGACGATGGTCGCGTACGTCATCATCCCGGGGATCGACGGGTCGGACGAGCGGCACTGGCAGAGCCTGTGGGAGCGGAACTGGGGCCCGTCGGCGGTCCGGATCGCCCCGGCCTCGTGGAGCGCGCCGGACCTCTCCGACTGGGTCGCCTCGATCCAGACCGCGTACGAGACCGCGCGCAGGACGGCGTACGGGACCGCGTACGGGACGGCCGCCCGTCACGACGGCCGGGTGGTCCTGGTCGCGCACAGCCTCGGCTGCTGGGCGGCCGCGCACTGGCTGGAGCGGGCGCGACCGGACGGGGTGGCGGCGCTCCTCGTCGCGCCGCCGGACCCGGCCGGTCCGGCCTTCCCTCGCGAGGCCGCCCCGACGTTCCTCGGCCTGACGGCCCGCCCCCTGCCGTGCCCGAGCCTGGTGGTGGCGAGCGACGACGACCCGTACGGCACCCCGGAGGCGTCCTCCGCCTTCGCCCGCGCCTGGCGGTCCCGAACCCGCCTCGTCCAGGGCCACGGCCACATCAACTCCGCCGCCGGCCTCGGCGACTGGCCGAAGGGCCGCGACCTCCTGGACGACCTCGTCGGCCGTGTCACGCCCTAACGATCGCTCCCGGGCTGACGGTCGCTCCCGGGCTGACGGTCGTTCCCGAGGGAGTCGATCCAGCCGATCAGCCGCGCGCACTCCCGCTCCATCACGCTCGGGTCCCGCAGCGCGTTGGCCAGCAGCGACATGCCCTGGTAGGCGCCCACCAGGGTGAGGGCCAGGCCCTCGGGATCCTCCTGGTCCATCTCGCGGAACTGCTCCTCGACCCAGGTCAGCAGCCGCCGGACCACCCGCCCCGCCTCGGCGTCCAGGCCGCCCTCGCCCTCGTCCCGCTTGCCGAGCTCCGAGGCGAGGGTGCCGGTCGGGCAGCCGTACCGGACGGCGAGGTCGCGCTGCCCCGCCCAGCCGTCGACGAGGGCCTTGAGGCGCTCGCGGGGGCCGGGGAGCTCGCCCAGCAGACCGACGAGCCGGTCCAGGTGCCGCTCGTGCTCGGAGAGCGCGGCGGCGACGAGCTCGTCCTTGGTCTTGAAGTAGTAGTACACGTTGCCCACCGGCACCTCGGCCGCGCGCGCGATGTCGGCGATGGTGGTGCGCTCGGCCCCCTGCCGGTGGACGACCTCGGCCGCGGCCTCCATGAGCCGCCGCCGCTTGGCCCCGGCGACCCGGGCGCGGACGGGCTCTTCTGAGTAAGTCACCTGACTGACTATACGGCGAAAGTCGTGCTACGGTCCTTCTCAGTCAGCCAACTAACTAACTCTCTGCCCGAGGAGCAACATGATCGTCGTCACGGGTGCCACCGGAAACGTCGGCCGCACGCTGGTCCGCCTCCTCGCCGAACAGGGCCACGAGGTGACGGCGGTCGCCCGCCGCATCACCCCGGCCGACGTCCCGCCCGGCGTGCGCGCCGTGGCCGCCGACCTCGCCCAGCCCTCCGCCGACCTGCCCGCCACGGCCGACGCGGTCTTCCTGCTCGTCGGAGGGGACCTCATGATGAGCGGCGACCCCGCCGTCGTCGTCGCCCCCTTCGCGGACTACGGCAGGATCGTGCTCCTCTCCTCCCAGGGCGTGGTCACCCGCCCGGACTCCCTCTCCCACGGCCGGGCGTTCGCCGCCTACGAGCGGGCCGTCATGCACTCCGGCACCGAATGGACCGTCCTGCGCCCCGGCGGCTTCGCCTCCAACGCCTACGCCTGGGTGCCGTCGGTCAAGGCGAACCGGACGGTCGCCGCCCCCTTCGGCGACGTCGGCCTCCCGGTCGTCGACCCCGACGACATCGCCGCCGTGGCCGCCGCCGCCCTCACCGGACCCGGCCACGCCGGGACCAGCTACGAACTCACGGGCCCCGCCCCGACGACGCCCGTCCAGCGCGCGGCCGCCCTGGCCGCCGCCCTCGGCGAGGAGATCGCCTTCGTCGAGCAGACCCGGGAGGAGGCCCGCGCCCAGCTGCTCGCCTTCATGCCCGCCCCGGTCGCCGACACCACCCTCGACATCATCGGCACCCCCACCCCGCGCGAGCGGACCGTCAGCCCCGACGTCGAGAGGATCCTCGGCCGCCCCGCCACCTCCTTCGCCGACTGGGCCCGACGCAACGCCGCCGCCTATGCGTGACGCCGGGTGCCGGTGGGCGCGCTCGTTGCCCCGTCCGGGTGTGCCCGGGGAGTGTCGTCACCCAGGGTGCGCGTCCTGTCTCTAATCTGATGATCATTCAGATCTACGGATGGGGCTCTCGGATGGTCAGGGTGTACGGCGCTCGTTCGGCTTCCGGGGCCTTGCGCGCACTGCTCGCGGTCGGCGTCGCGCTGGGAGCGGCCGCCGCGCTGCTGGGTGCTCCTCCGGCCTTCGCGGCGGGGCCGGTGATGACGTTGGCCAAGGCGGTGGAGGGGGCGCCGGACCCGCTGGTGCCGGGGTCGGCGTTCTCGTACAAACTCACCCTGTCGTGCTCCTCGCTCAGCGTCTCCTGCGTCAACGCCCACCTGGAGGACGTCCTCCCGGCGGAGTTCGACATGACGGCGCTGCCGCCGTCGACGCCGACCCGGCAGGTGACGTACGACCCGGCCACCAGGAAGCTGAGGATCGACTTCACGAGCCCGCTGGCCTCCCCGCCCAACCCCGCCGGCTCCGTCGGCCTTCCGGCCGGGACCACGGCCGACGTGTCGATCGGGATGAGGGTGCCGCCCACCGGGCCGCTGGAGGACGGCGACTCGGTCACCAACACCGCCTTCGCACGGGCCGACAACGCGACCGAGGTGGTCGGCAGCGTCACCCAGACCGTCACCGTCCCGAAGAACCTGGACGCCAAGGCCACCAAGAGCTGGCGGCCGGGTTCCACCGTCGCGCAGAGCGACGGCGTCTCGACCGTCACCCTGACCGCCGCCAACACCTCCGCGACGCCCGACGGCGTCTCCAAGCTCGACGTCCAGGACGACACGGCCGACCTCTACGAGAACTTCGACCTGGTCTCCCTGGGACCGGTGACCCGGATGCCCGCGGGCGCGGACCGGGTCACCGTGCTGGTGTGCACCAAGCCCCCGGGGAACCGCTGCGCCGAGAGCGAATGGGTGGCCGCCCCCGCCACGGCCGGACCGGACCTGTCCCTGCCGGCCGGGGTGTCCGCGGGGCAGGTCACCGGCGTCCGGTTCGAGTTCACCGACTCCACCGGCGCCGCCCTGCCCTACGACGCCACGGGCGCCGCCGTACCGATGCAGGTGAAGCTGCGCCGCACCGAACGCACCAGCGGCGCCCAGATCAGTCCCGCCACCCGCGAGACCATCCGCAACTGCGCCGACTCCTCCGTCAAGGACGCCGCGAGCCGCTTCACGGTCATCGGTGTGCCCGGGTGCGCCGACCACGACATCCTGCCCAACGTCGCCACGGTCGACCTCGACAAGCTCTTCTTCCCCGACAACCGGGGGGACTTCACCCAGAACGGCACCGTCATCCACGGCGAGACGTCCGGTGCCACGGCCCAGCTGACCGCGACCAACAACTCGCCCTTCGCGGTCTCGTCGCTGACCCTCACCGAACCGTCCGGCTCCGCCGCCAACGAGTTCGAGAAGTTCGACGTCACCAAGGTGAAGGTCGACTTCCCGGACGGGGCCACCAGCGCGACACTGACCGTGACCTGCCGGGACGGCTCCGTCCCCGCACCCGTCACCCTCGCCAACCCCCCTGCCTCCCAGGTCCGCACCTCCACCGGCTGCCCCGCCGGCAGCCCGCCGAAGCGGATCTCCCTCACGTACAAGGGCGAGCAGAACGGAGCGGGCACCATCAAGCCCGGTGCGGTCGGCAAACTCGCGGTCAACGGCACCCTCAACGACAAGGTCACCGCCCAGGACACCAAGGACGGGGTGCGGGACTGCGCCGACGCCTCCGCCGCCAACCCGGCCAACGGTTCCGGCTCGGCCGCCGTCACCGACTGCGCCGCGCTCAAGGTGCAGGAACGCCGCCCGGAGGGCAACGGCTTCAAGTCCGCCTCGTGGACGGAGATCCCACCGGGCCAGGACCTCACCTTCAGCATCGGCTACTCCAACACCGGAAACGTGACCCGGCCCAACGTCCAGGTCACCGACCCCGGTGACCCGACCGCCGCCGGCAACCCCTTCGACCGGCTGGAGATCGTCGACGTCCGCACCGACGGCAACCCGCGCACCCTGCACATCGGTCTGGAGCTCTACGACCCGAGCGTGAAGTCCTGGGTCGCGTACGTGCCGCCGGACACCGCACTGCTCGCCCGGGCCAAGGGGGTGCGGATCACCGAGAAGGACGGCATTCCGCCCGACGGCTTCATGCGGGCCACCATCACCGTCCGCCTGCGCCCCGGCGTCACCTCCGGCTCGGTGTCCAACTGCGCCACCGTCTCGATCGACGGTACGGTGACGGGCGACCCGAACTGCTCCCCGACCGTCGAGGTCAAACCCGCCAAGGCCGCCGCCTCGCTGCAGAAGACCCTGTCCCCGGCCACCGTGCTGCGCCCGGTCACCGGCGTCACCCCCCAGGACGTCACCCTGCGGCTGACGACCGTCAACACCGGCAACGTCGGGCTGAAGCGGCTGCTCGTCACCGACACCGACCCGGACTTCTTCGACGCCGTCACCGTCACCGGCCTGACCGGGATCACCTTCCCCAACGGAGCC
Organism: Streptomyces sp. NPDC020807; assembly: GCF_040641575.1. Classification (NCBI taxonomy): domain Bacteria; kingdom Bacillati; phylum Actinomycetota; class Actinomycetes; order Kitasatosporales; family Streptomycetaceae; genus Streptomyces; species Streptomyces sp. NPDC020807. The sequence goes on from NZ_JBFADU010000015.1 coordinate 43,791, forward strand.
GACCGCGTCCGCGTCGACGTCTGCACCACGGGCTGCGCCGCGAACCCGCCGGTCTTCGTCACCGGAACCCCCACCGGCAGCACCAAACCCGGCTTCCCCGCGGGCGTGGACCCGGCCGACATCCGGGGCCTGCGGGTCGTCTTCACCAGCGCGGCCGGCGGCTACGACATCCTGCCCGCCACCGCCGCTCCCACCTGGGGGGACTGCCCCGGCAGCAGCGTCTGCCTGACGGTCCGCCCGCGCGAAGGACTCCGCTCCTCTCCCGGTACCAAGATCCCGGACCGCCTGGAGGACACCGCCTCCGCCGCGGGTGAGAGCCGGCTCCAGAACCCGGGCTCCACCTTCCCGATCCCCGACTCCACCGCCTCGCTCAACGTGGCGGAGGGGGCCAACCTGATCCGGGTGGAGAAGGAACCCGCGACCACCGTCCTCAGCCCGGGCTCCGTGGCCCCGTTCAACCTGCACGTCCGCAACACCGGCACCGCACCCGTTCCCGACCTGGTCGTGGTCGACGAGGTCCCCTCCGGCCTGCGCTTCGACGACTCCTTCCAGGGCGACCAGGGCCGCCCGTACACCGTCCGCTACACCCTGCCCGACGGCGCGACCAAGCCCGCCCGGGTCGACTTCGAGCCCGAGCGCGACGCCGACGGGCGGATCGTCAAGCTGCGCTGGCGGTTCACCGGCTGGACCTTCTTCCCCGGCAGCGAGGTCGTCATCGGCTACCAGGTGAAGCTGAACGGCGGTGTCGCGGCCGGCGCCACGATCACCAACGTCTTCGGCGCGGGCTCCGAGTCCGTGGCCGCGGTGAACTGCGACCGCAGCTCGCCCCGTCTCGGCGTCGTCACGGACGATCCGCGCTACGGAGAGGGGACCTTCTGTACGTCGTCGGCCCAGGTGTCCACCCGCTCCGGGGTCTCCTTCGACGCGGCCAAGTGGGTCACCGGCGACCGCGCGCTCGGCTACCAGGACGCGAACACCGGCAAGCCGATCCCGGCCGGCGACCCCCGCTGCCCCGAGCTCACCACCGGCGGTGTCGTCTACACGCGCTACCCCTGCGTGGCGCTCACCAGGCCGGGCAAGGACTTCTCCTTCCTGGTCCGCATCGAGAACACCGGCACCGAGCCGGCCCGGTCGCTGCAGCTCCTCGACGTCTTCCCCGCTCCCGAGGACACCGGCGTCCTCCTCGGCGACGAGCACCGTGGCACCCAGTGGGACACCATTCCCACACTGACCGGCCCGGTCCGCTACGACGGCCCCGGCACGGTCGAGACCACCTACACGACCACCGGAAACCCGTGCGGCCGCAAGGTCGCCACCCCCAAGCGCGCCTGCGCGGCGGCCTCCTGGGGAGAGGGAACCACCCGTGCGACGGCCTTCGAGGCCGACGCCGCCTTCCCCGAGGGGCTGGCCCCCGGCGACGCCGTCACCTTCACCCTGCCGTTCCGGGCCCCGGCCGACCTGACCGTTCCGGGCTACCCCTCGATCGCCTGGAACTCCTTCGCCCACACCGAGACCGTCAAGGTCGGCGGCAACACCACCGTCCTGCCGGTCACCGAACCGCCCAAGGCCGGCATCGGCCTGGTCTTCGGCAACGTCCGCGTCCTCAAGAACGTCCTCGACCCGCCGGACGGCGTCACGGTGGGCCCGTTCACGGTGGCGTACTCCTGCCTGCTCACCACGGACGGCGGCGACGCCGTCGAAGTCCGCGGCGGAGAGGCGCCGTTCGGCCCCGACCAGCCCTTCGAGATGTCCGGTGTACCGGTCGGCGCGGTCTGCCGGATCTGGGAGACCGACTCGGCGGGGGCGCACAGCGACCACCAGGGCGAGGCCAACGCGATCGTGGTCACCGTCACCCGGGCCGACGGCGCGACCGACTGGCAGGAGGCGGAGATCGGCAACCAGTACCCGCGCAAGGACCTGATCATCGCCAAGCGGGTCACCGGCGAAGCCGCGCAAGCGGTCGGCCAGGGCCCGTTCGCGGTCACCGTGGACTGCTCGTTCAACGGCAGCCGACTGCCCGGGTTCCCGCAGCGCCTGGTCTTCACCCGGGACGGCTCCCAGGCCGTCACCGACCTGCCCAAGGGCAGCCTCTGCTCGGTGGACGAGACCGACGACGGCGGAGCCACCCGGGTCGACTACCAGCTCGTCGACTCCGACCAGGTGGACGCCACGGTGCCCACCGCAGGACCGGACGCCGTCGACGAACGGGGCAAGACCGCCACCGTCATCGTCACCAACGAGTTCGCCGTCGGTTCCCTCCAGGTCACGAAGCGACTGGCGGGCAACGGAAGCGCCCTGGCGACCGGACCCTTCCGCTTCCGGGTCGTCTGCGACTTCAACGGCCGTGCCGCCGTGCTCAGCCGGGACCTGGAACTCACCGCGCCCGACCACCTGACGGGCCGCGTGGACGACCTCCCGGTCGGCGCGACGTGCACGGTCACCGAGACCGCCGACGGCGGCGCGGACGTGCCGGCCGAGCCGGTCCGCCAGGTGGAGATCAAGGCCGGCGTCACCGATCTGGCCACCGCCGAACTGACCAACACCTTCCACGCCGGACGGATCACCCTCGCCAAGCAGCTCGACGGTCCTCTGACCGGGGCCTCCTACCTGGACGGAGCCGCCTTCCAGCTCCACGTGATCTGCCGCCGCGACGGCACGGACGTCCTCAACCGAACCGTCACCCTCCGGCCCGGGAAGCCCGTCGTCCTGCCGGACCGGCTGCGCACCGGGACCCGCTGCTGGGCCGGGGAACTCGCGAGCGGGGCGGACGAGGTGACGCTCTCGCACCCCGACGAACGCCACGCCGCCGAGGTCACCGCCAAGACCCCCGACCTCACGATCACCGCCACCAACACCTACCGGCCCGCCACGCTCGCCCTGCTCAAGCGGACCACCGGCCCCGGAGCGGCGGCTGTCGCCGACCGCGAGTTCACGGTCGAGCTCAGCTGCACCCTCACCACCTCGCCCGGCGCCGAACCGCTCGTCCTGGTGGACCGCCGCCGCTACCGGCTCCGCCCCGGCGTCACCCACGCCGTGGACGACCTGCCCGAACCGCTTCCGGCCGGCGCGCGGTGCTGGCTCACCGAGCCGGACCCCGCCGGAGCTGACCGGGTCGTCATCGACCACGGCACCGCCGACGAGGCGCTCACCCTGGGCACCGACCCGGCCCGCCTGCTCGTCACGAACCGGTTCGACTCCACCAACCCGCCGCCCGTTCCCCCCGAGCTCCCCGACACCGGTTCGACCTCCGCCCCGTGGCTCCTCGGCTCCCTCGCCCTGCTCCTCCTCGGCGTAGCCGCCCGCCTGACCGCACGAGCCAGGGCCCTGCGGTGAAGCGCGGCGGGCACGCCACGGCTTCGCCGCCCGCCCCGGGCCGGCGGCCGCGGGGGCCGGAGCGGGCCACCGGGATGCGCCGGCTTCCGCAGGGCGGCGAACCGGCTGCCGCCGCTGAGGGGCGGGGGACGGTGGTACGGCCGACCGGGCAGACCAGGTCCACGCGGTCAGGACGGCTACGCGCGGGTGTGGACCTCCAGCGCGGTGCGGACCGCGGATTCGAGGGCACCCTCGATCCAGGCCGGTTTGACCGAGGTGTGGCAGCCCGCGAAGTGGAGCGGGCCTTCGGCCGCGGGGACTTCGGGGAAGAGTTCGGTGTGCTGGCCGGGAAGGAGGACGGAGGCTTCGCCGTACGCGTACGGGTCGCGCATCCAGGACTGCGTGCGGCCCACCCCGGTGTAGAAGACCTCCAGGCGCTGGCCGTACACGTCCTGGACCCCGCCGAGGGCCCTCGGGTAGCGCTCCTCGTCGTCCAGGGAGTCCCACTTCAGTGCGTCGTCGGCCCAGCTGTAGGAGGCGAGCAGCACACCCCCCTCGCTCCCCTCGACGGGATGGGAGGGCTGGAACACGAAGCGGTTGGCGTTGTCGGTGGTCGAGCCGCCGCCGATCACCCGGGCGGCCTCCGGCTGGTCGCGCAGGGCCGAGCGGAGCGCGGCGTAGTGCTCGCGCTGCGCGTCGGAGATGTGGCCCCGCGGGACCGACGGGTGGGCACCGAGGAGGGAACCGTCGGCGGGGGTGGTGCCGCGCCGGTACTGCTCGTACAACCCCGGCCTGACGGCGTCGAGTTCGGTCTTCCAGTCGTCCTCGGAGAACTCCCACCACCTCCGTGAGAACTCCAGCAGCACCTTGGTCGCCGCGTCGTAGTGCAGCTCCGTCACGGCGCGCCGCTTCCCGTAGGAGAGCGGGGGCGTGAACACGACGTGGCGGAGGCCCGAGAACGGAACGGTGACGACGGCCTCGTCGGCGGTGAACCTCTCCCGGACGACCGGGCCGCCGCGTCCCTCGGAGACCGTGTGGACGGTGACCCCGCCCTCCTCGGAGTGCTCGATCCGAACCGCCCGCCGGTCCAGCCGGACCAGGTCCTTCACCCGCGCGTAGAGCGCGTCGACCAGCGTCGCCGTGCCGCCCGGCAGCTCGTGGAACGCGGTGTCGGGGCTGATCAGCGTGGCGGAGAGGAAGCTGTGGAGGAAGGAGAGGTGGAGCCGGGACGTGACGTTCTGGACGGTGCCGACGAGGTCGACCGTGTGGACGTCCAGCCCCGCCTCCTCCGTCAGGTAGCGGAACATCGACCAGTCCCCGTACCGCTGGAGCACCGTGGCCCAGCCCTCCACCAGGGCGCGGCCCTCCTTGCCGTCGACGAGGGCGCGGGCGGGCGCGAGCGCCTCCCGGTAGATGTCGGCCGCCGTCGTGTCCAGGTACTTCTCCGGGACGGCGAAGGTCCGGTTGAGGAGACGTGGCCGACGCGCGTACTCGGAGCGGCGGATCCGGACGCCGTTGGCCTGGATCCACGTCCGGTTCGCGGGTTTGCCCCCGGTGTCCACGTCGGTCAGGTGGAAGCGGCGCCGCTGGAGGCCGAGGCCGTCCATCAGGCCGGTGACCAGCGGGTGGCTGTCGGGGATGCGCATCGCCCCCGCCTCCGCGTACTGGCGGGGGTCGGCGAAGGGCTGCCCGGCGCCCTCGTGGCCGCCGGTCCGGAAGGTCTTGATCCGGCCGCCGACCCGGTTGCCGTTGGCCTCGATCACCGTCACCTCGTGGCCCGCCCGCCGCAGCAGATCGGCCGCGACGAGGCCCGCCGGACCCGCCCCGACGACGAGGACCCGCTTGCCGGGGCCCCTGCCCCGAGGAAGGCCGGTGTCCAGGAGGATCCGGGTGTACTGAGGTACGAGCGGCTCGTCGTTCTCGTCGAGGACCAGGATGGCCCGGGCGACGGCGAGGCACCGCTCCCGGGACGCGTTGTCCGTGGACTGCGGCGAGGGGAGCCGCGACAGCGCGCCGGGTGAGGCCGTTGCGGGCAGTGCGGTGAGGACAGCGGAGGCGCCCGCCGTGGCGAACACGGCGCGCCTCGTGAACCGGGCATCCATACGCGCACTCTCGCGACCCGGAGTCCTTGCGGTCCACGAGACACAACACGCCGCGTGGGAATTCACCTTTACGTGGACCGCGTCCCCCCCGCGGACCGTTCCACTCCGGCCTCGGCCCGGGGCCGCGGCGTGTTGACGGCGGCGCGCCCGGCCGGCCTGCTCCGATCGGTTCGGCGGGAATCGCATCATGATCCATCTGCTGTCTGCGGACGGACACGGAAAGACGGGGAGCGCTTGTGCTGCAGAGGTTCCGCTACCGGATCGACACCCTGATGGGCCGTGGTGCCCCCGCCCTCTTCCTCGTGCTCGCCGCCCTCTGCTGTGCGCTCGCCCTGCTGAACGGACTGATGCTGCTCCTGTTCGCACCCGATGACATCCGCCCTCGGGGCGCGCGCTCGTCGCTGTGGGCGGGACTCCTGCGGGTGATGAGCCCGGCCCTCCTGCTGAGGGACCGGGGGCCGGCGCCCTTCCTGGTGCTGGCGGTCGTGATGGCCTTCAGTGGCGTCGTCCTGATGAGCACCATCGTCCCCGTCATCAGCACGGGACTGCACAACCAACTCGCCCGGCTGCGCGCAGGCAGGTCCCCCGTCCTGGAATCGGGGCACACCGTGATCCTCGGCTGGTCCTCCCAGATCCACGTGGTCGTGGCCGAACTGGTCGAGGCCAACCGCGGCCGTCGCCACGCCTGCATCGCCGTCCTCGCGGAGAAGGACCGGACGGAGATGGAGACCGAGATCCGCGAAAGGATCACCACCCTGGCCGGCACCCGCGTCGTCTGCCGGACCGGCAGCCCGGCGGACCCCCGGGACGTGTCCCTCGTCAACCCGCGGCAGGCCCGGTCGGTGATCGTCCTGCCGTCGGATGACGAACGCCCCGACCTCGGCGTCATCAAGTCGCTGCTCGCCGTCGCCAGGACGCGTCAGGACCCGGACACCGGCCCGTACGTCGTCGCGGGGATCGAGGACCACCAGAACCTCGCCGCCGCCCGACTGGCCGGCGGCCCCCGCTGCCGGGTCATCAGCACGCAGGGCTTCATCGCCCGGCTCATGGTCCACAGCAGCCTGCAGTCCGGACTGTCCAACGTGTACACCGAGCTGCTCGACTTCGCCGACCACGAGATCTACATGAGCCACCAGCCCGGCCTCACCGGACTGCGGTTCGACCACACGCTACGGGCCTTCCGCGCATCCACCGTCATCGGCCTGATGCGACCGGACGGCCACATTCTGATGAACCCCCCGGGTGACACCCGCATCGGTCACGACGACCGGATCGTCCTCATCAGCGAGTCGGCCGCCACCATCTCCCTGGTGCCCGACGTCCCCGAACTCCCCGAGATCTCTTACCCCCTCGCGCCCGATGCGGTGGAGCGCGGCAGGAACGTTCTCGTACTCGGCAGCAACCAGCACCTCGCCGACATCGTCGAGCAGTTCGACGCCCACCTGCCCGCAGGCTCCCGCGTCCACGTGGTCACCGGCGAACCGACCCCGATCGGGAAGGGGAGCGAAGGCGGACTCGAACTGACCGTCGAGCAGGCCGACACCACCCGCCGCCGAGTGCTCGAAAGCCTCCTCGTGGACAAGTACGACCACGTCATGGTCCTCAGCCCCGACGGCCAGGACCCGGAGGGAGCGGATGCCGGCACGCTCACCACCCTGCTCAACCTCCGGGACCTGGCCCAGGGCGGTCCGGCGCCCTACACCTTGGTGACCGAGATGGCCGACGACCGCAACCGTGAACTCGCCCAGGCCGCCCGTCCCGACGACCTCATCGTCAGTGCCAACCTTCTCAGCCTGCGCCTCTCCCAGATCTCCGAGAATCCGCACCTGGACCGGATCTTCGACGAACTCTTCGCCCCCTCCGGCTGCCAGATCACGCTGAGCCCGGCGACCCACTACGTTCCGCCCTGGCGGCCCGTGACCTTCGGCGCCGTGGTCGAAGCGGTTCGACGCCAGGGCCACCTCGCCATCGGCCACCGCCTCGCCCACCGCGTCGGCGAACCGCCCCACCACGGAGTCGCGCTGAACCCGGACAAGGAGACCCCCCTGGCCTACTCCCCGGACGACTGCGTCGTGATCCTGACCTCCAGCTCCGTGATCCCACCCGACCGCGCACCGTGACGCCCCCCCCCGAAGGACGGGCGGCCTCCTCCGCTCCACGCGGGCTGCTGTTCCTCTCCGCAGGTCCGGCGCCGCCGCGCCCCACGTACTGTTCCGACCCGTCGGACCGCCCGGTCCCGTCAGGCTTCCGCCGGTCGCGCGAAGCCCTGTGAGGGGCTGGCTCGTATGAACCGGCTGGCTCACGCGACCTCCCCGTACCTGCTGCAGCACGCTGACAACCCGGTCGACTGGTGGCCGTGGGGACCGGAGGCGTTCGAGGAGGCGCGACGGCGCGACGTTCCCATCCTGCTGTCGGTCGGGTACTCCGCCTGTCACTGGTGCCAAGGTACTTAGACAACCAGGTAGTCCTGACCTGGGATTTTGTCAGGGGGTAGCCGCGTGAGTACGTACGATGAGGAACTCGACACGAGCATCGACGCTTGAGTGGAGGCCGAACTGGCCGCCTCGCCTGAGTGGGGCCCGAGAGGTGCGCCACCATCCGCCAGCGCTCCTCGGGTGCGCGCGGGACCACGGCGGACGGGTGAACGGCCCGCTCCCCGGCCGCGAGCCGCATCCGTCGACCCTCGCCGCGACGGAAAGGCGGTTAAGTACCGCAAATCCGACAGCCGGAACCGCGGACAGACTGGGGAACGACCGTGAGACTCAAAGACGAACTTCCCGTGGACCACCACCTCGCCACCGTGTACCGATGGGGCGCCGCCCTCTGCGGCTGCGTCCTGCTCGTATTCGGCTGCCTCGGATTCGCCGACGCGCTCAGCCCCTTCGACACGTCCGGTGAGCGGATCGCCGGAATGACCACCAACACCGCGTTGAGCTGGATCTCGGTGGTCACCGGACTCGGCCTCCTGGCCGGCGCGGCCGTGGGCGGGAACGTCGCCTCCACCGTGAACATGCTCGTGGGCGGCTCGTTCCTGCTCAGCGGCTTCTACCACCTGTTCGTGCTCGACCGGCCCGCGAACTTCCTCGACTTCGGCATGACCAACGTGATGTTCAGCTTCCTCATGGGGCTGCTGATCCTCACGTTCGGCATGTACGGGCGGGTGTCCAGCAAGCTGTCGCACGACAACCCCTACTGGCGCAGGCGCCACCCGCGCGAGGCCGCTGCGGAGTCCCTCGCCCGCCGCCGCCTCGCCACCGCGGCCCTCCCGCCCGGAGCCGCCCGCACCACGCCGCCCGTACTTCCCGGCACGTCCGGTCCGGCGGTCCCCGAAGGGCCCCGGTGACGTCCCGTTCGCAGCGGCGCCCGCCGCCCGCCGCGGCGCGCCGCCGGGCGGGCGGCGCAGGGGAGAGGGACACCGCCGGACCGCGTCGGATGGCGGCCGGCCGACACCGGTGATCTGCTGTGACCGTGGGCACCCCTTAGCTGCCGCCTCGTCCCGAGGGACCCGATACGGCGGTGGGCAACGCGACCCCTCCCCTTCCCCCGGATGTGTCCGGAGACGACCGGTGCCCGAAAACGCCCCCCTGCCTCCCTGTGCCCACTGCCAGGTCCCGAACGACGGCGGTCCGCCTCACGGCGACGTCGTGCGCGAGAGCTTCGACGTTCTCTTCGCCGACTGGTACCCACGGGTCCTCGGGTGGGCCCGGTACCGGTGCGTCGACCCGCACGACGCGGAGGACGTGACTCAGCAGGTGTTCGTGGACGCCTGGCTGCACTCCCGCGGGCACTGCCCCCGCCGCGGCGGCCTCGGACCGTGGCTGCGCGGCATCACCGCGCACAAGGCGGCGGACGCCTCGGGAGCCCTGGTACGACGGCACGAGGCGGTCCGCCGCCTCACCCAGGGCCCGGTCCCGGCGAGCCCCGACACCGCGACGCGTGCCGTCGAGCGCCTCGTCACCGCCGCCCGCATGGCCGACCTGCCGGCCCGCCGTCGCGAAGTCCTCTTCCTCGCCTACTACCTGGGGTTCACCCAGCCGGAGATCGCGCGCCGCCTGGGTCTGCCGCTCGGCACGGTCAAGAGCCACACCAGGAGGGCGCTGAGGGCGCTTGCCGTCGTCGCCACCGAGCCGACGGGTCCGCCGGCGCGGCGGAGGGAACGGCGTCCGGGCCGGACATCTCCCGAATGAGTGCACGCGCCGTCCACGCCGGACCACGGTCCCCGACCCACCGCGACCAACGGCCGAGACCCGGGAGCGGTTCGTCGAGCAGCCGCCGCAAGGCCCGTCCGGCGGCAGGCCCGTCCAGCCGGGAGGGGTCGAGGCAGCGGGCGACACCGGCCCGTTCGGCGTCGTGGGCGATGGCGAACTGGTCGCTGGAGAAGGGCAGGACGAGGGCGGGCGTACCGGAGGCCAGACACTCCGCGAAGGAGTTGTTCCCTCCGTGGTGCACCATCGCGTCCACCTTTCCCAGCAGCCACCGCTGCGGCACTGTCGCGTCCACGTGGAAGTCCGGGCCCGCGAGCGCGGACAGGGCCGCCACCCGGTCGCCCGCCGCCACCACCGCCGCCGCCCCGGGGACATGGGCGCGCAACCCCTCCACGAGCAGCGCGAGGACGTCGTCACGGACGGACAGGAACGTGCCGAGGGCGATCAGCACGAGTCGGTCGTACCGGTCCCTCAGGCCTTTCACGACCTTCTCCCACTCAGGGCCCGGACCAGGCTCGGTGCCGGGCACGCTGTGTCCCCCGTAGAGGAGCGACGGGCCGTTCGCCGGGTAGCGGGGCAACCACGGGAACTCCGGGTAGGAGAACGCCACGGCGTACGGGGAGGTGAGCGCGAAGGCACGGCCCGGAGGCCGGGACTCCGGAGCGTGGACGCGCGCCGTGGCCGCGAACCGCCGGGTGAACTCCGCCTCCACCGCTCCGGCCGCCGCGCGCAGCTCCGCGAGCTGCTCCTCCCGGGGCCTGATCTCTCGTGGCCACGCGTAGGGCACGCCGAACAGCACGTCCTCGTCGGGCGGGACGTACGTGGGATGGCCCGGGCAGAACGTCGCGTAGCGCAGGCCGAGGCAGTGCATGGCCAGGGTGACGGGGTAGCTCAACTGGTCGACCACGTACCAGTCCGGCCGCAGTCGTGCGTCCAGCGCGCGGAGCTCTGCCAGCGTTCCTTCGGGATCGGGCAACATGTCCCGGCCGCGGTGACGGCTCTGGGTGAGCAGCGCGGACACCGCCCCGCGCCGCGTCGAGTCGAGGAACTCCTCCAGCCGTTCGGCCTCCCCGACCGCCTGCCGGGTGCCGTGCGCCACGCCGGTGTTCGCGTTCCGCGTCACGGTCAGCGGCACGAACGCCACCCCGGCGCGGGCCGCGAACCCCTCGAAGGACTGCCCGGACGCGAGGAAGACGTCGGCGCCCTGGCGGGCCAGCTCGCCCGCGAGCACGGAGAGCGGCTGGGCGTGGGAGGCGAAGGGAGGACTGACGACGACGACGCGTGGTGCGCGCCCCCGGGGGGCTGCTGATGACTCCATGCCGAGCGATTCGCCCGTCCCGCGCCGGTCGGATGCGCGGACACCGGCATCGGGCGTGGCCGCCCCAAACCCGCGCCGTACGCCGTGGGCGCATCCGGAGCCCCCGTCGTCGGCGAAGAACCGAGCGCCCAACGTCATCGACGAGGAGAAGCGATGAACCGCTCCCACGCCGTCCGGGCTCGCGTGCTGGCCGCGGGCCACCACCCGCTGCCCGCAGGTTCGCGTGCGGTCGCGGGGGACCCGCCCGAGCCGTTCCTGGCCGTCCGCGCGGCCCACTGGCACCCGCCCGTGCCCGGTGACGCTCCCGGATGGTCCGGCACGCCTCACCTCCTCGCGGAACTGACGCGGGCCGAGTACGGGGGAGGTGCCGCCGTGACGGGCCCCGCCGTCTTCGCGACACCGCGCGACCTGGCGCTCGCACGGCTGAGACGACGCGTGCGCACGGGCGGCGTGCCGACGCCGGCCGAGTGCGTCCGGCTGCTCGACGGCTGCGACCGCACGCGGGCCGCCGTCTTCGACGTGTGGCCGGAAACCGTCCGGCGGTTCGGCCCGACGAGGTCGGCGGCCGCCCTGCGCCTCGGCATCCGCACGGGCGCCGGCTCCGAGGCGGCGGTCGCGGCCATGCTGGACCTGGCCGCGGCGACCGCGTTGCGCCCCCTCCGCCTCGGTGAGCTCCGCGAGGTCGCCGCGGCGCCCGGTCGCCGGACCCGCCACGCGGCGTGGCGTCTCCTCTTCGCGACGGGCGGACAGTCCCTCATACCCGGCGTCCGTGAGGCCGGGGACGCGTACGAGCGGGTTCTCCTCACCCTGCTGAACCGGCGGCCCTCGGCCGACCGCGTGCCGTCCGAGCCGCGCCCCGGCCTCGTCGTCGCCCAGTCGATGCTGTTGGGAAGGCTCGACCGTCCGGGCGAAGGCATGAGCGGAGGCCTGGGCGTCCTCCTCGGCTCCCTCGGCGACGCCCTCGCGGGCACCGGGACCGTCGCCCGCGTGATCACCGTCGTCACGGCCTGTACGCCGGAGCTGGAGGCGGACCCCGTGCTGCTGCGGTGGCGCGCCCCGGGGCACTGGGTCCTCAGGATCCCGGTGGACAGCGAGGACGAGCTCCGCCCGGACGAGTTCGGGAGACACCGGGAGGCCATGGCCTGGTGGGCCACCGCGCTCTTCGCCTCGCGGGCTCCCCGGATCGACGTCCTGCACGTCCGTTACGCGGACGACGGCTCGCTCGCCCTGGCCGAGGCCGCTCGCAGGGCCGGGACGCGCGTCGTCTTCACGGCCGCCCCGGACCCGCACCGGCAGATGACCGAGCGGTACGACACGCCCGCCGCCGACGGGACCGCACTCAGGCAGGACCTGCACCGGGTGTTCGTCGCGGACAGGCTCGTGGAGCGCGCCGACCGGGTGGTGGGCATCGCTGGCCGGGACGGCGGGATGCCGGAACTCGTGCGGTACTACCCGCAACTGACTGACCGGAACGGCGAGGGCTTGCCGAGCGCTGTGCCGGAGGGCATCCCGCCGTACCGGCCGCCCCGTCGACGGGCAGAGAGGTGTGCGGAACTCCTCCGGGCGGTCGACGCGGCCGTCGCGGCCGTCGCGGCCGTCCCGGGGCGCCCGGACGGCGGGACCCCGGCGGTGCTGCTCAGCGTGGGACGGCTGCACCCGGTCAAGCAGCAGGACCTCCTGGTCCGTTCCTGGATCGCCTCCGGGTGCCACAGGCGCGCGGCCCTGGTCCTCGTCGGCGGCAGCCCGGAGGCCGGCGATCCCGTAGAACGCGCGATGCGCGCGAGGATCGAGGACGCGCTCCGCGCCTGCCCCGAGGCGCGACGGCGCCTGGTGCTCCTGCCCGCGCTCTCCAACGCGGAGGTCCGCATGCTCGAACGGAGCCTGGCGGATCCCGGGCGGCAGTCGTCCGCGCGCTACGTGTGCCCGAGCGCGAAGGAGGAGTTCGGCCTCGCGCTCCTCGAAGCGATGGAGGCGGGATTCCTCGTGGCGGGCCCGTTCCGCGGCGGTGTACCGCACTACCTCGTCGACGGCCACAACGGGTTGCTGATCGACACCTCCCGAGCGGAGACACTCGGCGACGGTCTCGTCCGCCTGCTCGCCGTCGACGACCGGTCGGCCTCGGTGATGGCCGCCCGGGCCCGGACGCTGGTCCGCTCCACGTACTCGTCCGCCGCCATGGCCGGAACGCTGGCCGACCATTACGCGGCGGTGACGGACGCCCGCGCGCACGCTCACCGAGAGCGCCGCGCGCCCGGCGTCCCGGCCGTACCCGCCCGACGCACCCCTCCGGCCGGGGCCGCTTCAGTGACCGGGCCCGGCCTCGGCCTCGGCGACGTCCGCATGGTCGTCGCACGTCTCGTGGGCGAGTCGGCTCGGCCACCAGACCGCGGGGCCGATGTCCCTGACGAGTCCGGGCACCAGTAGGGAGCGTACGACGGTGGTGTCGAGCAGTACGCCGAAGGCCACGATGACCGCGATCTGCGCGAGGAACACCAGGGGGATGACGATGAGAGCCGCGAACGTCGCCGCGAGGACCACTCCTGCCGATGTGATCACGCCGCCCGTGGTGACGAGTCCGCGCAGCATGCCCTGACGGGTGCCCAGGCGCAGGGTCTCCTCGCGGACACGGGACATGAGGAAGATGTTGTCGTCGACTCCCAGGGCGACGAGGAAGACGAACCCGTACAGGGGGACGGAGGCGTCCGTGCCCGAGAAGCCGAAGCCGTGCTCGAAGACCAGCCCGGCGACGCCGAGCGTCGCGAGGTAGTTGAGTCCCACGGTGGCGACCAGGAGGACCGGCAGGAGCAGCGAGCGGAGGAGGACGACCAGGATCACGAGGATGATCCCGAGGACGACGGGGAAACCACGGACGCCGAGAATGCCCACGGTCTACGTGGTCAGATCACGCCAGGGCGCGGACCACGGATCCATGAGCGCACTAGGTATCGGGGTCGGCATTACGTGGAGGTATGGATCGTCAAGGACGGCAAGGTCGTCGCCAGCGATCACCACGACGTAGTGATCCGCTGACGACGCCACGCCATCAGGGTGACGGGCATGAAGCGGGGTCGGCTCCCCACGCGGCTCGTCCCCGGCGAGAACATGCAGGTCGGCCCCTGGTTGAAGCTCTGCATCCGGACCGCCTACGACGGGTCTGGGCCGAGCTGCGGGTCGATGCCCAGAGGCCCCCGGTTGCGGACATGTCTTCGCCCACAGGACGTCGGAGGCGCCGAGGGCGTGGAGGATTCCTCGTTGTTCACAGGGTCCCAAGGTCGACCGTGACAGGGAATGGCGCGGTGGCCTTCACGGTGCCGGTGAACACCTCGCCGTCCCGGTAGGCCCTGGTGGCTGGGTCGAGGACGCAGGTGTAGACGATAGGGACACCGGTGGCGGACTGCTCGATGCGCCAGTAGAAGGGGATGCCGGCTTTGGCGTACTGGTCCACCTTCACGATCCGGTCGGTGGTCTCCGAACCGGGCGACACGACTTCGACGACCAGGAGTACGTGCTCGGGGCGGGTGGGCGTGAGGTCGATGGTCTCTGCCCGGTAGACGGTGACGTCCGGTCGGCGGTTGGTGAGGGGAACGTCCTGCAGGCGGACGTCGAAGTCCGTGTCGGCGTTCCAGTCCGGGCCCGCGGCGGCGTCCAGGGCATTGGCCAGGAGCCGAGCCAGCCGGTTGTGCCGCTTGGAGGCGCTCGGGGTCACGACGACCATCCCGTCCACGATCTCGATGCCGGCGCACTGCTCCCCGGACCAGGAGTCGTACTGCTCCGCACTGATCTGCGAGTGCATCCACGCGGGCGCCACCATCTCGGCGGACATGGAGTACCTCCTTCGAGGATGCGGTGCTGCTCGACTCAGCGTACTGCCCGCTTCCAGTCGGGCACTGGCTTCGGGGCGGGGCAGAACCTCCAGCGCGCACAGGGTGACCTGAGTGCAAAAGGGGCGATCCGCATTCACCACGTGATGGCGCATGAGTGCAAATCGGCCAAGTGGGACGGGGGCTCGCGGGCCGAAGCGGCAGGGCTGTGCCGGCGTGAGAGGCTGGGTCGTATGAACCGGTTGGCTGGTACGACCTCGCCTTATCTGCTTCAGCACGCCGACAATCCGGTCGACTGGTGGCCGTGGGGGCCCGAGGCGTTCGAGGAAGCGAAACGGCGCGATGTACCCGTTCTGTTGTCGGTCGGATACTCTGCGTGTCATTGGTGCCACGTGATGGCCCACGAGTCCTTCGAGGACGAGGCCGTCGCCGCGCTGGTCAACGAGCACTTCGTCGCCGTCAAGGTCGACCGCGAGGAGCGGCCCGACGTCGACGCGGTGTACATGGAGGCCGTGCAGGCTGCGACCGGGCAGGGCGGCTGGCCCATGACCGTCTTCCTCACCCCGGACGCCGCACCCTTCTACTTCGGCACGTACTTCCCGCCGGAGCCCCGCCACGGCATGCCCTCCTTCCCCGACGTCCTCGAAGGCGTCCGGGACGCCTGGGCGGGGCGCCGGGAGGAGGTCGCCGAGGTGGCCGAGCGGATCGTGAAGGACCTCGCCGGGCGCTCCCTCGCGTACGGCGGCGACGGCACGCCCGGCGAGGAGGAGCTCGCGCAGGCGCTGCTCGGGCTGGTCCGCGAGTACGACTCCACCCGCGGCGGCTTCGGCGGGGCGCCCAAGTTCCCGCCGTCGATGGTCCTGGAGTTCCTGCTCCGCCACCACGCCCGTACGGGCTCCGAGGGCGCCCTCCAGATGGCGGCCGACACCTGCGAGGCCATGGCCCGCGGCGGCATCTACGACCAGCTCGGCGGCGGCTTCGCCCGCTACGCCGTCGACCGGGAGTGGGTCGTGCCCCACTTCGAGAAGATGCTGTACGACAACGCGCTGCTGTGCCGGGTGTACGCGCACCTCTGGCGGGCCACCGGAAGCGACCTCGCCCGCCGGGTCGCCCTGGAGACCGCCGACTTCATCGTCCGTGAACTGCGCACCCCCGAGGGCGGCTTCGCCTCGGCGCTCGACGCCGACAGCGACGACGGGACGGGCAAGCACGTCGAGGGCGCCTTCTACGTCTGGACGCCCGAGCAGCTGACGGCCGTCCTCGGCGCGGAGGACGCCGCCCTCGCCGCCGCCCACTACGGCGTCACCGAGGACGGCACCTTCGAGCACGGCAGCTCGGTGCTCCAGCTCCCGCAGGACACCGGCGTCGCCGACGCCGAGCGGATCGCCTCGATCGCCGCCCGCCTCCTCGCCGCCCGCGAGGAGCGCGAGCGCCCCGGCCGCGACGACAAGGTCGTCGCCGCCTGGAACGGCCTGGCCATCGCCGCCCTCGCCGAGACCGGGGCGCTCCTCGACCGCCCCGACCTCGTCGAGCGCGCCACCGAGGCCGCCGACCTGCTCGTCCGGGTGCACATGGACGAGACCGCCCGCCTGACCCGTACGTCCAGGGACGGCCGGGCCGGCACCAACGCGGGGGTCCTGGAGGACTACGCCGACGTCGCCGAGGGCTTCCTCGCCCTCGCCGCCGTCACCGGCGAAGGCGCCTGGCTCGAGTTCGCCGGCTTCCTCCTGGACATCGTCCTCGACCGCTTCACGGCCGAGGGCGGGGCGCTGTACGACACGGCCCACGACGCCGAGACCCTCATCCGGCGCCCGCAGGACCCCACGGACAACGCCACCCCCTCCGGCTGGACCGCCGCCGCCGGAGCCCTGCTCTCGTACGCGGCCCACACCGGCTCCGAGGCCCACCGCGCCGCCGCCGAGGGAGCCCTCGGCGTGGTCAAGGCCCTCGGCCCCCGCGCCCCCCGCTTCATCGGCTGGGGCCTCGCGGTCGCCGAGGCCCTCCTCGACGGCCCCCGCGAGGTCGCCGTCGTCGGGTCACCCGGCGACGAGGCCTTCCGGGAGCTGCGCCGTACGGCCCTGGAGGCCACCGCCCCCGGCGCCGTCCTCGCCTGGGGCGCCCCCGGCGGCGGGGAGTTCCCGCTCCTCGCGGACCGTCCCCTCGTCGCGGGCGGGGCCGCCGCGTACGTCTGCCGCCACTTCGTGTGCGACGCCCCCGTCACCGACCCGGCGGCACTGGCCGGAAAGCTGGACGCGCACCGTTAGGAAAGGGCGAAGCCCCGCCATGCCCCGAAGAGGGGATGGCGGGGCCGCGCCGTAGCCGAGCGGCGTTGCTCAGCTGTTGCCGGCGCCGTTGCCGGACAGCACGGGGATGTCGCTGAGGATGTGCGAGAGCGGCTCGTCACCCTTGGCCTGGGTGGAGTTCTCGACGCACTGCTGGTTCTGCGGGGAGGACAGGACGTTGACGTCCTGGACCGCGATCGGGATGAGACCGATCAGCGAACCGGCGTTGACCTTGGCCGGCAGACCGACACACGGCTTGTTCAGCGAGCCCTGGACGAGCGCGAACTGCGGGCTCATGTTGCCGTGCGTGGCGGAGTTGCCGAACTCCTGGTGGGCGCCGTTGCCGCTGAACGAGGTGGTGCCACCGTCGTCGGCGATCGCGAGCGCCTGCCCGGCACCCGCCGCCGTCGCGCCGAGGACCGACGCGGCCACAGCAGCCGTAGCCAACAGCTTCTTCATTGTTCAGGCCTTTCGGATACTGGCCCGCTGAGTGCCGAGCCGCACTGATCAACTGGTCAAAGGTGCGGAGGTTCCGGGAAGTCCACCGGACGGCCTACGGGCAGATGAGCGAAGACCCCTTCGCCGGCTTGTACGTGCCCACCGAGATCGTGCTGGGCGCGACCTCCGAGGACCTCGGCAGCGGCCGGTCCTCGCGCAGTCGCAGGAAGACCTCGGCGGCCCCTTCCTCGTCCCAGGCGAGGGTGGAGCCGACGCCCGCGATGGTCGGGTTGAAGCCGACGACGGGCACGGTCGCGAACTCCATGTGCTCCGGGGGAAGTTCCCGCAGCCGGTCCGCGAGTTCGAGCAGTTCCTCCGGCGAGATCCCGCGCTCGGCCTCGGCCGTCCCGCGCAGGCTCGCGGCGAACGCCACCAGCCACTCGGGGTCGTCGTAGGGGCCGTCGTGGAGGCGCTGGAGGGTGTTCATCACGAACTTCTGCTGCTTCTGGATCCGGCCGAAGTCCATCTGACCGTCGGCCTTCCGCGAGCGGACGTACTGGAGCCCCTCGCCGCCCCCGACCCGCTTCGTGACCCCCGCCGCCAGGTCGATCCCGGTCGACGGGTCCTTGAGCGGGACGTCCGAGCAGACGGGCACCCCGTCCTCGACGCGGTCCACGGTGTCCATGAACCGCCGGAAGTCGACCTCCAGATAGCGGTCGACGGACAGCCCCGTCATCGACTCGACGATCTCCACCGCGTACGAGGAACCGCCCTCCGCCCACGCGCTGTTGACCTTCGCGGGGTGCGGGGCGTGCAGCTTCCCGGTGCGCCGGTCGCGGTGCTCCGCCGGGAACTCGGTGAGCGAGTCGCGCGGAAGGGCCACGACGTCGACGCGGTCGTGCGCCGCCGAGACGTGGACGAGCATCATCACGTCCGTGCAGTCGCACGCCTGCCCGCCGAGCCGGAAACGTTCCTTCTCCTCGTCGGTGACGCCCTTCCGGGTGTCGAGACCGACGAGGAGGATGTTCAGCCCCTTCTCCGGGGCGGGGAGTTCGGCCGGCGCGGCGGCGAGCGCGCCCGGCACGAGAGCGGCGAGCGCGGCGAGCGCGGCGGGGGCGAGCAGGAGTCGCCGGGAGCGCTTCAGACGCGGGACATTCATGGCCGCACGCTAATTCCGCTCCTCCGCCGCGAAGCCGCGCGACGCGACATGGGCGGAACGAATCACTCTCCTGCGGCGCCTGTGTAATGATGCGTGAATCGCAGCGGAAGGAGCCCAGATGGCGCCGGATCCCGGAAAATGGGAGCGGATGGCCTTCATTCCGAAGAGCCGATACGTGAGCGACCCCACCCCCGCCGACCGTACTCCGTTCCCCGTGTATTCGTCGTTGGTGACGCAGTGGGTGCAGGCGGGGCGCACGGTCCCGGGAATGCCGGACCGTGAGTGGGAACGCCTGATGTCCACCCCCGTCTGGCCCCACCGGTAGCCGGAGGGGAAACGAGAAAGGGGCCGCCTGGATGGCGGCCCCTTTCCTGCTTCCCGGAGGGAAGCGGAACGTCAGTTGTTGCCGACGCCGTTGCCCGACAGGATCGGGATGTCGTCCAGGATGTGCGAGAGGGCCTCGTCACCCTTGGCCTGGGTGGAGTTCTCGACGCACTGCTGGTTCTGCGGGGAGGACAGGACGTTGATGTCCTGGACGGCGATCGGGATGAGACCGATCAGCGAACCGGCGTTGACCTTGGCCGGCAGACCGACGCACGGCTTGTTCAGGGAGCCCTGGACGAGCGCGAACTGCGGGCTCATGTTGCCGTACGTGTAGGAGTTGCCGTACTCCTGGTGAGCGTGGTTGCCGCTCTTGGAGGTGGTGCCGCCGTCGTTGGCGATGGCAAGCGCCGGGGTCGCCGCCGCGGCGGAGACGCCGACGATGGAGGCGGCTGCGGCCGCGGTGGCCATGACCTTCTTGATCACGGGAGTTCCCTTCTAGAACCGGCTCCGTGCAGGGAGCGCCCTGATCAACTGGTCCCGGACCTGGGGGTTCCGCCCTGTCACCCCCTTGGCGGAGCGCGCGCGGCAGCGCGAAACGGACTCCCAGTCGAACGAGTGAAGCGCCGGAACCAAACCCTCCGAGGGCAGTTGATCCCGTCGCATCAATCAGGTCGATTGGTGGGAACAGGAAACGGAATCACCGTGATCAAGAAGATTATGGCGGCTGCGGCTGTCACGGCCTCTGTTGTCGGCGCTTCCGCCGCCATCGCCTCCCCGGCGTTCGCCATCGCGGACGACGGCGGCACCACCTCGTTCAGCGGCAACGGCGCCCACCAGGCCTTCGGCAACTCCAAGACCGGTGGCCACGGCAGCCCGCAGTTCTCGGCCGTCCAGGGCTCCCTGAACAAGCTGTGCCTCGGTGTTCCGGTCAAGGCGAACGCGGGCGCGCTCGCCGGCCTCATCCCGATCGCCGTCCAGGACATCAACGTCCTGTCCTCCCCGCAGAACCAGCAGTGCGCCGAGAACTCCACCCAGGCCAAGGGTGACGAGCCGCTCTCGCACATCGTGGAGGACATCCCGGTCCTCTCCGGGAACGGCGCCTACAACGGCTGACCCGTCGCGCCAGCACAGGGCCGGAGGAATTCCCTTCCTCCGGCCCTGTGTCGTGTGCGCATTGGAGTGAAAGGTGATCCGGCGCCGAAATTCCCGGTTTCCTTTTCGTGACGTGTTCGTTGAGGTGGTGTGCAGCGGAGGACGATCTTCCGCCGAGGAAAGGATCCAGGCAAAATGAACTGTAAGAAGGTCGCGGCCGTCGTCGCCGGAATCGTCATGGCCATGGGTGCGGCCTCGCCCGCCTTCGCGGACGCGGACGCGCACGGCGCGGCCATCGGTTCGCCGGGCGTCCTGTCGGGCAACGTCGTCCAGGTCCCGATCCACATCCCGATCAACGCCTGCGGCAACAGCATCAACGTCATCGGTGCGCTGAACCCCGCCTTCGGCAACACCTGCATCAACGCCTGACACCCGCGGCGCCCGCGTCCACCGGGCGCGCAGGTGGCAGGGGCCGGTCCCGGAGGGCGGACGCTCTCCGGGACCGGCCCTTCGTCATGCCCGGACGGCCGCCCGCTCGCCCGACCGCGGCCGCCCCACGGCACCGCCCCGCGCACCCGCCCGCAGCCGCTGCCGCACGCCCTTCACCAGCCGGCCCGCCGTGTACTCGGCACCGAACACGAACCGCATCGACGGCCCGTACGAAGGCGCCGTGAGCAGCCCGGCGAGGAAGAGACCCGGCCACGAGGACTCGAAGAGGCCGCCGACCTCCGGCGCGCCGACCGTGCCGACCGTCCGCAGCGCCCCGCGCAGCACCGGGTCCAGCACCTCGGCCCGCTCCAGGCTCGGGGTGAAGCCGGTGGCCGCCACGACGTGGTCGGTTTCCAGGACCGACGCCCCCTCGGGACCCGCGATCTCCAGGCGCAGCCGCTCGTCCCCGGTCACCGTCGCGTTGGTGATCCGCTGCCCGAGCCGTACGTCCCCGACCGCGGCGAACCGCTCCCGCAGCCACCACGCGCCCGCCGGGCCGAGCGCCGAGTCGAAGATCCGCTCGCGGGTCGCGGCCGGAAGCCGCCGGAAGACGCCCGGCGTGTCCGCGTACAGCTTGTTGTGCCAGCCGCAGCCGAGACCCGTGTGCGGGGCGCGCACCGACGGCCACAGGCCCCGGTCGAGCGCCGGGGGGAGGGTGTTCCAGTTCAGCCGGTCAGCGCGGGCGATGATCCGTACGGTAGCGGCGCCCCGCTCGACGAGGAGCGCGGCCGTCTCCAGGGCGGCCTGCCCGGCGCCGACGACGGTCACGTCCTGCCCGGCGAAGCGGTCCAGTTCGCCGTGGTGGCTGGAGTGCGTCACGTACCGGCGCGGCAGGCCCCGCAGGGGGCCCGGGATCTCCATGAACGGCAGGACGCCGACCGCGAGCGCCACCGTCCGCGCCCGCAGCGTCTCCCCGTCCTCCGTCCGCAGCTCGAAGCCCTCGGCGGCGGGCGCGACCGAGGCGATCAGGCGCGAGTCGAGGCTGGGGACGGTCTGCCGGGCGAACCAGTCGCCGTACGCGGCGAAGAAGTCGACCGGCAGGGGGACGCCGTGCTCGGCGCGCACGCCCCGCGTCTCCGCGTAGGCGTCGAGTCCGTACGCCCCCCGGGGGTCGGAGAGGTGGGAGGCCCACGGCTCCGACTTCAGGAACATGCCCGAGGGCATGGCGTGCCAGGACTCCATCGAGCGGCCGAAGGTCCGCAGGTCAAGACCGTGGGCCGCCGCGTGTGCGGCCACGGACAGACCGTAGGGACCGGCCCCGACGACCACCAGGTCGTCCATGGACTTCGACTTCGCCATCGTGCCTTCCGCCTTCTTCGCGTACTGCGCTGTCATCGGTGCTGTTCCTGGGTGCTGTCTTCGGTGCTGTCTTCGGGGCCGTCATCGGTGGGGGAGCTGGTCGGAGGAGCCGCGGGCCGGAGCCGGCAGCGTCGCCGGGTGCCGCGCGCGGCCGGGGCCGAGCCGCCGCGCGAGCGCGCCACCGGCCTTGCGCAGGAGGTGCGCGATCCAGGCGCGGCCCATCGCGAACGCGGGCGCCGGGTCGTCGACCGCGAACCAGGCCCGCTCGGTGCGACGCCGCCCGGGAGCGTCGGACACGGCCGGGGGGCGGGGGCGCGGGGAGGCGAGGAGCGAGAGCGCCGCGTAGTTCTCGACGACGAACCGGCGGCCGTACGCGGGGGAGTGCGGCGGCACCGCACGACCGGTCAGGTCCAGATGCGCCGCCCGCACCACGTCCAGGCCCTCGGCGTCGGTGAAGAGGCGGAACTGTGCGCCCGGCCGCGGGTTGAAGTCGAGCAGGTGGTACGCGCCCGTCGACCGGTCGAGCCGGAAGTCCAGGTCGCACACGCCCCGGTAGCCGAGCGCGTCGAGCAGCTCGCGCGCGGCCCGGTCCACCACGGGGTTCGCCGTCCAGCGGCCCACCGCGGTCAGCCCCGCCCCGTCGGGCCAGGACCGCTCCTTGCGCCCGGTCGCCCCCGTCACACAGCGGCCCGCCGAGTCCACGTACCCGTGGAAGAACCAGTCGAGATCCCGCCCCGCGGGCAGGAGTTCCTGGAGGAGCAGCCGACTGCCGGCCTCCGGCGTCCGGTCGTACAGCTCCCGCGCCTCCGCGAGCGAACGCACGATCGTGGTGGAGCGCAGCCCCCGCCCGGCCGGCAGCAGCCACGGCCTGCTCCACTTCGCGATCACCGGCAGTCCGAGCGACCAGGCCATCGAAGCCGCCTCGTCGGTGGTGCCGGGCAGTTCGGTACGGGGATGGGGGAGGCCCAGGGACGCGCAGGTCGCGGCGAGCGCGGCCTTGTCGGCGACCCGCAGCAGCTGCTCCTCGGTCTGTTCGGGCAGCAGGAAGCGGGGGGCGAGCTCGGCGCGGCGCCGGGCGAGCGCGAGCGCGCTCACGTCGTCCAGCGGCATGGCCAGTACGGAAGGTGACGAAATGTCAGGTGCTGTCACTTCTCCGGCGATCCGCGCGAGCAGTTCCGCGAGGTCGGTCGAGCGGTTGGTGGGCGGGCGCGTGTGGACCGCGTGGAGATAACGCGAGCGCGCGACCGGACTGGTGCTCGATTCGACGACGGCGTGCACCGGAATTCCCGCCCTCCCGAGCGAACGCGCGGCTCCGAGGGTGCCGTGATGGAAGGGGTTCCTGTCGAGCCGCACGAGCACGGTGGGGACGCTGGTGTCGAAATTCTGACGGCGCGGCACGGCAATTCCTTCATCTCGGGTGCCCCAACTGGGCGATGAAATCCTCTAATGGACTACTGATCAGGCCGAAGCCGCGTTCACGGTCGGCTCATTAGGAATACTTTCGGAGCATCGGATTGACGGATCATCAACAAGCGTGACGTCGTGAAGGAGTGGCCATGGCAGCTGCACACCGGAGAACACCGAGAACCTGGCTGGGGGTGTTCACCGCCGGTCTCCTCGCCTCGGGGTCAGTCGTCCTGTCCTCCCCAGCCCATGCCACCGACTCCGTAACGACGAGGGACCCCGTACCGACTCTCTCCAGCGCCATGGGAGCCTTCCTCGACTCGGGCGCGCTCGGGGTCGCCCGCATCGAGCAGCTCCAGCGGTGGCTGGGCGGACGCGAACTCCGCGTCGGCCACACCTACCTGCCCGGCGACCTCTGGTCGAACATCGAGGGCCCGCCCGGCTTCCTCGACGCCTGGGCGGACTGGCGCAACGAGAAGACCGACCGGCTCTTCGTCCTCAACGTCCCCATGCTGGAGCGGAACGAGGCCGGCGTCTCCGACTACGAGGTCCGCCGCCAGCTCCAGCTCGGCGCCGCCGGCTACTACGACCACCACTTCACCAAGCTCGCCGAGCGGCTCGTCTCGCTCCGGGCCACGGACACCGTCATCGTCCTCGGCTGGGAGATGAACGGGACGACGTACACCCACCGGTGCGCGCCGGACCCCACGGCCTGGAAGAAGTACTGGACCCGCATCGTCACGGCGATGCGTTCCGTCCCCGGCCAGAAGTTCCGCTTCGACTTCAACCCGAGCCGCGGGCGCGACGCCGTGCCGTGGACCGAGTGCTATCCGGGTGACGACGTCGTCGACATCATCGGCATGGACTCGTACGACCAGCCGCCGGGAATGAGTTTCGACCAGCACATCAGCGAGCCGTACGGGCTCCAGAAGCAGGTCGATTTCGCCGCCGAGCACGGAAAGCAGATCTCCTATCCGGAATGGGGGCTCTTCCGCAACGGCGACAACCCCGTCTACATGCGGCGGATGCTGGAGTGGATGCGGCAGCACAAGCCGCTGTACCACACGATCACGGATTACTGTCCGCACGGTGTCTGGCAGTGCGACGACAATCCGAAGTCGTCGCGGGTGTTCAGGGAGATGCTGTTCGGGGCGGAACCGGAAGTGCCGGAGCTGCCGGAAGTCCCGGAGGTTCCCGAGGTTCCCGAGGTGCCGGAAGTCCCGGAGATTCCGGAGGTGCCGGAGGTGCCGGAAGTTCCCGAAGTTCCCGAAGTTCCCGAGGTCCCGGAGGTTCCCGAAGTCCCCGGGATCCCCGAGGTGCCGGGAACCCCGGTCGACCCGACGGTCCCCGAGCCGAAGCCGGAGCCCAAGCCCGAGCCGAAGCCGGAGCCCAAGCCCGAGCCGAAGCCGGAGCCCAAGCCCGAGCCGAAGCCGGAGCCCAAGCCCGAGCCGAAGCCGGAGCCCAAG
>NZ_JBFADU010000015.1:68600-104525 GCF_040641575.1 Streptomyces sp. NPDC020807
GCCCGAGCCCAAGCCCGAGCCCAAGCCCGAGCCCAAGCCCGAGCCCAAGCCCGAGCCCAAGCCGGAACCGAAGCCCGAGCCCACCAAGCCCGACTGCTGGAACCTGAACCTCGGTTCATGGGTCGAGAGTTGGATCGGTGGTCCGGTCTGCGTCCCGAAGGACTCCTGGAAGGACTCCTGGAAGGACGAGGTGAAGGACGACGTGAAGGACGAGGCCGGTCTCGACCTCGACCTGGACGTCGACTGGAAGGACGCGCTGAAGGGCGTCTGGCCCTTCTGACCCCCCTGGCGGCGGCGGAGGTCATCCGCCGCCGCCCCCGGGTGTCCGTCCGGGCAGCCGGGCGAGCGCACGCCCCACCCACGGGCGTTCGCGCACCTGCGCGGCCGCCCACCGGCGGCCGTCGGCGGCGCCCGCACGGAGCCAGAGCAGCGGGGCCGTACCGCGCGCGGCCAGCATCAGCCGCTGGTTGCGGACGGTCTCGGGCCGCCAGTGCTGCTTGTACGACTCCGTGCCCCGCAGCATGCTCAGGGTGTCCCGCCCCCCGGCGCTGGTCTCCCGGGCCCCGTGGCGCAGGAGCATCGTGGCCACGTCGACCTTGCGGGCCCGGAGGGCCGGGTCGGCGCCGTACAGGTACCCGCCGGCGAGCCGGGGGGACATCAGGGTCAGGTCGGCCGCGACGACGTCACCGGCGAGCCGGAACTCGGTGACCATCGCGTCCCCGCGCTCCACCATGGGCCGCACGGCCCGCGTGAGGTGCTGCGCGAACCGACTGCTCGTGTGCTCGGCGGTCACGCCCCGCCCGCGCCACTGGAGCTGGTGGAGCTTCAGCAGCCGGTCGAGTGCTTCCGGCACCTCGTCGCCGGTGACGATCCGCGAGTCGATCCCGAGCGCGTCCATCTTGCGGAGCTTGGCGCGGACCCGCTGGGCCTTCCCCGAGGGGATCCGTTCGAGCAGCCCCTCCATGGGGACGGCCGGCAGCTCCAGGCAGAGCGAGTCGGGCAGGCGGCGGCGCGGGCCGCGCCACTGGGCGAAGACCCGTTCGGTCGCCGCCCCTGGCCGTACCTCCCGCAGGTCGATCACCGCCCCCTGCGCGGCCCGGGCGAGCGCGCGGGCCAGGGCGGCGGCCGCCTCGGGGCACTCGTCGTCGAGGAGGACGTCGGTGAAGTCGGTGATGGCGCCGCCCAGCTGGGTGAGGACGGGCAGTGGTCCGCCCGCCCGCATCAGGGGCGCGGCGGCGACGAGCGCGCCGCTGCCGTCCCGTACGAGCACCACCCGCAGCGCGCCGTCCCGGCCGTACGAGAGCCACCAGGAGTGAAGCCAGGAGTGGGACTGGAAGGGGGTCGCGGAGGAGCAGCGTCCGTACAGCGCCGTCCACTCGGCCGCCAGGCGCCCGAACCGCTCCTCGTCACGGCAGATCTCGGTCCGCAGGGTTCTCGGGTTCCTCGGGGTCACACCGCCTCCGGTTCCGGCTGGTGGGTGGCGGCGGCCGGGGCGGGCACGGCCGCGCCGGTGCTGACGGCCGGGGTCTGCCGGGAGTGGCGCGCCTCGCCGCGCGCGGCGGGCCGCTTCGGGCGGACGAGGAGGACGAGTCCGCCGAGCAGCCCGCCCGCACAGCCGCCGACGAGCGCGGAGAGCCCGGCGGACGGCGACACGGGGGCGACGGGCTTGGTGGCGCGGGAGAACTGGACGACCTTCACGCCCGTGCTCCCGGCGACGTGCGTGCTGTTGAGGACGAGTGCCCGGGCCACCCCGTCGGCCATCGACACCGCCTTGGCGGGCGCCTCCGCCCGCGCGGTGATGGAGATCATCGGCGCGTCGGGGGAGGTCGCGGCCTGCACGCTCCTGC
Organism: Streptomyces sp. NPDC020807; assembly: GCF_040641575.1. NCBI lineage: Bacteria > Bacillati > Actinomycetota > Actinomycetes > Kitasatosporales > Streptomycetaceae > Streptomyces > Streptomyces sp. NPDC020807. Next base: position 70,448 of record NZ_JBFADU010000015.1, read on the forward strand.
GGAGCGTGTCGGCGGTGACGCCCGCCCACACCTGGGCGTCGCCGGTCACCGCGATGTCGGTGGCGACCCGCCCGTACGCCTGGGCGAAGCCGAGCGCGGCCGCCGGGTCGGACTTCTCGGCGGGGACGACGATGACGTAGCTGATCGCCGCGTACTGCGGGGCCTTGAGCGCCCCGTACCCGCCGCCGAGGACCGCCCCGGCGAGGACGGCGGCGGGGAGCACCGTCCAGCGGCCCGGGCGGCGCGTGCCGAGGAGCGGGAGTGCGCGGCGCGGGGCGGTCTGCGCGGAACGGGTGGGAGCGGGGCGGGGGTCCGTGGGACGCGTGCTCATGGGGCGTGCTCTCTCACTTCGCGGGGGAGGGGGTGCCGTGGACGGCCTGGTCGTAGAGGGACATCAGCTGGTCCGCGCTGCGCGCGATGTCGTAGCGGCGGGCCGCCGCGGGCTGCGGGAGCCGGACGAGCCGGGCGTCCCCGATGCCGCGCAACGCGGAGACCAGCTCGGGGACGGACTCGCCGATCCGGCGCGCGCCCGGGGCCGCCTCCGGCGTCAGGTCGTCGATCGCGGGGCAGGCCACGTACAGCACGGGGAGCCCGGCGGCGAGCGCCTCGACGACGGCGAGTCCGAAGGTCTCGTCGGGGGAGGTGGAGACGAAGACGTCCATGGCGGCGAGGAGTTCGGGCAGCGAGGGGCCGAGCGAGGTGACCGTCGGCGGGTCCTCGCAGGCCCCGGCGAGGAGGATCCGGTCGGCGGCCCCGCACTCCTCGGCGATCCGCAGGAGCGCGGCGCGTTCCCCGCCCTCGCCGACGAGGAGCAGCCGCGCCTCGGGGACGGAGGCGACGGCCCGGACGAGCCGGTCGAACCGCTTGCCGGGCGTGAGCCGCCCGACGCCCCCGACGACGTACGCGTCCTCGGGGATGCCGAGGACGCCCCGGGTGAGGCGGCGGGCGCGGGCGTCGAAGGCGAAGCGGTCGGTCTCGATGCCGTTGGGCACGACCCTGATGCGGGCCGGGGGCACCCCCCAGTCCGCGAGCCGTCGGGCCACGCTGGGCGACACGGCGACGGTCGACGTGCCGAGCCGCTCGGACGCCAGGTACAGGGCCCGGGTCCCGGCGGACAGCGGACGGCCCTCGATCTGGGCCTCGCCGAGCGAGTGCTCGGTGGCGATGACCCGGCGGACCCCGGCGAGCCGGGCCGCGAGCCTGCCGTAGACGCAGGCCCGGTAGAGGTGGGTGTGGACGAGGTCGTACCCGCCCCGCCGGACGAGGCGGGTGAGGCGGGGGAGTGCGCCGAGGTCCCGGTTCCCGGTCATCCCGAGGTGGGTGACGGGGCTGCCGTCCGCCCGGATGCCGGCGGCGACCGCGCCGGGGTTGGTGAGGGTCACGACCTCGTGGCGGTCGGGCAGGTGCCGGAGCAGGAGCCGCAGCTGCTGCTCGGCGCCGCCGATGCCGAGCCCGGTGATGACGTGCAGGACCTTCACGGCGCACCGACCACGGCGGGCGCGTCCTGCGGGGGGAAGAGGTCGACGGGGTGGCGGCGGCGCAGCGGGTGCAGGACGCGCTTGGCGGTGAGCCGCCAGGGCGTGTCGTCCTCGCCGATGTGGACCCGGGGCAGGGCGTACGCGCCGGTCAGCGGGCCCGGGTCGATGGCGCTGGCGTAGCGGTAGCCGGCCTTCCGCACGGCGTGGGCGACCCGCCCGTCGACGTCCCCGTACGGGTAGCAGAAGCCGTCCACGGGATCACCGGTCAGCTCCTCGAGGAGCTCCCGGCTGCGCCGGGTCTCCGCCGCGAGCTCCGCGTCGTCGCACTCGGTGAGCCTCACGTGCGTGAGGCCGTGGGAGCCGATCTCCATTCCGGCCTCGGCGATCCGCAGGATGCCGTCCTCGTCGAGGAGCCGCTTGCGGGGCCCCTCGGCGTCCCAGGCGTTCTCGCCGCCGAGCCGCCCCGGCAGGACGTACACCGTGGCGGTGAAGCCGTGGCGGCGGAGCAGCGGCAGCGCCGAGTCGAGGAAGTCGGCGTACCCGTCGTCGAACGTGAGTCCGACGAGCCCCTTGGCGCGCCCGGCGGCGGTGGCGGCGAGCAGCTCTCGCACGGAGACCCCGCGCAGCCCCCGGTCGCCGAGCCAGTGCAGCTGCCGGGCGAAGCGGACGGGGGAGACGGTCACGCGGTACGGGTCGTCAGCGGCGTCCGTGATCGGCGTGACCGAGTGGTACATCGCCACCCACAGGGGCGGCTTCACCCACAGGGGCGGCTTCGGCAGCAGACGGCGCAGCGCGGTGGGGGCGGGCATGGTCGGTCCTTCGGGAGGCGGTGCGGGGCAGGGGCGGAATCGCCGGCGCCTTGGCCGCGCAGGCGATGAAGAGCAGGAAGACGCCGATGACGACGAGGCCGGCGACGACGACGGCGAGGACGGCGGAGTCGATCGCGACCGAGCAGAGCCAGCCGGCGCCGGTGGCCCAGGCCCCGGCCGTGGCGAGCCGCAGGAGGCCCTCGCCGAGCCGGTCGACCCGGACGGGCACGGTCTGCCGGTGCGCGCCGCGCAGCAGCAGGACGGCGGTGCAGGTGATGCCGAGCGCGTTGGCGGCGGCGATGCCGACGGAGCCCCAGTGCTGGGCGCCCGGGATGCCGGCGAGGGTGGTCGTGGCGAGCCCGGCGCCCATCGCGGCGGCCGGGTACCAGAGGGGCCGGGCGGCGGAGAAGTAGCAGCGGACGAGGGCGCCGACCATGGTCTGGCCGAGGAGGCCGAGCGCGTACACCCGCATGACGGCAGCGGTGGCGACGGTGTCCGAGCGGTCGAACTCGCCTCGCTGGAAGAGCAGTTCGACGATCTTCGGTGCGGCGGCGATCACCGTCGCCGCGCCGACGAGGACGACGACGGCGGCGAGCAGCAGGTCCCGCTCGACCCGGCGGCGGGCCGCCTCCGTCTCGCCCGCCGCGAGGAGGCGGGCGACGACGGGGAAGCTGACCGTGCACAGCATCAGGGAGAGGATCATCGGCATCTGCGCGACCTTCTGCGCGTAGTTCAGATGCGAGATCGCCCCGGCGGGCAGCGGCGAGGCGAGGAAGCGCTCGATCAGGGTCTGCGACTGGCGGCAGAGGGAGAAGGCGACGACGGGGGCGATGAGCCCGAGGACGAGGATCCGGCCCTCGGCCCCGGCCGCTGCGTCGCCCGCCGCGAGGGCGGTCGGCTCGGCCTTCGGGACCGGCCGCGCGCGCAGCTCGCGCAGCAGCGAGGGGGCCTGGACGAGGACCATCAGGACCCCGCCGACCGCGACCCCGGCGGCGGCCGAGCGGACCCCCCACGGTTCGCGGAGCACGAGGACGGTGCCGATGATGCCGACGTTGTACGCCACGTAGATCGCGGCCGGCGGCAGGAAGCAGCCGTGCGCGCGGAGCGCGGCCGAGCAGTAGCCGACGAGCGCGAACGACAGCACACAGGTCGCGGTGAGCCGCGTGCAGTCGACGGCGAGCGCCGGGTCCGGCAGGCCGGGGGCGAGGACGTCGACGAGCAGCGGCGCGCCGAGCACGAGGGCGGTGGCGAGGACGGCGACCGTGAGCGTGAGGCGGGGGAGCGTGCCGCGCACGAGCGCCCGCACCGGGTCCCCGAACAGCGCGCCCGAACGGCGGTCCAGGGCACGGGAGAACGCCGGTACGAGGATGAGCGCGAGCGCGTCCTCGATGAGCAGCGTCGACGCGAACTCCGGCACCGTCCAGGCCACCAGGAACGCGTCCGTCTCGGCGCCCGCGCCGAAGTACCCGGCCAGGATCTGGTCCCGGACGAGACCCAGCAGGGCCCCGAGGGCGGTGAGCACGGCGGTGACGGCGGCGGCCTTCGCGAGGAAACCGCGCGCCTGCACGCGTTCCTGCGTCCGGTCGGCGGAAGCGGCGGCGCGCTCCGGAGGACGTACGCCGGCAGCCGTACGCGCGTGCGCCCTCGACCGTACGTGCCCCCGCACCCGGGCCTTCGCGTGCGCCCGTCGGCCGCCCCGGGGAGGCCCCGGCAGCGCGGCGGCCCCCGGGGCCCACGGGGAGTCCGTGGGCGCCGGAGGCGCGGTCGGCCAGGGGTCCGTCAGCGGGGCGCCGCACGGCGGCCGGGACGGCGGGCGCGGGGCGCGGGGGTCCGGGGCCCACGTGGTGTCCGCGGGCTCCGGCCCCCCGGCCCACGGGTCACGCACGCCGCACCTCCGCCAGCGACCACCAGGCCGCGAGCCCGAGGACGACGGACATCAGGACCGTCGACGGGCCGCCGATGTCCGCGTAGAAGAAGTCGATGAGCTGCCAGGCGAGCAGGCCCGCGGCGACGAGCGCGCACTCCGCGGCCAGCCGCCGCCGGCGCAGCGCGCCGACGAGCAGCGCCACCCAGCTGCCCGCGAGGGCGAGGAGGCCGAACAGGCCCTGCTCGCTGAGGACGAGCAGGTACATGTTGTGCGGGGACAGCAGCGGCTGGCGCGCGAACGCGGCGCCCGCACCCGCCGTGTCGCTGCCCGAGGACAGCGCGAGCGAGGCGTTCGAGTCGCGGTACGCGGGGAAGCCCTTCAGGCCCACGCCCGTCACCGGCTCCGTCCGCCACATCCGCCCGGCCGCCGCCCACATCGTGTACCGGTCGGTCACCGACTGGTCGGGGGCCGCCGCCACCTGCGTGATGCTGGTGACCCGCTCCTTCACCATCTCCGAGCCGATCCCGAGACCGCCGACCAGGACGACGCCGAGCGCGCCCGCCGCGAGCGCCACCTTCGCCGCCCGCCGAGGCCCCGAGATCAGCAGCTGGATCCCGCAGGCCAGGACGGTCGCGATCCACGCGCCCCGGCTGAACGACAGCACGAGCGGCACGAAGAGGAGCCCCGCGCAGACCAGCGCCGCCGTCCGCGTCCTGCCCGGGGCGCTGCCGAGCGCGAGCCCGACGACGACCACGAGCCCGTACGCGACGACCGTGGCCATGCCCATCACGTCCGTCGGCCCGAAGGTGCCGACGGCCCGGATGTCCTCGCCCATGTACGAGGCGCCCGTCTTCGTCAGGTACTGGACCACGCCGACCGCGCCCTGGAGCAGCGCCAGCGCGACGAGACCCCAGGCGACCACGGCGAAGTCCCGCCGGTCGCGGATCATCAGGAGCACGGCCGCCGGGACGAGCACGAAGATCTGCACGTAACGGGCGACGCCCGGCAGGCTCGCCGCCGGGTCGTTCGAGGTGATCGCGGCCAGGCAGATCCCGAGGACGGGCAGGCCGAGGACGACGGCCGCCGCCCGGGTCAGCGGCCGGGCGCCGCCGCGCACCACCCGCACCAGGCAGATCAGGACGAGCAGCCCGGAGGCAGCGTCCGCGATCGTGCCCGTGCCGCCGGTGCCGCCCTGCGCACCGCCGCCGCCCGGGACAAGCAGCAGGGCGATCACGGCGAGGACGGGCGACAGCGCCCCGGCCCTGCGGACCAGGTCCCGCACGTCCGGGGAGACGAGACCCTCCCGCACGCCGGCGGCGGTCTCCCCGTCGTCCTGTACCGCCGTCGTCACGGCCGTGGCCATCCGTCAGCTCCCCGTGGGTCGCACGAGCCCGGCCGCCGTACGCAGCAGGATGCAGACGTCCTGCCAGAGCGACCAGTGGTCGATGTAGTGGTTGTCGAAGCGGCAGCGGTCCTCGATCGAGGTGTCGCCCCGCAGCCCGTGCACCTGCGCCAGACCGGTGAGCCCGACCGGCATCCGGTGGCGGGCCGCGTATCCGGTGTGGACCTTGCTGAACTGGGCGACGAAGTAAGGCCGTTCGGGTCGCGGCCCGACCAGGCTCATGTCGCCGCGCAGCACGTTCCACAGCTGCGGCAGCTCGTCCAGGGACGACTTCCGCAGGAAGTTGCCGGCCGCGCTCATCCGCCGGTCGCCCGCCACGTTCCAGCGCGTCGCCGACTCGTTGTCGTCGGACGGCCGCAGCGTGCGGAACTTCAGGAGCGTGAAGTGCCGGCCGTGCTGGCCCACCCGCTCCTGCCGGAAGAGGACGCCGGGACCGTCCGCGACCCGCACCGCGAGCGCGCACAGCAGCAGCACCGGCAGCGCGCACGCGAGCGCCGGAGCGGCGAGCGCGATGTCGAGCGCCCGCTTGGCGGTCAGCCCGGGCCGCTCGCCCGGCGGCACGATCCGGTGCCAGGCGTGGCCCCACAGGTGCTCGCCCATCGGCCCGTCCCGCCGCTCGCCGCCGACCCGCCAGGTCGTGCAGCCGTACTGCTGGAAGAGCGAGACCAGGGCCGGGTCGTCGTCGAGGAACACCGCGTCGCACACGCTGTTCTGGATGACCGCCCGGTGGATCTCCTCCGTCGTCGTCAGCACGGGAAGCACCGGCATCCCGGCCTCGCCGCCCTGCCGCGGGGCGCCGCCCTGCTCGGGCACGCCGACGATGCCGACCGGCCGCACCCCGTACTCCGGGTGCTGCACGGCCGCCGAGGCGAACCGGCGCGCGGCCACCGCCCCGCCGACGACGAGCGCCGATCGCGGACGCTCTCGCGCCACCCGCCGCCTGCGCGCCAGGATCAGCGCGCGGACCAGGCAGGCCACGACGAGGTGCGCACCGTACGCGGCGCAGAGCCGCAGCGGCCCGATCGCGAGCGCCGGCGTGAACGCGGCGACACCCGCCGCCGCGAGACACCAGGCGAACCCGGCGCGCGAGGCGAGCGCGGGCAGCTCGTCGAGCGCCCTGACGTGCGCGGCCGGCCGGTAGAGGCCCGCGTGCCCGTCGAGTACGAGGACGACCGCGGCGACCGGCAGGAGCAGCCGGGCGTCGTGGTGCGCCGCGCTCAGGAACGAGGCCGCCGCGAGGACCGCGAGGCCGTCGACGGCGACGAACGGCAGGACGCCGGAGCGCCGCCGCGCGGGCGCGGGACGGCGCCGTACCGCGGGCCGGCCGGATGTGCCGCGGCGCGGCGCGAGGGAGGCGAGCCCGAAGGCCGGGCCCGCCGCGGGCCAGGGGCCCGGCGAGGAGGGAACGCTGGTACTTTCCGTGGTCACTGCGCAATCGGCTCTCTGTGCTCGGCCCCCCGCACGCCGGCAAGCTCGCGGTAGACGTCCGCGACCGCCGCGCCGGTGCGCCGGACATCGAAACTGCTGAGTACGTGTTCGTGGGCCTCGCGGCCCAGACGGTGCCGCAGCTCCGGCCTGCCCAGGAGGCGGCCGAGAGCGGCGGCGAGCGCGGCCGGGTCCTCGGAGGGGACCAGGCACAGGGGCTCGTGGGCGGGCGGCAGGCTCTCGCGTGCCCCGTCCACGTCGGTGACGACGACCGGCCGGCCGGCCGCCATGGCTTCGAGCGGCGCGAGCGCCATGCCCTCCCAGCGGGACGGCAGGACGACGACGTCCGCGGCCCGGTACCAGGGGGCGGTGTCCTCGACGGCGCCGGTGAAACGCACCGAGGGCCCGGCCGCCGCCCGCAGGCGCTCGCCGTCCGGGCCGTCGCCGACCAGGACGAGCCGGGCCGTCGGCACCTCGGCGAGGACGGCGGGCCAGGCGGCGAGCAGCACGTCCTGGCCCTTCTGCCGGCAGAGCCGGCCGACGCAGACCACGGTGGGTACGGGGTTGCCGGGCGGTCCGTCGGTCGCGAACCGGTCCACGTCCACGCCGTTGCGGACGACGGACCAGCGTCCCGCGACCCCGGCCTCCTCGCCCGTACGGCGCTCGGCCTCGCTCACACAGAGGATCCGGTCCGCCCAGCGGGCGCCGAACCGCTCCCAGCGGCGGGCCAGCGAGGCGGTCGTCCCGGTGACCGCCTCGAAGGACCAGGCGTGCGGCTGATACACCGTCGGAATCCGTCCCCGCAAGGCGAGTCGGGCGCACAGGCCGGCCTTCGCGCTGTGCGCGTGCACGAGCGCGGGACCGACGGCGCGGATCAGCGCCGCCAGCTCTCGCGTCTCACGGACCAGTCGGGGACCGGGGTCCCGACCGGCCCGCCAGTCGTACGTCTCCGCGCCCTCGGCGCGGACGGCGGCGGAGAGGGCGGTGTCCGGCGGGCAGGCGACCGCGACCCGGAGACCGGCGGCGCGCTGCGCGCGGACCAGGTCGACGACGACACGGGCGACCCCGCCGTCCCCGGGCTGGACCGCGTGCAGGACCGCGGGGCCCGCCGGCTCCGGCGCGCCTGATGCTCGTGGAGGCCGCACGTCAGCGCCGGACGTCGGCCTGGAAGAAGAGCGCGCCGAGCCAGACGGTGTCCTTCGGGCTCCCGATCCGGACGTGGACACGATCGGCCCCCTCGCTCAGCGCCTCCCCCAGGTCGAACACGTCGGAGTCGTATCCCAGAGTGTTCGTACCATCGGGAAAACGGACCGTACGACCCGCGCCGAATTCCGTGATGCTGGAGTTCATGACGTCGTCGGCGGAATTTGCGGAATCGGCGAGTCGGGTGCTCGCCGACTTGCCCGTCTCGACCGCGAGGAAATCGCCGGAAGTTCCCCTGTCGCCGTCATAGGCGACCACGCCGAGCTGTCCGCCCGTACCCTTCGGATAACGCTTTCCGTCGAGCGCTACGCGCAGATCACCGTCCCCCGGGCCGACCGTTTCGAAACCGTCCCAGACACTCATTCGGCGCAAGGGCTCGGAAGCCTTCTCGTAGGCGGCGACGAGCGTCCAGCCGCCCCAGCCGCCGACCTTCGAGGCACCCATGGCCACATTGACCTGGGCCACGGTCCACTGCCCCGAACCCGCCGAACGGACCAGTTCGGTGACGTCGGCGGAGGCCTGGAAGGCGTCGGCGCCCGAGGCCGTGCGGTGCCCGATGAGGCTGTCCGCGAGCAGCGCCTTGTACTGTCCGCCGGGCTCGGCGATCAGCACGCGGCCGTTGTCCTTCGGCGGCTTCTGCTCGCCGACCCGCAGGTTCCCGCCCCAGTACAGGCGGGCCCACGTCACCCGCGCTCCCGCGGGAACGGGCAGCTCGGCGCGGCTGGAGTTGTACGTGTTGGGGTCGCTGTCCACGTCGACGTAGGCGATCGAGGCGGAGTCGTTCACCGACTCGGTGCCCTTCGCGCCCTTCGCCGAGGTGTTCGCCGCCCGCACGATCCCCCCGTGCTGCTCGGCCTGGTGGCGCGGGGCGAAGGGGACGCGGGCGGCCTCGCGGGGCTGGGGCGGCGCGGCGGCGGAGGCGGCCGGCAGCGTGACGGACAGCGCCGCACACGACAGGGCGCACAACACACCGCGACGCACAGCAGGAAACGCTGAATTCCGCATACAGGTTCTCCGCTTTGACGAGGGGAGGAAGGGAAGACCCGAGAAGACCGGGAGAGGGGAAGGTGTCGTCCGCACGAAATGGGTGAACGCGCGGACGCCCCGGAAGCAACGTTCGGGAACGTTATAACCCCGATGCGGGGCGATAGTACGCATTAGATGCTCGGAAACGCTAACTCCCGTATCCGCGCGGCAGGTTCCTCGTTGAGCGTGTTGCGCCATTCCGCGCCCATTCGCTCGAATGGCCCTCCTATGGCCCAAAGATCGGTTGAACGTCACCCGTTCGGGAGAGCAACCGATGAAACTGCGGGCCGTTGTTGAGGGAGCCGGGCCGAACAGTCCGCGCAGTCCGAGTTGGAATTCGATCGAGGAGAGCTTCTCCATGTCCCGTATCGCCAAGGCCGTCGTCCTGACCGTGGGTGCCGCCGCCGCGGTCGCCGGTGCCGCCGGTGCCGCCGCCGCCGACTCCATCGCCGAGGGCGCTGCCGTGAAGTCCCCCGGTGTCGGCTCCGGCAACGTCGTCCAGGTTCCGGTGCACGTCCCGGTCAACGTCTGCGGCAACACCGTCAGCGTCATCGGCGCGCTGAACCCGGCCTTCGGCAACACCTGCGTCAACGCCTGACCTCGCACGGCGGATCGGTCCTTCCGAAGCCGGTGCGCCCATCCCTCCGGGGGTGGGCGCACCGGCTTTTTCCTTGCTGGGACTGGAGCGGTACTCGTTCGGCCGCACCCTCGTGCGCCGTCCGGTGCAACGGCGTACGCCCCTTCGGGGGGCAGGTGGCGGGGATGGATTCACTCGAACGGAGACGTGGCGCTCAGTAGTTCTGCGGTTGCGGAGGGCTATACCCGCAGGCACGGTGAGAGGGAAGTTGTCCGACGCATAAGAAAAGGAACACATATGCGTCCCCTGGCCACACGCCGTCTCACCGCCCTGGCGATATCCGCCGCCATCACCCTCGGCGCGGCGGGACCCGCCATCGCCGGCGAACACCACCCGTCCTCCGCGGCCGACCGGGCCGCCCACGCGCCGCTCCCCGAGGCCGCCACGCTGCTGCCCCAGGCCGAGGCGCTCGGCGACCTCGGCTCCGTGACGAGCCCCGTCGTCGAACTCGTCACCACCGCGCTCAAGGCCGACGCGGGTCAGGTCCCCGCCGCCGACGCCGACGCGCTCAAGGCGAAGATCGCCGCCGCGGTCGAGAAGGCGAAGGAAACGGCCCCGGTCCCCGTACCGGACACCCCGGCCCCGGACGTCCCCGCGCCGGACCTCCCGGCCCCGGATCTCCCGGCCCCGGATCTTCCCGCGCCCGACCTTCCGGCCCCGGACGTCCCGGCCCCGGATCTCCCCGCGCCCGATCTCCCGGCCCCGGATCTCCCCGCGCCCGATCTCCCGGCCCCGGACCTGCCCGCGCCCGAGCTTCCCGTCGCCGCGCCCGCGCTTCCCGTGAAGCCGCCGGTGTCCCTGCCGGTCGCGGCCGGCGCGAAGGCGGCGCCCACCGACCTCGTCGACGACGCCCTCGCCACCGTGGAGAAGGCGGTGGCGGGTCTGCTCGCCGCCGTCACCTCGGGTGACGCCGCCGCGGTCGTACCGCAGGTGACCTCGACGCTGACCTCGCTGGTCAACCTCGCCCTCGCCACCGTCCTCGGCAGCGGTCTGCCCGCGCCCGACCTGGCCGGGCTGCCCGCGGTCCCGTCGCTGCCCGCCACGCCGGACCTGCCCGTCGACGCGCCGGTCAAGCCCCCGGCCGACCTGCCGGTCAAGCCCCCGCTCCCCGTCAGGTAAGTCCGAGCAACGAAGGCCCGTACCGCACCCGGTACGGGCCTTCGCTCGTTGGAAAGGGCGTAGGAACGAGCCATTCCGAAATCCCCAGAGGAAGGATTCTCTCCATGAAGTCCCGTAAGGTCGCCGCGGTCGTCGCCGGTTCGCTCGTGGCGCTCGGCGCCGCCACCCCCGCCATGGCCGCGGAGGCGCTGACCCCCACCAGCCTGAACGGCGGACTGGACGCCATCGCCGCCAACGGACTCAAGACCGACATGCTCAGCAACACCACGCCCGGCTCCCCGGTGCAGACCGCCACGCAGACGGTCGAGCAGCTCAACGAGGTCGGCAAGACGGGATCCGCCCTGCTCGGCGGCCTTCCCGTCGCCGGCCCGGTCGGAAGCCCGCTCGGCGGCTGATCGTGTGATTTTCTGATCGGCCGCCGTGTGGCCCCCGTTCACCGCGGGGCCCGGCTCCCTACTCTCTGGGCAATCCCACGTGAAACGTCGACGTGGACTGGCCGGCCGGAGCGAGGGGGGATCCTCGCCGGTCTCTCCCTTTCTCCAGAGGAAGAGCCGAATGCGGTCCATCATCAGCAGGAAAGTACTCACCGCCGCGGCAGCGACCGGCATTCTGTCGCTGACCGGCGGATTCGCCATCGCCGCGAACTCGCCCACCGGTACGGGCGATTCACCCGGACCCGGTACGCCGGGCCAGGTCCAGCCCCTTCTGCCGGCGGACGTCTGCGGCGGGGGTGTGGGACTCGACGGATTCGTCGCGTCGGCCGTCGGCGACCTCTGCGCCGAGGCGGGGGAACCCGGCGGCTACGGCGACGACGAGCCGCACGTACCGCCGACGAATCCGGACGAGCCCCATGAGCCGGAGGAGCCGCCGACCAACCCGGACGAGCCGCACGAGCCGGAGGAGCCGCCGACGAATCCGGACGAGCCCCATGAGCCGGAGGAGCCGCCGACCAACCCGGACGAGCCGCACGAGCCGGAGGAGCCCCCGACCAACCCGGACGAGCCGCACGAGCCGGAGGAGCCCCCGACCAACCCGGACGAGCCGCACGAGCCCGAAGAGCCGCCGACCAACCCGGACGAGCCGGGTGAGTGCGAGGCTCCGGCGCCGGGTCAGCCGCCGGAGCCCGGTTGCGAGCCGGAGGAGCCGGAGGAGCCGCCGACCAACCCGGACGAGCCGGGTGACTGTGAGGCTCCGGCGCCGGGTCAGCCGCCGGAGCCCGGTTGCGAGCCGGAGGAGCCGCCGACCAACCCGGACGAGCCGCATGAGCCGGAGGAGCCGCCGACGAATCCGGACGAGCCGCACGAGCCGGAGGAGCCGCCGACGAATCCGGACGAGCCGCACGAGCCCGAAGAGCCGCCGACCAACCCGGACGAGCCGCACGAGCCGGAGGAGCCGCCCACCAACCCGGACGAGCCCCCGACCACCCCGCCCACCGTGCCCGAGCTGCCCGACACCGGCAGCGACCCCGCCCTCATGGGCGCGGCCGCGATCAGCGCCGCGCTGATCATCGGCGGCAGCGTCTTCTACCTGAGGGGCGGGCGCCTCTCGCGCCGCACTGAGCCCACGAGCTGACGCGACGTCAATCAGGGCCCTCGCCGTCACCGGTGAGGGCCCTGTGCGTTGCTGCACACGGGGGTATCCCGCCACGGTTTGGCGCAGAACTCGTTCTTCAGGGCATGACTCTGCGCTCTCACGCCGGCATGGGAATCCTCATGACCGCACTCGCCTCCGCCGCCCTGGCCGCCCCGGCCTCCGCCGTCGAGGCACCGGTGATCGTCCCCCTCCAGGGCCTGGAGCCGGTGCTCCCGATGGACGCCCCGACGGTGGCCACCGGGGTGCCCGTCCCCATGCCCGGCGCGCCCACCGGCTTCCAGAAGGGTCTGGGTTCGCTGCCGGACGTCGCCCTGCCCAGCGTCCCGCTCACCGGCACCATCCCGAACACCGTGGTGGACGCGCCGCTCCCCGAGGTCGTCGAGGGCAGCGACCTCGGCCGTGCGCTGCTCACCAACCCGCACTCGGAGATGAAGGCGTCCACCCCCGGTGCCGTCGTCGGCAACCCGGTGAAGGCGCCCAGCGGCGACGGGCTCGCCGGGCTGCCCGACCTGGCCAAGCCCCAGCTCGGCCTGCTGACCCCGGTCCTCAGCGGAGCCCTCGACCCGAAGCTCGGTCTGGTGCCGGACGGGAAGTAGGTGCGGCAGGCCCCCCGGGAGGGTGAAGGGACGATTCTTCCCCGCCACCCCGGGGGCCGTCGGTCGTTGCACCGGAAGGCTTGTCGCATGGCCGCGGCCCGTGGACCCGAGGCCTGTCCCGTCGTATCCGGCGGCGGGCGCCTCCGGTCCACGGGCCATTCGTCCGCCGGGCCGTCCCCCGTTTCCTCACTCCCTTTCGGCTCAATGCCCGTGACCGGTCGGTGTGACCGGCGTTGAAGGGGAGTCGGCCGTGATTCCTGCGGTCGCTATCCACGTCCAAGGAGTTCTTGATGTCTCGCATCGCGAAGGCTGCCGCTGTTCTCGCCGGCACGGGTGCCGTGGCCCTCAGCGGAGCCGGCCTGGCCGTCGCCGACTCGGGCGCCGAGGCCGTCGCCGCCCACTCGCCCGGTGTCGCCTCCGGCAACGTCGTCCAGGTCCCGGTCCACGTCCCGGTCAACCTCTGCGGCAACACCGTCAACGTCATCGGTCTGCTCAACCCGGCGTTCGGCAACAGCTGCGCCAACGTCGACGCCCCGAAGCACGACGGTGGCTACGGCGGCTGATCACCCCCGCTGAACACGCGTGTCCCCCCGGTCCTCAGGGCCGGGGGGACACGCGCGTGTCGGGCGCTCACGCGTAGGCGTAGACCCGGCTGTGGTCGAAGAGCTCCGCCGGGGTGATCCCCCAGGGGGACATGGGCTCGTGCCGGGCGACCACCTTGCGGTACTGCATGTCGCCGAGTGGCGGCGGCTCCGCCGGCAGGTACGCGGCGCCGGGGTTCTGCTGCTGCCAGCGCGACCAGAGCAGGTCGACGAAGGAGTGGTGCAGCCAGAAGACCGGGTCGTTGACCGAGCCGCCGCCGAGCATCATCCCGCCGACCCAGCGGTGGACCCGGTTGTGGATCCGGAACCGCTCGTTGCCCCGGCCCGACGCCCAGCCCTCCAGACGGTTCCGGAAGCCGGACGCGCTCGTCGAGTTCCAGGGCGCCACGTCGTACACCCGTTCCCGCATCACCTCGTCGAGCTCGACCCGCGTCGGCAGCGCGATCGGGTCGCGCGGGCGCCCGAAGTCCCTGGTCAGGAAGCGGGTCTCGGTCATCGCGTGCGTGATGTCCCAGCGCCCCGAGGACTGCGCGAAGGGGCCCGTCATGACCTGGAGGTCGGCGCGGCGGCCGTTGCCGCCCATGAAGTCCTCGCCCCAGATCGACGACGCCGGGCTGTTGTCCCGGGTCCAGTCCCAGTACGGCACCGAGACCGTCGGGTCGACCCGGCGCAGGGCCTGCTCGAAGTCGAGCAGGAACCGGCGGTGCCAGGGCAGGAAGCTCGGCGCCATGTGGGCGGTCCGCAGCCGGCCCTCCCCGTCGGCCGTGTAGTGCTCGATGTGGGTGCGGACGAACTCGTCGTACACGCCGGTCCGTTTGAGCTCCAGGACGGCGGCGACGAACTTCCGGCGCTCGGCGCCGGTCAGGTCGCGCTGGTTCTTACGCGTGTACACCACGCGGACTCCCTCCCGTCGGGTCGGTGTGGTCTCCGTGTGCGGCGGCGAACCGGGACAGGCGGGCCGTCCCCACCTCGTCCACGGCGGCGCGGGTGGCCGCGAGCGGCGTGGGGCTCGTCGCGTAGTGGTCGATCGGCGAGACGTACCCGCCGTCGGCGCAGCGCATCAGATGCAGCGGACGTCCGTCGACGAGGGCCACCGGCCGCCCGTCGGGCCCGGTGAACCCCCGGATGCGACGGCCCCGGTACAGCTCGTCGAAGGCGTGGACGTCGGTCGTGGCCGACGGGCGGTCGGCGATGCGGGCGAGCGCACCGCCCGTGACGCCGGTGACGGCCAGAGCGAAGAGGGAGCGCAGTGCGACACGGCGCGGGACGATCATGAGTGATCTCCTCGGGTCGGCGATTGCCCTCAGGGCACAACGAGGAAAACCCGGCTTCGTTGCGGCGGAAAGCGCAGCGGTGTGAATGTCGGCCGATCGAGTGAAAGCGGCGCGGGGAAAGGGTGGTTGGAGCACTAGCATCCGATTCATGACCACTTCCAACGTCGTTTCCTCGGCGCGCAGCGCCTCTCCGCTGGGAACTCTCACGGTGATCCCGTGGTCCAGCGAACCCACCGCCGAATCGGCGGGCACGCCGTTCCTCATGGCGTACTCGCTCGGCGACGGCCGGGACGGCCCGGAGGCCGGTCAGCAGGCGATGCGGACGGCGCTGGAGGCCATGAACCTCTCCGTCGGCGACCGGCTGTTCGACCTGGAGAAGGACTCCGGGATCAACGCCACGCTCCTCGTCGAGGGCGGCTCCGTCGCCCTCACCCTGCCCTTCCTGAAGGTGCAGTGCCCGGTGCCGGCCGAGTGGCAGGCCGCCGCGCAGGAGCGCGGGCAGGTCTACCTGATCTGCTCGGTCCGCCCGTGGCCCGAGGCCGTCCCGGGGCAGCCGGTCGACGAGGCGCAGCTGCGCGCCTTCGTCTCCGACGAGGCGATGCTCGCCGAGAGCGCGCACGTCCTGATGCCGGTCCGGCGCCTCCAGGGCTGAGCCCGAGAGCGGAAGAAGGGTCGCGGCATGGCGACGGTGGACGTACGGGGCGGGGTGCCGGGGCAGCGGCGCGCGGAGCCCGCGCGGGATGCCGCGGGGGCGGGGATCGGCGCGAGCCGGGCCTTCGCGTGGATGCTGGTGGTCACCGGGGCGGCGGGCGTGCTCGCCGGCTGGGTGATCACGATCGACAAGTTCAAGCTCCTGGAGGACCCGGGGTTCCAGCCCGGGTGCAGCCTGAACCCCGTCGTCTCCTGCGGCAACATCATGAAGAGCGAGCAGGCGGCCGTCTTCGGCTTCCCGAACCCGATGCTCGGTCTCGTGACGTACGCCGTGGTCGTCGCCGTCGGTGCCGGGCTCCTGGCCGGGGCCCGCTACCGGGGCTGGTTCTGGCTCGGCCTCAACGCCGGGACGCTCTTCGGCGTCGGCTTCTGCACCTGGCTCATGTACCAGTCGCTGTACGAGATCAACGCCCTGTGCCTGTGGTGCTGCCTGGCCTGGACCGCGACGATCGTCATGTTCTGGTACGTGACCGCGCACAACGTCCGGGAGGGGCTGCTGCCCGCGCCGGCCGGGGTGCGGGGCTTCCTCGGCGAGTTCGCCTTCGCCCTGCCCGTCCTGCACATCGGGATCATCGGGATGCTGATCCTGACCCGCTGGTGGGAGTTCTGGACCAGCTGACGTGACCTCTCTCCTCTCCTGGCCGCGGGCCGCACTCACGGTGCTGCTCGCGGCCGTTCTCGTCCTCCTGGTGCCGTACGAGCGGCTGGCCCCCGGCGAGCGGCACGCCGCCGGCCGGGCCCCGGTGGAGCCCGAGCCGCTGCCCGGGGTGCCGTCGGGGTTCTTCACCGGTTCCGACGAGGCCGGGGTGCGGCGGATCGCCCAGGTGCAGGAGTGGCTCGGCGGCGAGACGCTGACCGTCGGGCACACGTACCTGCCCGGCGACCGCTGGTCCAACATCGAGGGGCACGCGGCGCTCTTCGGGCCGTGGGCGCGGTGGAAGGCCGAGCGGCCGGGGCGGCTGTTCGTCCTCAACGTGCCGCTCATGGACCGCAACGAGGCGGGGCTGCCGGACGCGGAGGTGCGGGCGGGGCTGCGGCGCGGGGCGGGCGGCGCGTTCGACGCGCACTTCGCGGTCCTGGGGGAGCGGCTCGTCGCGCACGGGCTCGGGGACGCGGTGCTCGTCCTCGGCTGGGAGATGAACGGGACGACGTACAGCCATCGCTGCGGTCCGGACCCGACGGCCTGGAAGGCGTACTGGCGGCGGGTCGTGTCGGTGCTCAGGGGGGTGGACGGGCAGCGGTTCCGGTTCGACTTCACGCCGAGCCGCGGGCTCGACGCCGTCGCGTGGCCGCTCTGCTACCCCGGGGACGACGTCGTCGACATCATCGGGATGGACGCCTACGACCAGCCGGCCGGGCTCTCCTTCGAGGAGCAGGTGACGGAGGAGTACGGGCTCGAACACCACGTGCGGTTCGCGGCGGCGCACGGGAAGCCCGTCTCGTACCCGGAGTGGGGGCTGTTCAGGAACGGGGACAACCCGGTCTACGTGCGGGGGATGCTCGACTGGTTCGCGACGCACCGGCCGGTCTACCAGACGGTCACGGACTACTGCCCGCACGGCGTGTGGGAGTGCGCCGCGAACCCGGAGTCGGCGCGGATCGTCAGGGGTGCGCTGGGGGCTCCGCGTGCGGGGTCAGGCCGGCCTTGAGGGTGTCGACCGTGCGGTGCAGGAGCGGGAGCAGGTCGCCGGACGTGTCCTGCTCGGCCCAGTAGAGGGTGGCCTCGCGGAGGGCTCCGAGGACCGCCGCCGTGAAGATCCGCACCTCCAGGTCGTCGGCGTCGCGGCCGGTGCGGTCGGCGAGCGCGCGGGCCAGGCGGCGGCCGGTCTCGGCGGTGGTCTCGGTGAAGCGGGCCCGGACCGAGGGGATCTCGACCATGAGGCGGGCACGGAGCCGGGTCTCCTCGGGCTCCTGGTCGAGGGCGGTGCCGACGGCTTCGAGGACGACGGCCCGGAGCGATTCGAGGGGCTCCTCGCCGGCCGGGCGGGCGAGCAGCCGCGCTTCGAGGACGTCGTCGTTCTCGTCGGTGAGGACGATGTCCTCCCGTACCGGGAAGTAGCGCACGACGGTGGAGGGGGAGACGTCGGCCTCCTCCGCGATCCGGTCGGTCGTGGCGGCTTCCCAGCCCTCCTCGGCGGCGAGCCGGTAGGCCGCCTTCCTGATGGCCGCGCGGGTCTTCAGCTTCTTGCGCTCACGGAGGGTGGGACGGTCGTTCATTCTCCTATTGTCCCTGGTCAGGCCTGGTAGGCGACCAGCGAGATCCCGACGTAGTGGACGATGAACGCGGCCAGCGTCAGCGAGTGGAAGACCTCGTGGAAGCCGAACCAGCGCGGGGACGGGTTGGGGCGCTTGATGCCGTAGATGACCCCGCCCGCCGAGTAGAGCAGTCCGCCGACGACGACGAGGACGAGGACGGCGATGCCGCCCGCGCGCATGAAGTCCGGAAGGAAGAAGACGGCGGCCCAGCCCATCGCGATGTAGCAGGGCGTGTAGAGCCAGCGGGGCGCGCCGACCCAGAAGACGCGGAAGGCGATGCCCGCCGCCGCGGCCGCCCAGACCGCCCACATGAGCGGCTTGGCCGTCGAGTCGGGGAGGAGGAGCAGCGTGAGCGGGGTGTAGGTGCCCGCGATGATCAGGAAGATGTTGGCGTGGTCGAGGCGGCGGAGGATCGCCTCGCCGCGCGGGCCCCAGTCGCCGCGGTGGTAGAGCGCGCTGATGCCGAAGAGCAGGCACGCCGTGAGGACGTAGATCCCGCAGGCGATGCGGGCGCGGGGGGAGTCGGCGAGGGCGACGAGGACGAGGCCCGCGACGATCACCGCGGGGAACATCCCGGCATGCAGCCAGCCTCTGAGCCGCGGCTTGGGCGGGAGCGGGAGCGGGAGCGCGCTCGTGGTCGGGGTGGCTTCCGGCGTGGCTGCGGTCATGACACCGCATCGTACCTACGCGTCCGTAGGTAACGGATATGAGTGGCGCTGCTCACGTGTGCACCCCCCTGGACATATGGGCGGATCCGTCGGATGATCAAATGAGTATGGTCGGCACCGGATGAGCAGCTACGAAGCGTCCGGGTCGCAGCCCCCACGGGGCACACATGCGGAATACACCCCTCAACAAGGAGCAATCGTGGCGCGCGACAACGCGGCTCCCCTTCCCACCCAGCACCAGGGGCTCGTCTCCTGGGTGAACGAGATCGCCGAGATCACCCAGCCGGACAACATCGTCTGGTGCGACGGATCCGAGGCCGAGTACGAGCGCCTGTGCGAGGAGCTCGTCGCCAAGGGCACCTTCACCAAGCTCGACGAGACCAAGCGGCCCAACTCGTACTACGCGGCCTCCGACCCGACCGACGTCGCGCGCGTCGAGGACCGGACGTACATCTGCTCCGAGAAGGAGGAGGACGCGGGCCCGACGAACAACTGGAAGGCCCCGGCCGAGATGAAGGAGCTCTTCGCGGGCTCCGAAGGCATCTTCCGCGGCTCCATGCACGGCCGCACCATGTACGTCGTGCCCTTCTGCATGGGCCCCGTCGGCTCCCCGCTCTCCGCCATCGGCGTCGAGATCACGGACTCCGCCTACGTCGCCGTCTCCATGCGCACGATGACCCGCATGGGACAGGCCGTCCTCGACGAGCTCGGCACCGACGGCTTCTTCGTCAAGGCCGTGCACACGCTGGGCGCGCCGCTCGCCGAGGGCGAGGCCGACGTGCCGTGGCCCTGCAACACCACCAAGTACATCTCGCACTTCCCCGAGAGCCGCGAGATCTGGTCGTACGGCTCCGGCTACGGCGGCAACGCCCTGCTCGGCAAGAAGTGCTACGCGCTCCGCATCGCGTCCGTCATGGCGCGTGACGAGGGCTGGCTCGCCGAGCACATGCTCATCCTCAAGCTGACCCCGCCGCAGGGCGAGGCCAAGTACGTCGCCGCCGCCTTCCCGTCGGCCTGCGGCAAGACCAACCTGGCCATGCTGGAGCCCACGATCTCCGGCTGGACGGTCGAGACCATCGGCGACGACATCGCCTGGATGCGCTTCGGCGAGGACGGCCGCCTCTACGCGATCAACCCCGAGGCCGGCTTCTTCGGCGTCGCGCCCGGCACCGGCGAGCACACCAACGCCAACGCCATGAAGACCATGTGGGGCAACTCCGTCTTCACGAACGTCGCCCTCACGGACGACGGCGACGTGTGGTGGGAGGGGATGACCGAGACGGCCCCCGCGCACCTCACGGACTGGAAGGGCAACGACTGGACCCCCGCGTCCGAGACGCCCGCCGCCCACCCCAACGCCCGCTTCACCGTGCCGGCCGGGCAGTGCCCGATCATCGCGCCGGAGTGGGAGGACCCGAAGGGCGTGCCGATCTCGGCGATCCTCTTCGGCGGCCGCCGCGCCTCCGCCGTCCCGCTGGTCACCGAGTCCTTCGACTGGAACCACGGCGTCTTCCTCGGCGCGAACGTCGCCTCCGAGAAGACCGCCGCCGCCGAGGGCAAGGTCGGCGAGCTGCGCCGCGACCCCTTCGCCATGCTGCCGTTCTGCGGCTACAACATGGGCGACTACATGGCCCACTGGGTCAAGGTCGGCGCCTCCGCCGACGCCGCGAAGCTCCCGAAGATCTACTACGTGAACTGGTTCCGCAAGAACGACGCGGGCAAGTTCGTGTGGCCCGGCTTCGGCGAGAACAGCCGCGTCCTCAAGTGGATCGTCGAGCGCCTCGACGGCAAGGCCGAGGGCGTCGAGACCCCCATCGGCATCCTGCCGACCCCGGAGTCCCTCGACACCGACGGCCTCGACCTGCCGGCCGAGGACCTGGAGTTCCTCCTCAAGGTCGACCGCGACGTGTGGCGCGAGGAAGCCGCCCTCGTCCCGGACCACCTCAACACCTTCGGCGACCACACGCCGAAGGAGCTGTGGGACCAGTACAACGCGCTCGTCGAGCGTCTGGGCTAGTCCCCCTCCGACTCGTGGTGGGTTGCCCCGAAACACCGCCCTGACCAGTGGGGTCACGACGGCCCATCACGACGCATCCGGCCCCCGGAACCCCCTCAGGTTCCGGGGGCCGGCGCATGCCCGGGGCGCCTCCGTCCGTCAGAGGCCGCGCTCCTCGACGTACCGCGTGTGCGTCTCCTGACGGACGGCCTCCGCGTCGCGGAGCGAGGCGGCGATGGCCGTCGCCTCCTCGTGGAGCGCCGACAGCTGGCGGTCCAGGTGCTCCTCCGGCGGCTCGGAACCGGGCGAGAAGCGGGTCCACCACCGGGTCCGTACGAAGGTGTCGACGGCCTCCGGGAGGTCCTGGCGGACCGCGCGGGCCAGCGTGTGGAGGTGGTCGGGGTCGCTCACCCAGCCCGGTTCGAGCAGCGCCTCGACGAGGGCCTCCAGAGCGGTCACCCGCTCCCGGGAGGCCGCGGGCAGCTCCGCCTCCGCGAGGTACGCGCGCAGGGTCCCGAAGTCGGTCCGCAGCGCGTCGAGCTGCTCGCCCGCCGTCGGGAAGCGCGGGGTGTCGGGCCGCTCGGGCGGGGCGATCAGCGCCCCCGCCGCGTACAACCCGCCGACGACCAGCGGCCAGAGCGAGCCCGCCGCGCCGGTGAGGGTGACGCCGACGCCGACCAGGCCGCAGACGCAGCCCGTCAGGTTCTTGCGGGACTCGGCGAAGCGCAGGAGCCCGCCGGCCCCGCTACTGGTAGCCACGGATCTCCTCGAAGGCGCCGTCGAGCGAGCCCGTGGTGGCGTCGAAGAGCCTGCCGCCGGTGAGGCCCGCGATGTGGTCGAGCTCCCCGCGGTCCGAGTCCCCGAAGAGGATCGGGAAGACCGGGGTGCGCTGCCGTTCGGCCGGGAGCGCGCGGTAGAAGGTGTCGAAGGCGGAGGCCGGGTCGCCGTCGGTGTTCTGGCCGTCCGTCATGAGGACGACCGAGGTGAACGCGTCGGAGGCGGACGGGGAGCTCTCCAGGAAGCGGTACGCCTCCTGGAGGCTGGAGTAGACGGCGGTGCCGCCGTCCGCCGTGAGCCTCCGCGCGTCGGCCCGGATCGCGTCGAGGGACGTCGCGGGCGACGCCGGGTCGACCGTGTGCGTACGGATCTCGTCCCGCTTCACCGACGAGCCGAACGGCATCAGGGTGACCTCCTCGCGGTCCCGGAAGTCGCCGGTCAGCTCGGCGAGGGCCGCCTTGAGGCGTTCGAGGCGCTCTCCCGCCATGGAGCCGGAGGTGTCGAGGACGTAGACCGTGCGGGAGGGCCTGCGCAGGGTGTTGTCGTACGCGTCGAGCAGGCCGTCGGCGACGGCCCGGCTCCCCGGGAACGGCAACTCCCGGCGCTGGTCGCGCGCCAGCGCCGAGGCCGGCCGGACGCCCGGGACGACCGGGCGGCGCAGGGTCGTCTCCGTGATGTGCCGCTGGGCCTCGGGGGAGCGGAGGTACGTGACGAGGCGGGCCGCCGCCTCCTTCGCCTCGGGGCGGGCCGCCGTGAGGAGGGTCAGGGGGTAGTCGGCGGTGACGACGCCGTCGGACGGGCGGATGACGGTCAGGTCGCCGGGCGTGGAGAGCAGCACCGACTCGTAGTTGACGAGCGCGTCGAGGTCGGTGCGGCGGGCGTAGGCGTCGGCCAGCCAGCCGGAGGAGCCCGAGGTCAGCTTCTGGCCGGTGAAGAACTCCCTGAGCTTCGGCGTGGAGCGCCGCACGTCGTCCTGGGTGAGGGCGGACTGCGCGCCGGAGAGCCCCGAGGCGATCGAGACGAGCGCGGAGAAGCCGGAGTTGGAGCGCTTCGGGTCCGTCATGCCGTACGTCAGCCGGCCGGCGGCCACGGCCTGGTGCAGCTGCGACCACGTCACCTTCGACGGGTCCCAGCCCAGCCGCTTGAGGGCCGCCGGGCGGACGCCGACCGCCACGGGCGAGGTCATGACCGGGGTCTCGCCGGTGATCCGGGCGGAGGTGTCGGGCCGGAGCCGCAGGTAGTCGTTGGAGGAGAGCCAGACGGCGTCGTAGGACCCCTCGGCCCGCCCCGAGGCGATCTGCTCGACGGCGTCGAGCGTGCCGGCGTAGGTGGGGCGGACGGTGACGCCGGTCGCCTTGCGGGCCGCGTCCAGGACGGGGGCCATGTCGGCCAGCTCGGAGGAGGCGAGGACGCGCAGGGTGCCGGGGGCGTAGTCCTTGCCGTGGGGGTCGGGGGGAGCGGAGGAGGGCGCGCCGGTCGGGCCGGTGGTGCCGGCCCGGTCGGCGCCGCCGCAGGACGCGGCCGTACCCGTGAGGAGGAGGGCGAGGGCCAGGGCGGCGAGGGCGCGGGTGCGCGCCGGGCGGCCGGGGGTTCCGGTCACGCGCCGCCCTCCAGTGCGCTCGTGCGGCGGCTGCGCTCCAGGTAGGCGCTCGCCTCCCGCAGTTCGGCCGACAGGGACTCGACCGTCTCCGCCATCGACTCGGTCGCCTGGACCTTGTACGTGTCGATCGTGTCGAGCGTCCGGTAGATCTGCCGGAACGCCGTCCTGAGCGTCTCCGCGCCCACCGCCGGGTCCGCCGCGATCCGCTGGATCTCGCCGGTCCGGGTCTCCAGCATCGCGGCGTTGCCGCCGACGAGGCTCTCCGTGGTCTCCCGCAGGGCCTGCACCTGCCGGGTGACGTTCGCCTGGTGCTCCAGCGCGGTGGCGAGCATGACGGCGATCCGCAGGGCCGACAGGGTGGTGGTCGACGCCCGGTCGACGCCCTTGATGAGCTCCTCGTTGTTCCGGCGGACCACGTCCATCGCCATGTACCCCTGCGCGGATACGGCGAGCTGGGTCAGCAGGTCCTGGCGCTTCTGCCGGACGGGGAAGAGGACGTCGGCGCGGAGCGCGTCCGCCTGCGCCGGGTCGGCGGTGGCCGCGACCCGCTCCTCCACGGCCGCGTCGAGGGCCTCGGTGAGGAGCGCGCACTCCTGGAGCTTGCCCATGGTCTCCCACAGCCTCGCCCGCTCGGTCAGCAACGCGGCGTTGTCGCGCTGGAGTTCGTCCTGGCCGCTGCGGAGCGCGCCGACGATCCGGTTGAGCGTCTCCTGCGAGGAGGCGTACCTGGCGACGTGGTCGCGGAACCGGTTCCCGCCGGGCAGCCTGGAGAGCAGCTTCCTGAGGCCCTTGCCGGGGGTGTCGCCCGGGTCGAGGTCCTCGACCGTACGCCGGAGCTCGACGAGCGAGGAGCCGACCCTGCTCTGCGGGTCGCCGCCCGGCGCGCCGCTGCCGAGCGAGCGGACCGTGCGGTCGAGCATGCGGTTCGACTGCTTGGCAGCGGCGCGGATCTCCCCCGAACCGAGCGCGGCGATCTCGCCGATGCGTCCCGAGAACTCGGGGGAGCGCGGGTCGAGACCGGCGAGCGAACCGACGTACTCCGCGGCCCGCCGTGCCACCTCCGTGCGGGTCGCCTCGTCCAGCGGAACCACGGCGGCGACCTGCTCGGCGCGCACGGGCGCGACCGGCGCGGGCGGGGTGAGGACGAGGGGGGTGTCGTGCTCGGGGGGAGTGAGGGTGAGGGGCATGGTCGCGGGTGGGGCGGCGGCGTTCGCGGGTGGGGCGGTGTTCGTCGGCGCGGCGGCGTTCGCGGGTGTCGCGCGCGGGTCCTTCGGTGTGGTGGTCATGCGGTGTCCCCCTGGTCGCGGGCCCGCAGCGCCATCGCGTGCAGCACCTGACTGGTGGGCACGGGCGCCTGGCGGACGCCGTTCAGTGTCTGGTTGAGGTAGTCGGCGTGGCCCTGGGTGGCCGTCGTGAACTCGTTCGCCGCGCCCTGCGGGCGGAAGCCGTGGTGGACGGCGAGCTTGCGCAACTCCGGGTCGGTGGCCAGGAGTTCGCCGAACGCCCGGCCGTTCTCGCTGAGCGGTACGAGGGTGTGGTCGCTGTTCACGGTGGTGTCCGGGTACAGGACGACGAGGTCGCCCATGGAGCGGCCGGCGATGAGCTGCGCGGCGACCTGGGACTCGTACACGAGGACCAGCGGGTTGCCGACGCCGCTGACGAAGTCCCTGAACGGGGCGTCGGAGCTGGTCTGCTGGGCGCCCTGGACCTGGATCAGCTTGCGCATCAGCGGAGCGGTGCGGGTGACGGCCGCCCTGTCGCCCGCGACCCGTCCGCCGTCGGCGACGTAGCTCGCGGCGGCGAGGTAGAGGGCGCCGGAGTTGGAGGCGACCGGGTCGGTCGAGGTGATGAAGAGGGTGCCGCTCAGTTCGGCGTGCCCGGCGGAGCCCTTCAGCTGCTGCCAGGTCCGGTCGGCGCGGGCGGCGGCCAGATAGGCCTCCATCTTCAGGGTGCCGCTCGTCCCGCGCGGGCCGAGGGTCGCGAGGCCGTTGCCCGCGAGGACCCGGGCGGCGGCGCTGTGGGCGACGACGACGAGCGGCGAGTAGAAGGGGCGGAGGGGGGTGGTGGCCGCCGCGTCCGCCGGCTTGCTCCTCACCCGCGCCTTCGCGCGCAGTTCGTCGGCCGGGCCCTTGGAGGAGGGGAAGGCGAAGTCGTAGCCGTCGAGGGGGAGTTCCTCCATGTCCCAGGACCCGGAGGTCTCGCTGGTCACGGTGAACCCCTTGGCGGCGAGCGCCTTCACCACGCGCGGATCGGCGAAGAACTCGGCCTTCTCCGACCCGATGACTCCTCGTACCGTGCGCACGGTCTTCGTTGCCGTGCCCGTGTCCTTGTCGCCGCCCGTCACGAGGACGGCGGCCACGCCGCCGAGGAGCAGGACGGCCAGGACGATTCCCAGGATGCGTCTCACGCGGGCAGAGTGCTCGCGGAAACCCACATTCCAGGGGGAGTTGGGTGGACGGCCGGTGAAGTGCCGATCCCGGTAGGGAACCGGAGGGGGCCGTGCCGATTGGCGCGGTGGGGTCGCGGCGGCGGAGGGGTGCGGCTGGCCTAGGGGCGGCGGAGGGGCGTGGCCGAGCGGAGGTCCGGCGGAGGGGCGTGGCCGGCGGAGGTGGTGGGTGGCTCCCGGTCCGCGCGGTTCGTGGCGCGCGGACCGGGGCCGTCAGGGGGCGCCGACCAGGGTCTCGTTGGCCAGCGCGGCGGTGTGCGCGTCCATGCGCTCGGCGGCGAGGATCGCGGCGGCGGTGTCGGCGCGGGAGGCGGCGACGACGAGGGCGCGGCCCGCGAGGGCGTGCGCCTTCTGGTGCAGGGAGCGCGCGGACGAGCGGGTCAGACCGGCGTGGCGCGCGGGCGGCGCGCCGCGCAGCCGGGCCACCTGGCGGGCGATGAGCTCGCCCGCCTCCGAGTCGCCGAGCTCGTCGGTGACGGCGAGCAGGGCGGCGAGGTGGCCGGAGAGCTGGATGTCCAGCTCCTCCTCGCGGGAGCGGTGGGGGTACGCGTCCGGGGCGTCGTCGGCCATCCGGTGGACCGACTTGGTGCGGATCGGTTCGTACATGGGATGGCCTCCTCGGTGCAGTGGAGTCATCCTAGCTTAGATTCGGTCTAAAGTTGAGGGCTGTCCGGACTGTGGGCGTGTCAGTGCTGGCTGTAGCCGTCCAGGAAGCGGCCGATGCGCGTCACCGCGTCCGCCAGGTCCGCCGCCGCCGGCAGCGTGACGATCCGGAAGTGGTCCGGCTCGTTCCAGTTGAAGCCCGTGCCGTGGACCACCATGATCTTCTCGGCCCGCAGCAGGTCCAGGACCATCTGCCGGTCGTCCTTGATCTTGTAGACGTTCGGGTCGAGACGCGGGAACAGGTACAGCGCGCCCTTCGGCTTCACGCACGTCACGCCCGGGATCTGCGTCAGCAGCTCGTACGCCGTGTCCCGCTGCTCCAGGAGCCGCCCGCCCGGCAGGACCAGGTCCTCGATCGACTGCCTGCCCTGGAGGGCGGCGGCCACCGCGTGCTGCGCGGGCATGTTCGCGCACAGACGCATGTTGGCGAGGATCGTCAGGCCCTCGATGTACGAGGTCGCGTGGTGCTTCGGGCCGCAGACCGCGAGCCAGCCGGAGCGGAAGCCCGCCACCCGGTAGTTCTTGCTCATCCCGTTGAACGTGAGGACGAGGAGGTCCGGGGCGATGGCGGCGGTCGGCGTGTGCGTCGTGCCGTCGTACAGGATCTTGTCGTAGATCTCGTCCGAGCAGATGACCAGGTTGTGGCGGCGGGCGATCTCCGTGAGCTGCCGGAGCATCTCGTCGTCGTAGACCGCGCCGGTCGGGTTGTTCGGGTTGATGATCACGATCGCCTTGGTGCGGTCCGTGATCTTCCGCTCGATGTCGGCGAGGTCCGGCATCCAGTCGGCCTGCTCGTCGCAGCGGTAGTGCACCGCCGTACCGCCCGCGAGGGAGACGGAGGCCGTCCACAGCGGGTAGTCGGGAGCCGGGACGAGGACCTCGTCGCCGTCGTCGAGCAGCGCCTGCATCGACATCTGGATCAGCTCCGAGACGCCGTTGCCGAGGTAGATGTCCTCGACGGAGAGCGGGATGCCCTTCGTCTCGTAGTGGCTCATCACCGCGCGGCGGGCGGAGAGCAGGCCCTTCGCGTCCCCGTAACCGTGCGCCTCGGAGAGGTTGCGCAGGACGTCTTCGAGGATGGCGGGCGGGCACTCGAAGCCGAAGGCGGCCGGGTTGCCCGTGTTGAGCTTGAGGATGCGATGACCCGCGGCCTCAAGCCGCATCGCCTCTTCGAGCACCGGACCCCGGATTTCGTAACAGACGTTGGCGAGCTTCGTGGACTGGATCACCTGCATGACGAGAGCTTACGGCCGGGCGGGTCGGGACGCCTCGTGTTTTGGGACACGTCGGACACGGGGGCGCCGCCCAGCGGCCGCCGGTGTGACCCGGATCGCACCGGCGGTGTCGTGCTCCCTACAATTCGGGCCCATGAGCAAGCACGACCCCCAGGCCCCCGGCACGCGGAGCGCCCGCCGCCGACACGCCTCCACGCGGCGGGGGCGCGGCCCGGTGTGGCTGCTCGCCGCGGGCGGGGTCGCGGTCTTCGGGGTCGCCGCGGCCGTCTTCTCCGCCGGCTCCGGCACGAAGGGCGGGTCCGGCTCCACGGACGGCGGCGGGACCGACGGGCCGCCGGCACTGATCCAGGCGGACCCCTCCGATCCGGCCGGCTCCTCCGGTACGCCGGGCCCCGGCGAGCCGACCCGGTCCTCGGGCACGGGAGGCGGAGAAACCCCGTCCGCGAGCGCGTCTCCCCGGGGGAGCACGAGCCCGTCCGCGCCGGCCGGTACTCCCACGGCGACGGTTGCGCCGTCCGGGGCACCGACGGCCGCCCCGACCGGCGGCCCGACGGCGGAACCCACCGCCACCGAGGCCGGGCCGAGCCACCCGGGGAAGGGCCGCGGGGCCACCAAGCGGCCCCGGTAGGCCGGAGGGGCCCGAGGGCGGCCGGAGGTGCGGACCGGGAGGTGCGGGCCCGAGGGGTGAGCCCGAGGGGCGGGCCAAAGGGGCGGGCCGGAGGGGCGGCCCAAAGAGGTGAGCCCGAGGGGCGGGCCGGTGGACGGCCCGCCGACCCCGTGAGGACCGCGGTGCGTGCGGCTCCTTCCGGCGGCCGGGATAGGTTGGCACGTCATGTGGGTTTTCAGTGCCTCCGGATGCCGGTGGCTGGGTGCTGCCGGATCGCTCGCCGTCGCCGCGGGCGGGTGGGCCGCCGGGACGCTGCCCGTACGCGGCGGCTGGGGCCTCTGGGAGCCGCGCGGCTCCGCGCTCACCCTCGCCGGCGCCCTCCTCGCGTACCTCGGACTGACCCTGCTCGTCGCCGCCTGGTGGCGGTACGGGGTGCTCCTCGCGCGCGGCCTGCGGGACGGCGTCGTCGCGACGCTCGCCTGCTGGACCGCGCCGCTCCTCCTCGCCCCGCCGCTGCACAGCGCCGACGTCTACAGCTACATCGCGCAGGGTGCGATGGTCCTCGAAGGCCACGACGTCTACGGGGGCGGGCCCTCCGTCCTCGGCCCCGGCGACCTCGGCGCGGACGCGGCGGCGAGCGTCGGCGGGCACTGGACCGACACCCCCGCCCCGTACGGCCCCGCCTTCCTCCTCCTCGCCGCCGGTGTCGTGAAGCTGACCGGCGGCGCGGTCGTGCCCTCCGTACTCCTCATGCGCCTGATCGCGCTCGGAGCGCTCGCGCTCGTGGTGTGGGCGGTACGGGGGATCGGCGGCGGGTCCGGCGGCCCCGCGGGGGCCGTGTGGCTGGCCGCGCTCAACCCCCTCTTCCTCGTCCACGTCGTCGGCGGCCTCCACAACGACGGCCTGATGATCGGGCTCATGCTCGGCGGCGTGCTGCTCGCGGTGCGCGGGCGGTGGGTGCTCGGGTGCGTGCTCGTCGGCCTCGCGACGATGGTGAAGTCCCCGGCGGCGGTGGCGCTGCTCTTCATCGGCGTGATGGTCGCGCGGGCGGCCGGCGGGGGCGTACGGGGAGTGGCGAAGGGGCTGGTGCTGCCGGGGCTCGTCGCGGGCGCGGTGGCGGCCGGGGCGACGGTGCTGGCCGGGACGGGGTTCGGCTGGCTGCGGACCCAGAGCGTGGCCGGGGCGATCCACACGGCGCTGTCGGTGACGAGCGACCTCGGCCTCGGGCTCGGCCTGCTGCTCGCCGACGACCCCGACCCGGTGAAGGGCGTCGTCCAGCGGCTGGGGCTGCTGGCGGCGCTGGTGATCATCGGGGTGCTCGCGTGGCGGGCCTGGAAGGGGCTGCTCGACCCCGTCGTGGGGCTCGGCCTGTCGCTGGCCGCGCTGGTGGCCCTGTCGCCGATGGTGCAGCCGTGGTACCTGCTGTGGGGGACGGCGGTCGTTGCGGCGGGGGCGTGGTGGAGCCGGGCGGGGCAGGTCCTGGCGGTGTTCTCGGCGGCGCTGGTGTACGAGACGGCGCCGTCGGGGCGGACGCCCTGGTACGGGTTCGTGGTGGCGGGCGTGGTGCTGGCCGCGGGCCTGGTGTGGCTGCGGCGGGAGTCCTGGGGCGGGGACGGGGAGCCCCGGGGGCCGGGGCCCCGGGAGCCCAGGAACCTTGGAGCCCCCAGGAACCTCTGAGCCAGAGGAGCCCCTGGGCCCCTGGGCCCCTGGGTCCCTGGGTCCCTGGGTCCCTGGGTCCCAGGAGCCCAGGAGCCCCTGAGCCCGAGGAGCCCCTGAGCCCGAGGGGCCTCTGAGTCGAGGGGCCCCTGGGCCCGGCCGGCGGTGATCGGTAGCCTCGCGGCCATGGTCAGCGTTCGTGTGTGGGGTGTGCCGGGGCTGTTTCTGCTGTGCGCGGTGCTCGCCGCCGCCGGGAGGGGGTCCGTCGGCGCCGCGGTGCTGGGTGCCCTGCCGCTCCTCGCGCTCGCCGTTCTCACCTCGCCGCTCGTCTTCCCCCGGGCGTCCGCCGACGACGGGCGGCCCGTCGTCTACTGGCGGCCGGGCTGCGTGTACTGCCTGCGGCTGCGGCTCCGGCTCGGCGTGCGCGCCCGGCGGGCGCGCTGGGTCAACATCTGGCGCGACCCCGAGGGGGCGGCCGCCGTGCGGGCCGCCACCGGCGGCGACGAGACGGTGCCCACCGTCGTCGCGGCCGGGCGGGCGCGGGTGAACCCCGATCCCGCCCTGGTCAGGGAGCTGCTGGCGTCCTCCTGATCGTGCGGCCCGGCACGGCCTGCGTGCGGCGGCCGTCCTCCAGGACGAACGTGCCGTCGACCAGGACGTGGGGGATGCCCTTCGGGGGCGTACGGGGAGAGGCGTAGGTCGCGCCCTCCGCGACCTCCGCCGGGTCGAAGAGGACGAGGTCCGCGACGTACCCCTCGCGGACCACGCCCCGGTCCGGCAGGCGGAGGCGGGCCGCCGGGCGCGAGGTCAGGTGGGCCACGCACTCCTCCAGCGACAGGACGCCGAGCTCGCGCACGTACCTCCCGAGGTACCTCGGGAACGTGCCGTACGCGCGCGGGTGCGGCTTGAGCCCCTGGAGGATGCCGTCCGAGCCGCCCGTGTGCACCCGGTGCCGCATGATCGCCCGGACGTTCTCCTCGTGCCCCACGTGCTGGAGGATCGTGGTCCCCAGCCGGTCCTCGAGGAGGAGGCGGCGGGCCGTCGGCCAGTCGGCCGGGCGGGTGCCGACGTGCGGGGCCAGGGACGGGGTCGTCACGCCCGCGATCTCGATCGTCCGCCAGTCCATCGGCACGCCGTGGCAGCCGTCCGAGCCCACCACCTCCAGGTCGTGGCGGATGCGCTCCGCCGTCTCCTCGTCGCGCAGGCGCGCGAGGGTCGCCTCCGGGCCGCCCTCGCTCGCCCAGCTCGGCAGGACCGCCACGAGGGTCGTGCTCCCCGGCGTGTACGGGTACGTGTCGAGGCTGATGTCCGCGCCCCCGGCCAGGGCCTCGTCCAGGAGCGCCAGGAGCTCCGGCGCCCTGCCCTCGTTCACGCCGAAGTTCATCGTCGCGTGCGCCAGGTGCAGCGCGCAGCCGGCCTCGCGGGTGAGGGCGATCATCTCCGCGTACGCCCGGAGCGCGCCCGCCCCGTACGAGCGGTGGTGGGGGCAGTAGTAGCCGCCGTAGCGGGCCACCACCCGGCAGAGTTCGGTGAGTTCGGCGTCGGGTGCGTACATGCCGGGGGTGTAGGTGAGGCCGGAGGACATGCCCACCGCGCCCTGCTCCAGGCCCTCCGCCACCAGCCGCTTCATCCGGGTCAGTTCGGAGTCCGTCGCCGGCCGGTCCTCCCAGCCCATCGCGTACATCCGGACCGTGCCCTGCGGGACGAGGTAGGCGGCGTTCACCGCGATGCCGCTCTCGTCCAGGCGGTCCAGGTACTCGCCCACCGTCCGCCAGGTGAAGTCGACGGACGTGTCCTCCGGGCCGCCGCCGTTCCAGCCCGCGATCGTCCGCCGCACCTCCGCCAGCGTGCGGTCGTCCACCGGCGCGTACGACAGGCCGTCCTGGCCCAGGACTTCGAGCGTCACGCCCTGCGCGACCTTCGCGCCGTGCTCCTGGTCGCGGAGGAGCGCGAGGTCGCTGTGGGCGTGCATGTCGACGAAGCCGGGGGAGAGGACGAGGCCCTCCGCGTCCATCACCCGGCGGGCGGTGGGGCGTTGGCAGCCCGCCGCCGCGCCCTCCTGCACGATCGCGGAGATCCGGCCGCCGTCGACCGCCACGTCCGCGCGGTAGGAGGGCGCGCCGGTGCCGTCGACCACCTCCGCGTCCCGGAAGACGAGATCCGTCATCGCGAACCCCCCATTCGAATCCCCTCGTCAGAAGTCAGAAGTACGTGCGGATGTAGTCGACGACCGTGCCGTCCGCCTCCACCAGCGGGATCAGCTGCCACTTGTCGAACGACGTGCACGGGTGCGACAGGCCCATGCCCACCCAGTCGCCGACCTCCACGTCCGCGCCCGCCTCCGTGGCCAGCCAGGCGTGCTGGTCGGAGAGGCCCGTGACCGTGACGCCCTCCGCCGCGCGGATCTCGCCCGTACGCGCGTCCCGCACGACCTGCGCCTCCGGGAGGTGCAGGTCGTGGGCCGCGTCCCGCTTCCCCGCGTTCGTGAACGCCTGCCCGGGCGTCGGGCGCGACACGACCTGCGACCAGAGGCGGAACGCCGGCCGGAGCGCGCCCTCCTCCGGAATCCGGTTGAAGGGGGTGCGGTCCCGGTACTGGCCGTCGTCGTGCGAGACGTACGCGCCCGAGCGCAGCAACTTGAGGGCGGGGAGCGACAGTTCGGGGATCGTCGCGAAGGCCTCGGCGACCGTGTCGAACCACTCGCTGCCGCCCGCGCTCACGACGATCTCGCCGATCTCCGGGGAGAAGCGGCCGGCCTCGTCGAAGTCCGCGGCGAGGGAGACGAGCCGGTCGAGCCACTCCCGCACGAGCTCCGCGTCCGCACCCGGCATCGTGCCCTCGTACCCGGCGACGCCGACCAGACGCAGCGTCGTGGTCGAGGCCACCGCGTCCGCGACGGCGGCGCACCCGGCCTCCGTCCGCACGCCCGTACGTCCCCGCTCGCCGGCGGCCAGCTCCACGACGACGTCCACCGGGCGGCGGGCGCCGGCCGCGCGCAGGGCCTCGTCCATCAGCTCGACGCCGCGGACCGAGTCGACGTAACAGACGAAGCGGAAATCCGGGTCCGCGTCGAGCTCGGCCGCCAGCCAGCGGAGGGCGGCGGCGTCGACGAGTTCGTTGGCCAGGAAGATCCGGGCGATGCCGTGGGCGCGGTAGACGCGGGCCTGGTGCGGCATGGCGGCGGTGATGCCCCACGCGCCGTGCTCCAGCTGCCGGTCGAAGAGCTGCGGGGCCATGGAGGTCTTGCCGTGCGGGGCGAAGAGGAGGCCGTGGCGCTCGGCGTACTCCTCCATGAGGCGGAGGTTGTGCGCGAGGGACTCGGCGGAGAGGGCGAGGACGGGGGTGAGGAAACCGCCGGTGAAGAGGTTGCGGCGCTGGGCGGCGAGCTCGCCGACGGTGAGGCCTTCGGCGTCCGGGGGGAGGGCCTTGAAGCGGTGGTCGACGCGCTCGTGGGTGGGGGCGGGCACGGGGCTCCTCCTGGGTGGTGCGTGTTGATGCGTGTTGCATATGCTGCAACGCTCGTTGCAGAGAGTGTTCTTGCTGTCTAGCATCCGGGCTGAGGTCGGGTCAATGGAGCGGGGGCGCGGTGGACGTGGGCGGGGGCGGGGGCATGGACGTCGACGTGGACGTGGACGTCGACGTGGTGTGTCTCGGGGAGTCCATGGTGACCTTCCTGCCCTCCCAGGGCGGACGCCTCGCCGACGTACCGTCCTTCACGCGCGCCATCGGCGGCGCCGAGTCCAACGTCGCCTGCGCGCTGGCCGCGGCCGGGCACCGGGTGCGGTGGGTCGGCCGGGTCGGCCGGGACGGCTTCGGCGACCACCTCGTCGAGGCGATCGGGGGGTACGGGGTCGACGTCTCGGGCGTCGGGCGGGACGCGGGGCGGGCCACCGGGGTGTACTTCCGGACGG
The DNA here is from genome assembly GCF_040641575.1 of Streptomyces sp. NPDC020807. Lineage (NCBI taxonomy): Bacteria > Bacillati > Actinomycetota > Actinomycetes > Kitasatosporales > Streptomycetaceae > Streptomyces > Streptomyces sp. NPDC020807. The sequence continues at coordinate 104,005 of NZ_JBFADU010000015.1, forward strand.
ACGTCGAGCGGGGGGAGGAAGGGCACGAGGTCGCGTACTACCGGGCGGGGTCGGCGGCGTCGGCGATGTCGCTCGCGAACGTGCCGTACGCGGCCGTCGGGGGTGTCGGCGTCCGGATACTGCACCTCACTGGGATCACCGCGGCACTGTCCGACTCGTGTCGCGAGCTCGTGCGGGGACTGGTGCGGCGGGAGTGGCCCGGGCGGCCGTCCGTCGTCTCCTTCGACGTCAACTACCGGCCGGGGCTGTGGGCGGACCGGGACGTGGCCGGGGAGGTGCTGCTCGGCCTCGCGCGGGAGGCGGACGTGGTGTTCGTGGGGGTGGACGAGGCGGAGGCGTTGTGGGGGGTGCGGGGGGCGGAAGGGGTTCGGGCGCTGCTGCCCGAGCCCGGTGTGGTCGTGGTGAAGGGGGGCGGGGAGGGGGCGGTGTCGTTCGAGCGCGGAGGGGGCCGCTGCGCGGGGCCTTTCCCCACCCCGCCCCCTCCCCAAACCGGGGGGGGGGGGGGGGCCCCCCCCGCGCGC
>NZ_JBFADU010000015.1:104535-163538 GCF_040641575.1 Streptomyces sp. NPDC020807
CCCGCCCCTTCCCGAACGGGGGGCGCTGCCCCCGGCCCCCCGGTCCTCAAACGCCGGACGGGCTGAAGGGCTGGGGGCGCCGCCCCCGGACCCCCGCGCCTCAAGCGCCGGCGGGGCTGATGAGCCTGGGGTGCTGCCCCCGCATCCCCGTGCTTCAAGCGCCGCCGGGGCTGTGATGCCCGGGGCGCTGCCTCTGGATCCCAATCCCCCAAGCGCCGGTGGGGCCGGTGTGCCCAGGGCTTTGCCTCTGGGCCCCTGCGTCTCAGACGCCGGCGAGGTCGCCGAGTCCGAGGCTCCGCCCCCGCACCCCCGTGCCTCAAGCGCCGGCGGGGCTGGGGTGCCCGGGGTGCTGCCTCTGGATCCCTGCGTCTCGGACGCGGGCGAGGTTGCCGAGTCCGAGGCTCCGTCCCCGGACCCCCGTGCCTCAAACGCCGACGGGGCCGGGGTGCCCGGGGTGCTGCCTCTGGATCCCTGCGTCTCGGACGACGGACGGGCCGGAGAGCTGGGGGCTCCGCCTCCGCACCCCCGTGCCTCAAGCGCCGGCGGGGCTGGGGTGCCCGGGGTGCTGCCTCTGGATCCCTGCGTCTCGGACGCGGGCGAGGTTGCCGAGTCCGAGGCTCCGTCCCCGGACCCCCGTGCCTCAAGCGCCGGCGGGGCCGGTGCAGGGTGGCAGCTTCAGCCCGCCCGGCGTTTGAGGGCACGGCCGTCAGGCCGTACGGGGTCTGGGGCGCAGCCCCAGTTTCGGGAAGGGGCGGGGTGGGGGAAGGCCCCGCGCAGCGGCCCCGTCGGCACCCGCGCCGGGTCCGGCAGCGGGTCCTGCACCGGGGCCGGCAGCGGCGCGGGTGCGGAGTCCGGCGCCGATGCCGTCACCTCCTCCCCCTCCCCCCGCGTCGCCGTCCTCGCCCCCACCGGCGCCGGTGACGCCTTCGCCGCCGGGTTCCTCCACGGCCTCCTCCGTGGGCTCGGGCCGCGTGAGCGGTTGCGGCACGGGCATCTCATGGCCGCCGCCGTCCTCACCGCCCCGGGCGACCTCGCCGACCCGCCCCCGCGCGACCTCGCCGACCGGCTCGTCGCGCTCGACGACCGTGCCTGGGGGAGACTTCACCTCGGCCCCGGGTGGACGGGGCGCGACCAGGAGGTACGTACGCCATGAGCCAGACCGTCGACCGGGCGCTCAGCATCCTGCCGTTGCTCGCGCAGGGCCCCGCCGACCTCGGGCAGGTCGCCGAGCGGCTCGGCGTGCACAAGTCGACCGCGCTGCGGCTGCTCCGCACCCTCCACGAGCACGGGCTCGTCCACCGGCAGCAGGACCAGCGCTACCGCCTCGGCGCCCGACTCTTCGCCCTCGCCCAGGAGGCCGTCGAGAACCTCGACGTCCGCGAGATCGCCCACCCCTACCTCGTCGCCCTCAACGAGGAGATCGGCCACACCGTCCACCTCGCCGTGTACGAGGAGGGCGAGGTGGTCTACATCGACAAGGTCGAGAGCCGGTATCCCGTACGGATGTACTCGCGCATCGGCAAGCCCGTCGCCATCACGGTCGCCGCCGTCGCGAAGCTCCTCCTCGCGGACCTGCCCGAGCCGGAGCGCCGCGCCGTCGCCGCGCGCCTCGACTACCCCCCGTACACCCCCCGTTCGACCCCGAACGCCGTCGCCTTCCTCGCGGAGCTCGCGACCGTACGCGAACAGGGCTGGGCCACCGACCTCGGCGGCCACGAGGAGTCCATCAACTGCGTCGCCGCCCCCGTCCGCGGGCCCGGCGGCCGGGTCGTCGCCGCCATGTCCGTCTCCGCGCCCAACGTGGTCGTCACGGCCGAGGAGCTCCTCGGCCTGCTTCCGCTGGTGCGCCGTACCGCCGAGGCCGTCAGCCGGGAATACTCCGGCTCCGGCACCCCTCACCCACAGGAACAGGAAGACGAGTTCGTATGACCGAGAAGATCGCGCTCACGCCGTCCACCCACACCGCCCCTCCCGCCAAGTTCTCCCACGGCGTCCGCAAGGGCGGCATCCTCCAGACCGCCGGCCAGGTCGGCTTCCTGCCCGCCGTCGACGGGCAGGAGCCGCGGGTCGCCGGGCCGACGCTGCGCGAGCAGACCCTCCAGACCTTCGCCAACGTCAAGGCGATCCTGGAGGAGGGCGGGGCGAGCTGGGACGACGTCATGATGATGCGCGTCTACCTCACCGACGTGGACCACTTCGCCGAGATGAACGAGATCTACAACGCGTACTTCGACGAGCAGGGACTCAAGGCCCCGGCCGCCGCCCGTACCACCGTGTACGTCGGTCTCCCCGACGGTCTGCTCATCGAGATCGACGCGCTGGCCGTCCTGGACTGACCCCGATCCGCCGGACACGCCCTAGTCGACGGGGGCCTTCGCCTCCGGGGGCACGTCCGGCACGACCGGGTACGGCCTCGGGTACGGGGCCCCGATGCCGAAGCGCGACGCCAGCGCGTCCGCGAAGGCCGCCGCGATGCGGAGTTCGCCGTGGGCGTTGGGATGCGTGCCGTCCCAGGTGTGGTCCGCCGCGACGAACTCCGCCGCCGTCTCCGCCACCACGACCGGTGCCTCCGGGCTGTCGAGGTCCTTCGCGACCGCCCGGATCCGGTCGTTCGTCGCCTCGATCCTGGCTCCGAAGTCCGGCTCGTCCACCGCTTTCCGGCACTGCAGCACGGTCCCGAGGACGATCCGGACGTCCGGCCGTGCCCGTCGCGCGTTCGCGACGAACTCCCGCAGGTTCTCCTCGAACCGGGGCGGCTCGACCCCGTACCAGAACAGGTCGTTGATGCCGAGGAGCACGAGCAGGTACTGCGGGTCGTGCTCGCGGACCTTCGCCTCGATCTCCTCCTTCTCGGAGACGTACGGGCGGCCCCACTGCGCGTCGTGGTCCGGGTCGAACTCCGGGTCCGCGTACGTGTCGTCGTCGTCCCCGACCTCCGCCGTGCGGATGTTGTCGAGCGTCGCCTTCGGCCCGACCAGGTCGAGGTTCACCTCGTGCTCGCGCAGGTGCTTCCAGAAGCGGTAGCGCCAGGTCCAGTCACCGCTGCTGCCGTGGCTGATCGAGTCGCCGACGATCATGACGTCGATCATGTCGGGGGTGCGCTCGGGGTGGGCGAGGGACATGCTTCCTCCCAGGTCTGGGGCAGGGTGAGGGAAGGGGGCCGGGAAGCGGGCCGCGAGGCGGGCCGCGTGGAGGTCCCGGGCGGAGCCCACGTGTCGCTCTCGGGGTCGTACCGCCGCAGCACGCGCGCCGGAACCCCGCCCACCAGGCAGTGGTCCGGGAACTCCCCGCGGACGACCGAGCCGCCCGCGACCGCCACGTTCCGGCCCAGCCGCGTGCCCGGCAGGATCACCGCTCCCGCGCCGATCCAGCAGCCGTCGCCGATCACCACCGGGCGGTTCACGGGCGGCTGGACGCCGATCGGCAGCCGGGGGTCGGTGTAGGCGTGGTTCTGGTCGGTGACGTACGCGTACGGGGCGATGAAGACGTGGTCGCCGATCGTCACGGACTCGTGGGCCACGACGTGGCTGCCCCGCCCGACCACGCAGCCCGCCCCGATCCGCAGGACGGGGTCCGGGCCCAGGTCCATGCCCGGGAGCATGCCCGCGCTGAGGGTGACGTGGCTCGCGACGAGGGTGCCGTCGCCGATCTCCATCCACGGTTCCCCGTAGAGCGACGCCACGGGGAAGCCGATGCAGACGCCGCGGCCCAGGTGGCCGAACCTGCGGCCGCCCGGATCCTCGGACGTGATCCGGCCGTGCCGCTCCGCCCACGCCCACAGGTCGCGGGCCGCGGCGGCCCGGAGGCGGCGCGCCCGCAGAGCCAGTCGTCCCTTGACATGAGCAACAACTGTTCCCGGCATGCTCGTGACTGTACGTACGCGGATGGTCACCGGCCCGCCGGGAGGGCCGCGCGGGTGAGGGCCCCCGGCGCGGTGCTGCCGGGGGCCCTCAAACGGTGTGCTCACGTGCCTACGCGCAGTACTGCGCCTGCTTTCCGATCGAGCGGTACATGCAGTCCGCGTTCTCCAGGAGCTGGAGCACCGCGTCGCGGTTGCGGCTCGTCTCGCGCTCGATCACCTCGTCGGGCGGGTAGAAGCCGCCGCCGCCGGAGGACGCCGGGTACATCTCGAAGGTGTACCCGAAGATGCGGTGGACGCCCCACAGGTAGTCGTCGATCGAGCCGTCCGTGATGTAGAGGTCGCTGGACTGCTCGGGCGTGTAGCCGTTGCTCGCCGCCATCTTCCCGCCGACGGTCGCGAACGCGTCGCGGTCGTCCTGGGTCATGCCGGTCGTGGTGTTCGCCGTCGTCCAGCCGAAGGGCCAGAGGACCAGCTCGCTGTACGTGTGGAAGTCGATGGCGGCCGTGATCTGCTGCTTGCCGCCGACCACGCGCGAGCGGACGAAGTCGGCGACGACCTTCACCTCGGGGGCGGACTCGGGGGCGGCGCCGCGGTACGTCTCCGAGCTCTTCGTGCCGGAGGAGCCGCCGCAGCAGCCCCACTTGTAGTTCCAGTTCCGGTTCATGTCGGTGCCGATGTACGAGGAGTTGGCGTTGGGCTGCCGGTTCTTGCGCCAGCTGCGGTACGAGCCGGAGGCGATGTCGTACTCGCCGCCGTCCGGGTTGAGGTCCGGGACGATCCAGATCTCGCGGCCGTTGACGGCGTTGGTGATCCGGCTGTCGGTGCCGTAGCCCGCGCCGAACTCGCGGAGCAGGTAGAGCGCCATCTCGACGGTGAGGTGCTCGCGGGCGTGCTGGTGGTGGGTGAAGAGGACCTCGGGCTCGTTCTCGTCGGTGGCGACGTTGTCGCTGATCTTGATCGCGACGATGTCCCGGCCCTGGTACGTCTTCCCGATCACCTGCTTGCGCATGATGGACGGGTACGCGGCGAGGCGCTGGTCGATCTCCGCGTTCATCTCGGCGAAGTTGTGGTACTTCGCGTCGGCGGACGGGAAGTCGAGCGGGGCGAGGGCCTGGTCCTGGGCGGTGGCCCGGTTCGGCGGGGCGGCGAGCGCGACCGGCTTGTAGCCGAGCGCCTTGAGGCGGGCGAGCTGCTCGCCGTTGGCGCTGACGACCACCGAGCGCGCGTCGACCTCGTCGATCGAGACGCCGGTGACGGTCAGCGCGGAGCGCTCGGCCTGGGTGGACGGGCCGGCGATCTCGTACTGCCGGATCACCTCGTCCGCCCCGACGGCGATGCGGGCGGCGGTCGTCGCCGGGTCGGCCCCGGCGGGCGAGGAGAGTGCGGAGAGGGGCGCCGCGAGGGCGAGCGCCACGAGGGCCGCGAGGGTGGCGGACCTTCTGCCGCGGGTGGGACGTCGCATGTGGGCTCCTGGGTGGGGAGTGTGGGGGAGTGCGACTAGCTCGTGCGGGTGTCCGGGGCACATGGTGAGGGCGTGTCATGGGCGGGTCAAGGAGGGGTATTCGGCCACATTCCTGCGGGGTGGGTGGGCGGTTGGGGGACTCGGTGGGTGGGTGGGTGGGGGCGGGGTGCGGGCACGAGCTCGACGAGCTCAAGTTAAGGGGGCGGCCGAGTGCTTGCCGTCGGTGACGCGACGCGGGCGCCCTCGGATCACCGGGACGCCCGGGGGTGCCCTCGGGGCGCCTGCGGCGGGCCTTCACCCCACCCCGCCCCTTCCCGAAACCGGGGCTCCGCCCCGGACCCCGCGCCTCAAACGCCGGCGGGGCTGGATGTCGACCCCGCGCCTCACGCGCCGGCGGGGTTGGGTGCCGACCCCGCGCTTCAAACGCCGGCGGGGCTGGATGTTGACCCCGCGCCTCACGCGCCGGCGGGGTTGGGTGCCGACCCCGCGCTTCAAACGCCGGCGGGGTTGGATGTCGACCCCGCGCCTCACGCGCCTGCGGGGTTGGGTGCCGACCCCGCGTCTCACGCGCCGGCGGGGTTGGATTCGGCCCCGCGTCTCACGCGCCGGCGGGGCTGGAGTGGGCGGCGAATCCAGCCCGCCCGGCGTTTGAGGGCACGGGCCGTCAGGCCGTACGGGGGCCGGGGGCCTGCCCCGGTTTCGGGAAGGGGCGGGGTGGGGGAAAGGCCGCCCGCCAGGGCCCCGGCGGTCATACTGGCCCGTGTGGGGACGCTAATCGGCAGGTACGTCATCGAAGGCAAGCTCGGCGAAGGCGGCATGGGCACCGTCTACTTGGGCCGCTCGCGCGGCGGCCGTGCCGTCGCCGTCAAGGTCGCCCGGCCCGAGCTCGCCGCCGACCCCTCCTTCCGCGCCCGCTTCCGCGCCGAGGTCGCCGCCGCCCGGCAGGTGGGCGGCTTCCACACGGCCCAGGTCGTCGACGCCGACCCGGAGGCCGAGGCCCCCTGGCTCGCCACCGCCTACATCCCCGGTCCCACCCTCGCCGGACTCGTCGCCGCCCAGGGGCCGATGGCGGAGGGCGCGCTGCGCGCGCTCGGGGCCGCGCTCGCCGAGGCCCTGGAGGCCATCCACGCCTGTGGGCTCGTCCACCGGGACCTCAAGCCCGGCAACATCGTCATGGCCGCCGACGGCCCCCGCGTCCTGGACTTCGGCATCGCCCGCGCCCTGGAGTCGACCCGTCTCACGGCCACCGGCTCCGCCTTCGGCACCCCCGGCTACCTCGCGCCCGAGCAGGCCCTCGGGGAGGAGGTGACCGGCGCCGCCGACGTCTTCGCGCTGGGCGCCGTCCTGGTCGCCGCGGCCGGTGGGCGGCCCTTCGGAGAGGGGACGCCGATGGGCCTCATGTACCGGTCGGTCCACGAGCCGGCCGACCTCGGCTGCGTACCGGAGGGGCTGCGGGGGCTCGTGGGGCGGTGCCTCGCGAAGGCGCCGGGGGAGCGGCCGACGCCGGACGAGATCATGGACGCGTTGGGGGAGGCCGGAAGCGGGAGCGCCGTGCAGGACGCGGTGCCGGCGCCCACGCCCGTACCCGCGCAGGCGCCCACGCCCGTACCCACGCCCACGCCCTCGCCTGTGCCCGATCCGCGGGCCGTCGTGCCCGCCCCCGCCCCCGCGCCCGCGCCCGCGCCCGATCCGCGGGACGTCGTGTCCGTGCCCGCCCCCGCGCCCGCCCCCGACCCGCGGGACGCCGTGCCCGTCCCCCGTGCGCCCGCCCTCCTCGTACCCCCGCTGCCGTTCGGCCCGCCCCCGCCCGCCCCCGCGTTCGTCGCCGCCGACCGGGTCTCCGCGGTCGTCGTCGATGGTGAGGGCGTGGAGCTGCGGATCGACGACGTCGACGCCGACTTCGCCTGGGCGGAGATCGGCGCGGTCGCGTACGAGCAGACGCGGCGGGGCCGCGGCCTGCGGGTCGACGTCACCCTCTACAGCGGCGACGTCTACTCGTGCGAGCTCGACGGCCGCCGGGCCGCCCGGGTGGAGGAGTGGACGCACGAGCTGGACGCCGTCCTCGCCCGGTACCTCCCCCGCGCGTGAACGGCGGCAGCGCCGCCGGGGGAGCGGCGGCGCTGCGTGTGCGGGGAAGCGGCCGGGAAGGGGGAAGGGGGGAGGGGGGAAGGGGGGAGGGGGAGCGTTACGGCAGGGCGTGGACGTGCGGGCCCACCGCGTTCGACCAGGCGTTGCCGGCCGTCGCGTCCCAGTTGGTCGACCAGGTCATGGCGCCGCGGAGCGTCGGCCAGGCCTGCGCCGGCTTGAAGGTGCCGCAGCCGGTGAGCTTGGTCAGGCAGTCGAGCGCGTTCTTGACGACCTGCGGGTCGACGTAGCCGCTGCCCGCGCCCCGGGTGGAGGCGGGGACGCCCAGGCCGACCTGCGACGGGTCGAGGCCGCCCTGGATCTGGATGCAGGCGAGCGCGGTGAGGAAGTCCACCGAGCCCTGGCTGTAGACCTTGCCGTCGCAGCCCAGCATCGAACCGCTGTTGTAGTACTGGGTGTTGACGACCGTGAGGATGTCCTTCACGGCGAGCGCGGTCTTGAAGTACTCCGTGCCGGTGTTCTGCATGTCGATGGTCTGCGGGGCCATCGTGATCACCAGGCTCGACCCCGCCTTGGCGGAGAGCTGGCGCAGCGCCTTGGTGAGGTAGGTGGAGTTGATGCCGTGCTCGAGGTCGATGTCGACGCCGTTGAAGCCGTACTCCTGCATCAGCGCGTAGGCGCTGTTGGCGAAGGCGGTCGCGCTCGCGTCGCTGTTGATCGTGACGTTGCCCTTCTCGCCGCCGACCGAGATGATCACGGACTTCCCGGCGGCCTTCTTGGCCGCGATGTCGGCCTTGAAGTCGGCGGTGGAGGTGTAGCCGACGGCCGGGTCGAGGTTGAAGACGATCTGGCCGGGCGTGGCCGTCGAGTCGGCGAAGGAGACGGCGATGATGTCGTACTGGGACTGGACGTCGCGGATCTTCTGCTTGGCCGCGCCGTTGTCGAAGTTCTGCCAGTAGCCGGTGACGGCGTGCTTGGGGACGGCCGGGCCGGGGCCCGTGTCGCAGGGCTTGGCGGTCCGGGCGGAGACGGCGGCGGACTTCGCGGACTCGCCCGCGGTGTTCGTCGCGGAGACCTGGAACTGGTACGCGGTGTCGGCGGTGAGGCCGGACACGGTGGTCGACGTGCCGGTCACCGCGACCGGGTTGGCGCCGTCGCGGTAGATCTTGTAGCCGGTGGCGCCGGAGACCGCGCCCCAGCTCAGGGCGACGGAGGACGTGGTGACCGAACCGGCGGCGAGACCGGCCGGGGTGGCGGGGACGACCGGGTCGGGGTCCTGGCCGCCGCCCCCGTCGGGGCCGAAGACGCTCACGTCGTCGACGAAGTAGGGGGAGGTGCCGTACCAGCCGTGGGTGTAGATCTCCACGGAGGTGGTGTTCGCGCCGGTCGTGAAGGTGGTCGTGAGCTGCTTCCAGGACGGGCTGTCGGGCGTCCAGGTGGAGACGGTGCCGGTGCCGGTCCCTGTGTTGTTGACGCCGAGGTAGGCGTAGCCGCCCTGGACCCAGGCGCTCAGCGTGTACGTCGAGCCGGGCTTCACGGCGACGGTCTGCACGCACTTGGCGTTGTCGAGGCCGGCCGGGGAGGCCTTCAGCGCGCCGGCCCCGGTCCGTACCGGCGAGGAGACGGCGGCGCCGCTCCCGGCCGAACAGGACCAGTTGGTCAGGCCGTTCTCGAATCCGGCGTTCTTGGCGACGTTGACGTCGGCGGCCTGGGCGGTGCCGGCTCCGCCGACGAGGACGAGCCCGGAGCCGACGGCGAGCGCGAGGGCTCCGCCGAGCCATCGGCGGCCGTTCGGGCGGCCGTGCGGGCGGGTGGTGGTGCGGTCCACGTGCATCCTCCGGTGGGGTGGAGTGGGGGAGGTGGGGGAGTTCGGGGATGTGGAGGTGCCGTACGTCGTCGTCGTCGTACGGAGCGGGGAAAGGCGGTGGCCACCGTCGTGCCAACAAGCTGGTCCAGACCAATCGCGTTGTCAAGACCTCTGACATGAAGCCGAGTTCCGAGCGGAAAAGGGGATCGGCTTGGCGGATTGTGTGTTCACCACCCCCAGGGGCGTGGATAAAGTGCAGAGACGGGGGACGGGCGGAGTGAACGGGGGTCTGACGGTGACGGTGCCGACAGCGATCGCGGTCACCAGCGCCGACCTGGTGCTGCCGCCCGCCGACCCCCAGACCCCGCACGCCACCGTGCTCCAGCCGCCCGGGGCCCGCTCCCTCGACGCCTCGCTCGCCGACGTGCAGCAGCTCCTCGCGCGCCACGGGCACGTGATCGTCGTCTGCCCGACCTCCGCGCCGCCGGCCGTCGCGCAACGCCTCCGCGCGGTCCGCGGGCTCCTCGAAAGCGACCGGATCGCCCTGGTCACGACCGACCTCCCGCCGCTCGGTGCCGCCGTACTCGTCCGCCAGTTACGGCAGTTGGCCGTCTGCGACTTCAGCGCCGGAGTCCTCGCCTCCGCCGCCCGGCTCCTCGCCCACTACATCTACGCCGGGGCCGTCCTGGGCTCGGTCTCGCGCCTCGACCGCGTCCCCGTCAGCCTCTCCTCCCACCTCAAGGGCTGGCTCCCCGGCGCCCACTTCGGCGTCCTCGCCGGCCCGACCCCGCAGATCGTCCGCGTCGGCGGAAAGAACGAACAGCTGCTCGCGGGGCCCGAGTTCGCCACCCGGCTCCTCGTCGCCCGCGGCCAGCTCCAGACCGACTGGCCCGCCACCGCCCTCGCCCCCGCCTGGCGGATCCAGGGCGCCGCCCAGGAAGTGGCGCTGCCCGGGACCTCGCCCGCCTGGTGGGGCACCGGCAAGCTCGTCGAGTTCGTCGCGTACCTCTCCGACCTGCCCGTCCTCTACCAACTAGTGGCGTCCGTACGGCGCGAGACGTGCCACTGGTGCGGGATGGAACTCATCGGCGACCGCTGCGGCTTCTGCGCCGCGAGCCCCTCGCCGACCCCGGCGAGCGGGGCGGGCGCGGCCACGGGCGCGGGCGCGGTCCCGTGAGCCGCCACCACCCGCCGGTCGCCCCTCCCGGTACAGCGCCCCCGACCCCGCCCACGATCGAGGAAGTACGGCCATGAACTCCCGCCAGCGCCGCGGCGTGATCCTGCTGCTGCTCTCCGTCCTGTGCGCCCTCGGCGCCTTCGCCGGCGTCCTCACCGTCATCAGCGACGTGAACTCCAAGGTCGGCCCGGAGGTCACCGCGTACCGCGTCAGCGAGAACGTGGCACCGTACGCGCCCCTGAAGGCGGACCAGTTCGAGAAGATCACCATGCCGAAGCGCTGGCTCTCCTCCACCGCCGTCACCGACCTCCGCCAGATCGAGGGCCGGATCGCCGTCACCCAGCTCAGGGCGGGCTCGCTCCTCCAGAACGACATGATCGTCGAGCGCCCCGAACTCAAGCCGGGCGAGCAGGAGATCGCGATCATGATCGACTCGGCGACGGGCGTCGCCGGCAAGATCACCCCCGGCGCCAGCGTCAACATCTACGCCACCTTCGCGGGAGAGAAGAAGGGCGACCCCAGCCAGTCCCGTCTGATCGTCGCCGGGGCCCGCGTCCTCTCCATCGGCAAGCTCACCCCGATCTCCGACAGCAGCGACCGCGCGAGCCGCGCCACCAACGCCGTACCGATCAGCTTCGCCCTCTCCCACCTCGACACCCAGCGCGTCACGTACGCCGACTCCTTCGCCGAACACGTACGCCTCGCCCTGGTCTCCCCGGTCACGGGCGGCGCTCCGGCCCAACCGGGCGACCGCACGTACACCCTCGACAAGGACAAGTAGCAGAGGAAGAAAGAGGAGAGGAAAGGTGAGGTCGGTATGACCACCAGGATCCTGCCGGCCGTCGGCGACCCCGACGCGGCCCGGTCCGTCGTCACCCTGCTCAGCCAGCTGCCCGACGCCGAACCCGCCGCACCCGTCACCGACTCCACCCAGCTCGTCGACACCCTCGCCCGGCTCGCCGCCGACTCCCTCGACGAACTCCCCGAGGTCGTCCTCGTCCACGAACGCATCGGCCCCGTCCCCGCGCTCGACATCGTCCGCGAGGTCGCCCTCCGCTTCCCCGCCGTCGGCGTCGTCCTCATCACCGCCGACGCCAGCCCCGTCCTCTTCTCCGCCGCCATGGACTCCGGCGCGCGCGGCCTCGTCACCCTGCCCCTCGGGTACGAGGAGCTCGCCAGCCGCGTGCAGGCGGCGGCCCAGTGGTCCGCCGGGGTCCGCCGCCACCTCGGCGCGGGCGCCGAGCTCGCCACGGGCCCCGGCGGCACCGTCGTCACCGTCAGCGGCGCGAAGGGCGGCGTCGGCACCACCGTCACCGCCGTCCACCTCGCCCTCGCGGCCCGCGCCTCCGGGCGGACCGTCGCCCTCCTGGACCTCGACCTCCAGGGCGGCGACATCGCCTCGTACCTCGACGTCCAGTTCCGCAGGTCGGCCGCCGACCTCGCCGCGATCACCGACATCTCGCCGCGCGTCCTCCAGGACGCGGTGTACGTCCACGAGACCGGCGTCTCGCTGCTCCTCGCCCCGGCCGAGGGCGAACGCGGCGAGGAGGTCACCGACCGCGCGGCCCGCCAGATCGTCAGCGCCCTGCGGGCCCGGCACGACGTCGTCGTGGTCGACTGCGGCACCCAGCTGACGGGCGCGAACGCCGCCGCGATCGAGATGGCCGACACGGCGCTCCTCGTGACGACCCCGGACGTGGTGGCGGTACGGGCGGCCAAGCGGGCGGTACGGATGTGGGAACGGCTCCAGGTGAGGAAGGCCGAGGAGACCGTCACCGTCGTCAACCGCCACCACCGGTCGACGGAGATCCAGCCGCCGCTGGTCCAGAAGATCACCGGCACGAGGACGGCCGGCGTCTCGGTCCCCGCCAACTTCAAGGAGCTCCAGGCGGTGGTGGACGCGGGCCGGCTGCACGACCTCGACGCGAAGTCGACGGTGAAGCAGGCGCTGTGGTCGCTGGCGGGCGAGCTGGGACTCGTGGGCCCGCCGGCGTCCGCGACGGCGTCCGCGCAGGCGCCCGCGCCCGGGAAGCAGCTCGCGCGGGCGGGGGACCGGGGCTCGCTGGGACTCCGGCGACGGGGGCGCTGAGCCATGGGACGGGGGGCCGCGGGCCGACGGGCCCGTGCGGACGACCGGGGACAGGTGGCGCTCGAGTTCGTCGGCATGGTCCCGCTGATCCTGCTGACGCTGGCACTGCTGTGGCAGGTCGTCCTGGTGGGGTACACGTACACGCTGGCGGCCAACGCGGCGGACGAGGGAGCGCGGGTGTGCGCGGTCGGCGGTGACTACGCCACCGCCGCGAAGCGGCACCTGGACGGCGCCTGGGCGGAGGGCGCGGAGGTGGGAGGCTGCACGGCCCCGGCCGGAACCGTCGCGACGCTGACGGTGACGCTCCAGGTCCCCGCCATCGCGCCGGGAACGGTCGGCCTCTTCCCGGTGTCGGCGACGGCGGGAGCGGTCTCGGAGGAGGCGCCGCAGCGATGAGGGGACACCGACAGCTCGGCAGCACGGGGCGTACCGGCGGCCGGGGCCGCGACGGGGGCCGGGGCTTCGGCGGGGGCCGGGGCTGCGAAGGGGGCCGGGCCTTCGGCCGCACCCAGAACGGCGCCCAGAACGGCGCCCAGAACGGCGCCCACAGCCGCGCCCACAGCCGCGCCCGCCGCCGTGCCCGCGACCGGGGACAGGTCGCCATCGAGTACCTGGGCTTCCTCCCGATCCTGCTGCTCGCGGCCCTGGCGGGCCTCCAGCTCGGCCTGGCCGCGTACGTGGCCCAGCAGGCGGGCACGGCGGCCCGGGCGGCGGCGCGGGCCGACACCACCGACGAGCCGTTCCCGGGCGGCGCGTCGGCGGCGGGCTACGCCTCCATGACCGGCTGGGTCAGGGGCAGGGCCGACGTCAGCGTCTCCGGCGGGGTCGCCACCGTCACCGTGACGATCCCGCAGGTCGTGCCCTTCTGGGACTTCGACCCCGTGACGAAGACCGCCACCATGCCCGTACCCCCGGACGCGTCCGACGAGGAGGACCTGCCATGAGCCTGCGGTCCCGCATCCATGCCCCCGAGGACAAGGGCGGCCCCGGAGCGGGCCGGGAGGACAGCCACCTGGTGGCCGCCTTCCGCGCCAAGCTCCTGGAGGAGATCGACCTCACCGAGATGTCCGCGCTCGCGGCGGCCGAGCGCCGGGCCCGGCTCGAACGCGTCCTCGGGCACATCATCAGCCGCGAGGGCCCGGTCCTCTCCACGGCCGAGCGCGGCCAGCTGATCCGCCGGGTCGTCGACGAGGCCCTGGGCCTCGGCGTCCTCGAACCGCTCCTCGAGGACGCGTCGATCACCGAGATCATGGTCAACGGACCCGACCAGATCTTCATCGAGCGCGCCGGCCGCGTGGAGCTGCTCCCGCTCCGCTTCGCGTCCCACGAGCAGCTCATGCAGACGATCGAGCGGATCGTCTCGACGGTCAACCGTCGCGTCGACGAGTCGAACCCGATGGTCGACGCCCGCCTCCCGTCCGGTGAGCGCGTCAACGTGATCATCCCGCCGCTCTCCCTCACGGGCGCCACGCTCACCATCCGCCGCTTCCCCCGCGCGTACACGCTCCACGAGATGGTCGGCCTCGGCTCACTGGACGAGCAGATGCTGCTCCTGCTCTCCGGCCTGGTCCAGGCGAAGTTCAACGTGATCGTGTCCGGCGCGACCGGCACCGGCAAGACGACCCTGCTCAACGCCCTCTCCGGCCTCGTCCCGGAGGGCGAGCGGATCATCACCATCGAGGACTCGGCCGAACTCCAGCTCCAGCAGGCCCACGTCATCCGCCTCGAAGCCCGCCCGCCGAACATCGAGGGCCGGGGCGCCATCTCCATCCGCGACCTCGTCCGCAACTCCCTCCGCATGCGCCCCGACCGCATCATCGTCGGCGAGGTCCGGGGAGGCGAGACGCTCGACATGCTCCAGGCGATGTCGACGGGCCACGACGGCTCGCTCGCGACCGTCCACGCGAACTCGGCGGAGGACGCCCTGATGCGCCTCCAGACCCTGGCCTCGATGTCCGAGGTCAAGGTCCCCTTCGAGGCGCTGCGGGACCAGATCAACAGCGCGGTCGACGTCCTCGTCCAGCTCACCCGGCACCCGGACGGCACCCGCCGCATCACGGAGATCGCCGTCCTGGCGTCGCACGGCCGCGAACGCTTCCTCCTCGCCACGATCTGCCGCTTCGAGGCGCAGCCGGTGGCGGCGGACGGGCGGGTGTACGGCCGGTTCGCGTACCACCCGCTGCCGAGGCGGGTGGCGGAACGGCTCTACATGGCGGGCCAGCCCATCCCCCAGGCCTTCGGGGTGGCGGCGACCGACGCGGGCCTGGCGACCCGAGAAGCGAACTAGGAGCGAGGAGTGCTGACCCCTGATGGCCACTGATCCCGTCTGGCTGACGCTCGGCGTAGCGGCCCTCTGCTGCGTCCTGGCCGTGGTCGGCGTCCAGGTGTACGCGAGCGGGGCCCGCCGCCACGCGGCACTCGTCGCCCGGCTCGACGAGACGGACGCCCCCGAGACGACAGGCCGCCGGAGGCGCCGCTTCCGGGGCGTCGACCGCCGGATCCGCCGTACGGCCCTGGGCAGGAAACTGGAACTGAGGATCGCCGCGACGGGCCTCGACGTGACACCGGGCGAGTTCACGGTGGCGCTGGCGGCGACGGTGGCGGTCCTGTGGATGGTGGGACAGGCGGCCCTGTCCCCGTTCTTCGGCCCGATCTGCGGCCTGCTGGGAGTGTGGGTGGCGCTCGGCTACCTCAACTGGCAGAGGCAGAAGCGCATCGAACGCTTCATCAACCAACTCCCGGAACTCTCCCGCATCCTGGCGAACGCGAGCCAGGCGGGCCTGGCCCTGCGGATGGCGCTCAGCCTGGCGGCCGATGAGATGGAGTCCCCGGCGGGCGACGAACTGGAGAAGGTGGCGCAGCAGTTGGCGGTCGGCAAGTCCCTGGACGAGGCACTCGGCGAACTGGCGGAACGCCTCCCGTCGAGGGAGCTGGTGGTCCTGGTGACGACGCTGGTCCTGGCGAACAGGGCGGGCGGCACGGTCGTGTCCTCGCTGAGGAACCTCACGCAGACCCTCGAAGAGCGCAAGGAGACGAGGCGCGAGGTCCGCACCCAGCTCTCCCAGGTGAGCATGACGGCGTACTCGGTCCCGGTGATCGGCGTGGGCTCACTGCTCCTGATCGACAACATGCAGCCGGGCGCGCTCGACCGCATGACGGGCTCGACGATCGGCCAGTTCGCGGTGGTGGCGGCCTTCGCCCTCTACGTCCTCGGCTTCGCCGCGATCCGCCGCTTCTCGAAGATCGACGTCTAGGGAAGGGCGCGCAGCCTCACATGGAACTCCTCCTGGCCCTCCTCGCCGGCCTCGCGGTCGCGGGCATCTTCTACGGCCTCCGCCTCTACCGCGCGGACGCGCGCCTCCCCGACGACCTGAAACTGGCCCTGGAGGTCGGCTCCACCCGCACGGGCGCGGTGGACTCGGTCGTCGACCGCCTCGGCATGCGCTGGTCGCCGACGGTCCTGCGCCTGATGGGCCCGAAGCGGGTCAGCGCGGTCCGCCGCCGGATCGACCTGGCGGGCAACCCCGGCGGCCTGACGATCGACCGGTACGGCGCCAGGCGTGCGGTCTACGGCTTCCTGGGCCTGCTCGGGGGCCTGCTGATGCTCAACAAGGGCTCGGTCCTGGTGGCCCTCCTCCTCTTCGCCTTCGGCGCGTTCTGGACGGAGGTCGGCATCTGGTCGGCGGTCCGCATCCGCAAGGACCAGATCGAACGCACCCTCCCGGACTTCCTCGACGTGCTGGCCGTCGTCGTCTCGGCGGGCCTCGGCTTCCGCCAGGCACTGGAACGGGTGGCGGAACAGTACGCGGGCCCGTGGTCCGACGAGCTGCGGATCACTTTGCGCCAAATGGACATGGGCGTGAGCCGCCGCGAGGCCTTCGACGAACTGCGCCGCCGCAACGACTCGGAGCAGGTGGCCCAGTTCGTGACGGCGCTCCAGCAGGGCGAGGAGCTGGGCGCCCCCATCGTCGACACACTGATCCAGATCGCGACGGACATGCGCCGCACGGACGCGCAGAACGCGCGACGGAAGGCGGCGAAGGCGGTCCCCAAGGCGACGATGATCATCACGACGGTGATGGTCCCGGCGACGATGATCCTGCTGGGAGCGGGACTGTTCCTGGGAACGGGAACGGACTTCGGCTCGGTGACGGGCGGCGAGTGACGCGCGGGTCACCTCCTGTCTCACATCAGCCACATCTTCGCCGAACTCCCCACCGGGACTGGCGAGTAGGGCCTAGCCTTTTGACTGGGCATGAGGTCCACCCGTTGACCCGGGCGGCGTCTGGACGGGGAGGGAAGCTGGATGTTCCACGACTCCACCCACCGGCCTGCCCGTAGGCCCCTGCCGGGGACCCGCTCTGCCTTACGTTCCCTCCCTGGCGGAGGCCGGGGGACTTTACGAGAGCCGAGGGGATCTGATGAAGAACGTGCTGCTGAGGACTCTGGTCGGGGCGCGGGTGCGGGCCGGCGGGTGGATCGACCGGTCGGCCCGGGATCGCGGGCAGACGGCGGTGGAGTATCTGGGGATCATTGTGGTCGTGGTGGCGATCGTGGTGGCGATCACTGGAACGGATATCGGTACCACGATCCTGACGGCAATCAAGAACAAGATCGCCAAGCTTGCGGGCTGATTCGACCTGTCGCCGAGGGGGACTCAGGGCAGGCCTTCCCCGCCTACATCGCGGTGATCTCAGGTCTCCTCTTCCTCGCTTTTGCCTACTTCATGGTGGGACAGGCCGCATTTACCCGGAACGGCGCTCAGACCGCTGCCGATGCGGCGGCCCTCGCGGCTGCGCAGGATGCCCGTGACCAGCTGCGCCGAGGGTGGTTCGAAGTCATCCGCGATCCCGATCAGTGGGGCGACTTCGTTCAGGGAACGGAGTACAAGCATTCCCTCGCCTGCGATGCGGCGGCGGATTACGCGGCCGCGAACCATGCCACCCTCCCGGATGGGGACTGCCAACCCCTGGAGCCAAACGGATTCCGCGTGACGGTGACAACGACGGGGGCGCAAGAGGCGAGGGCTTCCGCTCTGGCTGTCATCGAGCAGCGCTGCGACTTCACCCCGTACGAGCCTCCCACCGACCCGCCCTCACCTCCGCCCACCTCGCCCCCTACTGATCCTGATGAGGAACCGAGCCCCATTGCCGAGCTCGATTGTGGTGGGGAATCTTGGGAGATCGATCCAGATGATCCTGAACTGCCCCCCTCGTCCGCCCTCTTCACTGTCCGACTGATCGATGAGTAAAGGAAGCGCACTTCATGAACGCTCAGTACGCGCGAAAGGGGTTGGCTTCCCTCGCTCTCATGTCGGCGGCGCTGTTCGTGGTCGGCTGCGGGGCAGAGGAGAAACCGAAGGCCGATAAGCCGGCGGCGACCACCCCTGCGCCTCAGCAGACGACTACGCAGGGGACGAAGCCGGTCGCGGAGGCGACCGAGACCCTGGCTGTCCTCAAAGGGCAGGACGGGTTCGAGCTGACCGTCAACTCTGCAGTTCGTGATGCTGGCGGGTTCTTGACGATCAAAGGGTCCATCAAGAACACCTCCAGTGAGGGGCGAGCCGTACCCGATGTCATGAGGGGTGACGAAACAGAGGTGGTGAAGCACGGCGCATCTCTCGGCGGGGCCACCCTTGTCGACGCCGTGGGAAAGAAGCGCTACTACGTTCTGCGTGACACGGAGGGTCGGCCGTTGACCACAACAGGTCTAGGCATCCTTTCGGGCGGCGACTCAACGGACGTCTTCCTGCAATTCCCCGCACCCCCCGCCTCCACCACCGCCGTCTCCTTCCAGCTCCCCACCTTCGAACCCGCCACCCTCAAACTCTCCTGAGGCGACGCCATGACGACGACACCCCGCCGCCTGGCCACCGCCCTGGCCCTCGCCTCCGTGATCTTGTGGCCGGTCACCGCTCCCACCGCGCAGGCCGACGACGGGCCCGGGCCCGCCGCCAGTGCCGAGCCTCCGCCCGCCATCGATCCCAACGCGCCCGGCCTCATGCTCCCGGAGGGCGCCACCCTCGCCCCCGCGAAGGTCCTCGACATCAAGCAGATCGTCGAGGAGGAGGGCGGCGCCGAGCGACGCCAGGACACCAACGTGGACGTCACCTTCGCCCTCCAGGCCGAGGTCCTCTTCCCCAAGAACAGCGCCAAGCTCAGCCCCACCGCCACCGCCCGTATCGCCGCCATCGCGGCCGAGGTCCGGAAGCTCGGGTCCAGTCGGGTGCGGGTCTTCGGGTTCACCGACAACCTGGGGACGTACGAGCACGGGCTCAAGCTCTCCAAGGAGCGGGCCGTCGCCGTGCAGCAGGTGCTGGCGCGGAATCTGGAACCCGGGACGGCGTTCGACATCCGTGGGTACAGCGAGGACTACCCGATCGCCGACAACTCCACGGAGGAGGGCCGGCGGAAGAACCGGCGCGTGGAGGTGTCCTTCCCGCGGACGACCGTGGTCCAGCCCTGATCCGTGGCGCACCCTACAGCAGGTGGTCCGCCTTGCCGGCCTTGATGTCGAGGATGAGGTTGCGCAGGGCGTCACGGCTGTCGGTGAGGTAACGGTCCTCCTGGCCGAGGACGGCGATGTAGCTGTTGCCGTCCTCGTCCGTCCCGAGCCGGTAGCAGTTCGCCCCCTCGCCGCACGCGGGCGCTTCCCAGGTGATGTCCCGGTCCTTCGGCATGGCTGCTGCTCCTAGAGCTCGTCGGCGACGTTGCGGATGAAGGTGACGGATTCCCGCGCGGGCAGCGCACGTGACTCCAGCTCGTCGAGCTGGGCGCGGTACTTCGCCAGCTGCGGTTCCTCGTCGAGGAACTCCGGACCGTGTGTGGCGTCGAGCTCCACGACGTCGAGCCGGGGGACCGGTCCGGTGGCGTAGATGACCGACTGGCCGGCGCCGGGGAAGCCGCCCGCCTTGAACGGGATCACGCGTACGGTGACGTGCTCGCGCTCGGCGAGTTTCGCGATGTGCTCCAGCTGGTCCACGGTCGTCGCCGTGCCGCCGAACTCGATGCGCAGGGCCGCCTCGTGGACGATGGCCTCGACCCGTGGCGGGTCGCGCCGGTCCAGTACCTGCCGCCGGTCCATCCGCAGCGCCAGCCGCGCCGCGAGGTCGGCCTCGGCGAGGCGCGGGACGACCTGGGCGAAGACCGCGCGGGCGTGGTCCTCGGTCTGGAACAGGCCGGGGAGGTGGATCGGTACCGCGATACGGAGGCGGTCCGCGTGCCACTCCATCTCGGCGATGTCGAGCAGGGCGTCCGGGAGGCGGGTCCGGTACCGCTCCCACCAACCCTTGTCCTGGTCGGTGGCCATGGTGGCGAGCGCGTCGACGAACTGGCGCTCCTCGCAACCGTAGTTGGCCGCCAGTGCGCGGACGCGGGCCTCGCTGATGCCGGACCTGCCGGACTCCATGTTCGGGATGTTCGTCCGGGGGACGCCGAGGAGGGCGGCCGCGCGCTCGGTGCTCAGCCCTGCCGCGATCCGCATCTTGCGCAGCTCCGTGCCAACTCGCCGCTGGCGCGCGGTGGGTGTGCTCCTCGGCGGCATCCGATCCCCTTCCGGTGGTGGGGCCAGTCTGCACGGGCGCGCGCGCCTTGGTCGAGAAGGAGTGGATTCCGCGAACCGTAGTACACGTACTCCTGCATGCCCTACATTGAGTAACGCACCGCTCACGCACCGCACGAGTGGAAGTGCATCGCGCGGTCCCGCCCGCAACCTCCTCCCCTGGGAGGGGCGCGCCCGCGTCAGGGAGACATGCCACCACCACGCCGTGAGCCATTCGTGCGCGCCGACGACCGAGTGACCGACACCCCAGTACCGCAGGTCAACCATCCGTCCAGGCACAGGAGTCCGCCATGTCGCCGACCCTCCGCACCGTCCTCGCCCCCACCCTCTGCCCAGCGGCTGCCCCGCCCCGTCCGGGCGCCGGGAGCGCACCGTCCCTCGCGTACAGCCTCACCCTCCCCGGCGACCCCCGCAGCGCCGCCGTCGCCCGTGCCGCCGTGTCGGCCGTGCTCCGGGCCCACGGGCTCGACGGGCACAGTCTCGCCGCGCTGCTCGTCGTCACCGAGCTCGTCGGGACGGCCGCCCGGCTCGCGCCGGGAGTCGACCTCCACCTCTTCCTCCGTCATCGCGCCGACGCGCTGCGGATCCTCGTCTGGGACCAGCACCCCGCCCACCCCGACCCCGATGTCGAGGCCCTCTGTGCGGACCGCCGCCGTCGCTCGCTCTGGCTCCTTGACGCGGCCGTGGACGACTGGGGAGGGGAGTGGGGCGGGGAGCGGGGTGTCCGAGGGGTGAAGTCCTGGGTCACCCTGCCCCGATAGGTCCGGTAGGTCCGGCAGGTCCGGCAGGTCCGGCAGGTCCGGTAGGTCCGGGCGACCGCGGCGACCACGGCGGCGGCGTCGCCAGCGCCGCCAGCGCCGCCCTGATCGTCCCGATCACGTACTCGGGGCGGCCGAAGACGTCCCGTGCCGTGAACCGCAGGATCCGTCGCACCTCCGGGCACGCCGACAGCGCGTTGAACCGGGCCGCGTCCCGTTCGTGGGCCGCGCGGCTGCCGTGGAACGCGTACCCCTCCACCTCGACCGCCAGGCCCGCCTCGCGGAAGAGGAAGTCCGGGCGCAGGGCGGGCCACCGGCCGTCTCCCGTGGACAGGAGCGGCTGGGACTCCGGGAACATCCCCGCGTCCCGCATCCGCAGCCGTGCCACCGTCTCCGCCGGGGAGCCCGAGGACGCCTCCGTCAGGGCCAGCCAGGTGCGGGCCCTGCGTCCGCCGGGCCTTCGGAGGGTGGCGAGTTCCGTCGCCAGGTCCTCGTGGCGGACCAGGGGGTCGCGGCGTACGCCGTCCACCGTCCGCCGTCCCAGGGCCGAGTCCGCGATCACCACCGCCTCCTCGCGGCTCGTGCTCGCCCGTATCAGGTCGCCGACCGTCCGCGCCGGGGTCGTCGTGCGCAGGCCCCGGCGGATCGACCAGTCCCCGGCCGTCAGGGGGAGGGAGCGGACGCGGGTGCCGGCGACGCTCGTCGTGCGGGGGGCCGGGACCGTGAAGTCCAGCAGCGGGTCCGCCGGGCGGCCCAGGCGTTCGATCCGGTGCAGCCGCGCCGCAGTCCCGTGGCTGCACACCAGCTCCGGGCGCAGTATCTGGACCGCCGTCGCCCGGACCCGCCAGTCCACCTCCTTCCCCGGCATCGCCCACGCGCCCCGGCAGACCGGCTGCCAGCCCTCGCGGCGCAGGCGCGTCGTCAGCCGGGCCGGCGACCAGCCCGCCGCGCGTGCCCGGCCCGTGAGGAGTACCCCGCCCCTGGCGAGGATCGCCAACTCGTACATACGCGCAACGATCCACGGAAGGGGGACAGTTCGCACCCCCTGTGGAAAACCCTCCGAAAGTCGACGTCAGGAAAGCGCAAAAGTGTCGGGACGCGGGGCCCGGGCAGGAGCATTCTGGAACGAGCGTGACCCATCCCCACCTCCACAGCGAGCCGTCCGAAGTGAGCTGCTGATGACGTCGACACCGACTCCCTCATCGAGTCTCAGTGTTCAGCTGGTCAGTGACCTCGTCACCCGGATCCCCGAGTACCGGGGCGCGTACGAGTCCCATCTCTTCGCCCAGGGTGACGTCCATCCCCACGTCTTCTTCTGGGACGTCGTCCAGGGCGCCGTCCGCTCCTTCCTCGGCGAGGACCCCTCCGCCGCCGACTGGCGCCGTACCCTCGCCTTCCTCGAAGAGCAGTGCTCTCGCGGTGTCATCGACATCGACGAGGTCATCGTCACCTCCTTCCTCGGCGACCTGCCGTCCCCGCAGGAGCCCGGCCACGCCCTCGTGCACCAGTTGGGGCCCGCCCTCGCCGCGAAGTTCGTCCGCATAAGGCCGGTTTCCTGTTGTCCTGCCTGAGCCGTTGATAATCGGGGGATGTCCCCGCCCCACCAGACACAGCTGACGCACCACGCACCGCGCACGGCCCTCCTCGGCTACCTCGCCGCCCGCCTCGTCGGCCTCGCCGTCCTCGCCCTCGCCTCCGTCGCGACCGGCAAGGACGGCTGGCACCGCCTCAGCGGGCGCTGGGACTCCGTCTGGTACGTCCGGATCGCCGAGAACGGGTACGGGTACGAGGTCACCCTCCCCAACGGGGACGTCCACTCCGACCTCGCCTTCTTCCCGCTCCTCCCGCTCCTGGAGCGCGGGCTCTCCGCCGTCCTCCCCGTCGACGCCGCCACCGCCGGGCTCCTCGTCTCCTGGACCGCCGGACTCGCCGCCGCCCTCGGCATTCACCGCTGCGGCGCCCACGTCGGCGGCGAGCGCGTGGGCGTGCTCCTCGCCGTCCTCTGGGGCGTGTACCCGACCGCCTTCGTGCAGTCCATGGCGTACACGGAGACGCTCTTCACCGCCCTCGCCGCCTGGTCCCTCTACGCCGTCCTGCGCGGGCGCTGGATCCTCGCCGGCGTCCTCTGCGCCTTCGCGGGACTCACCCGGCCCACCGCCGCCGCCCTGATCGCCGCCCTCGGGATCACGGCCCTCGTCGCGGTCGTACGGGACCGGAGGCTGCCCGCGCGCATGCTGACCGGCGTGCTCGTCGCCCCGCTGGGCTGGCTCGCGTACGTCGCGTACGTCGGCGTCCGGCAGGGGAGTCCCACCGCCTACTTCGACGTCCAGGCCGCCTGGGGCAACTCCATCGACTTCGGCGTCGCCCTCGCCCGGTTCGTCCTGGGCCTGCCCTGGCCCGCCGCCCTCGGGCTCTGCGCCGCGCTCGCGCTCCTCGGCTGGCTCGTCGCCCTCTGCGTACGGCAGAAGCAGCCGCTGCCCCTGCTCGTCTACACGATCGGCGTCGTCTTCGTCTCGCTCGTCGGCGCCGCGTACTTCGGCTCCCGGCCGCGCCTGATGATGCCCGCCTTCGGGCTGCTCCTGCCGCCGGCCGTCGCCCTCGCGGGGCTGCGGACCCGGACCGCCGTCCCCGTCCTCGCCGGGCTCGCGCTCGCCTCCGGCCTCTACGGGGCCTTCACGCTGCTCGGGTCGGGTCCGCCGTGACCGTCACCTGGACGCCGGGTCCCAGCCCCCACCCCGCCATCGCGCCCGCCTCCGCCTCCAGGACGTGCCGGGCCCGCCACCTCACCATCCCCAGCCGCCCCGGGGGCATCGTCCGCACCGCCGTGACCCGCATGCGCCGGTCCAGGTAGGCCACGTCGATCGGGAAGCGCATCCCGAAGGTGTGGACGCTGTTCGTCCGGGTGATCAGCAGCGCGCCCGTGACGCCGTCCCTGCCGAGGAGCCCCCGCCGCCGCGCCCGGTACGACGCCGCCACCTCCAGCGGCAGGACCCGCCCGGCCACCGACAGCGTTCCCCGCCCGTCCGCCCATTTCCCCATGCGCCAGACCGTAGCCGTCCCGTCGCCCTAGGGTCAGCCCGTGGTGTACGCCGTGATCGCCCTCGCCGCCCTCTGGGGCTCCGCCGTCGGGCTGCTCGTCCCGCGTGCCGCGTACCGGCTCTCCGTCCCCGCCGAGGAGCCCTGGCGCGACCGCTGCCCCGCCGGGCACCCGCTCGCCGGGCCCGGCCGCGGCTGGCTCGGCGGGCCGGGGCGCGCGGCCTGCGCGACGACCCCCGCCCCGTACACCACCCCGCTCCTCGCCGGGGCCACCGCGCTGACCTGCGCCGCGCTCGCCGCCGCCACCGGCGGGCCCCGGCCCGAGCTCGCGGTCTGGCTGCTCGGCGCGCCCTTCGCCGTCCTCCTCGCCTGCGTCGACGCGCGCGTGCACCGGCTTCCCGACGGGCTCACCCTCCCGCTCGCCGCCGCCGTCCCGCTGCTCCTCGGCCTCGCCGAGCTCCTGCCGTACGAGGCGGGGTCCTGGCCCGGCGCGCTCCTCGGCGCGCTCACGCTAGGGGGGTCCTATCTTCTGCTCTTCCTCGTCAACCCGGCCGGTCTCGGCTTCGGGGACGTCAAGCTCGCGCTCCCGCTCGGCGCCGCCCTCGGCTGGTACGGCTGGGGCGTCCTCTTCGCCGGGGCGTTCGCGGGCTTCCTGCTCGGCGCGGTGTACGGGTTCGGGCTCGTCGCCCTGCGGCGCGCCGGGCGCTCCTCCGCGATCCCCTTCGGGCCGTTCATGCTGGTCGGCGGTTTGCTGGGGCTGCTGCTAGGGGCGTTCACCGCCCAGCCGTGAACGGCCGGCCGGTGACCGGCTCCGCGTCAACCCCGGCCCCGCGACCCCGTCCCCCGTCGGAGGGACGGAACTCCGCCGCCACGCCGGGGCGCAAACCCGCCATCCGGCATCGGACCCCTTGTCCTGCCTGGGATCCGGCGAAAACCGAGCGCCCAGTTCGCTGCACGTGGCGCGCAACACGGCTATCGAAGGGTTATGGTGGAAACCCCCCCTCGGGCCGGTCCGTATCCCCCCCACGGACCGGCCCGTTTTCTTTGCCCGCACGCGGGCGGGGGTGTCAGCCCCGGCGGGCCCAGATGTTCGTGCCCTCGGTGTCGACCGCGAACGAGTCGATCTCCTTGAGCTCCTCCGCCGTCAGCGGGGCGCCCGCGAGCGCGGCCACGTTCTCCTCCAGCTGCGCGACGCTGGACGCGCCGATCAGCGCCGAGGTCATCCGCTCGTCCCGCAGCACCCACGACAGCGCGAGCTGCGCGAGCGACTGCCCGCGCCGCTCGGCGATGTCCGCGAGGCCGCGCAGGCGGCGCAGGACCTCGTCGGAGAGCAGGTTCGGGTCGAGGGACTTGCCCTGGGTGGCCCGCGAGCCCTCCGGGATGCCCTTCAGGTACTTGTTGGTCAGCAGGCCCTGCGCCAGCGGCACGAAGGAGATGCAGCCCATGCCGGCCGCCTCCAGGGTGTCGAGGAGGCCGTCGTCCTCGGTCCAGCGGTTGATCATCGAGTACGACGGCTGGTGGATGAGCGGGCGGACGCCCATCTCGCGCAGGATGCGGGCCGCCTCGGCGGTCTGCTCGCTGTTGTACGAGGAGACGCCGACGTACAGCGCCTTGCCCTGCTGCACGGCGGAGGCCAGGGCCCCCATCGTCTCCTCCAGCGGGGTGTCCGGGTCGAAGCGGTGCGAGTAGAAGATGTCGACGTAGTCGAGGCCCATCCGCCGGAGGGAGGCGTCGAGCGAGGACATCAGGTACTTGCGGGAGCCCCACTCGCCGTAGGGGCCGGGGTGCATCTCGTAACCGGCCTTGGTCGAGACGATCAGCTCGTCGCGGTACGGCGCGAAGTCCTGCGCGAAGAGCTTGCCGAAGTTCAGCTCGGCGGAGCCGGGCGGCGGGCCGTAGTTGTTGGCCAGGTCGAAGTGGGTCACGCCCAGGTCGAAGGCGCGGCGCAGGATGGCGCGCTGGTTGTCGAGCGCGCGGTCGTCGCCGAAGTTGTGCCAGAGGCCGAGGGAGATGGCGGGGAGCTTGAGGCCGCTGCGGCCGGAACGGCGGTACTCCATCGCGTCGTAGCGGTCCGGGGAGGCGAGATACACGGGGGAATCAGTCACGTATCCCTCTTTATCACGGACTTGTGACAGTCCCGGGCTGGGAGCGCGTCGCCCTTGCGCAGTAGTGTGGCGGCCTGCGGACCGCCGCTGCCGGGCGGGTCGCACGCAGCATGGAGAGGTAAAGAACGGTGAACCTGCGCGACCTGGTGTACAGGCTCTACGCACGCCGGGTGGAAGGCCGCCTCGACCACGCCCAGGTGCCCAAGCACATCGGCGTCATTCTCGACGGGAACCGGCGCTGGGCCAAGGCGTCCGGGGGGACGCCCGAGCAGGGGCACAAGGCCGGCGCGGACAAGATCACGGAGCTGCTCGGCTGGTGCGCGGAGACGGACGTCGAGGTCGTGACGCTCTGGATGCTCTCCACCGACAACCTGAACCGCCCCGAGGAGCAGCTCGTCCCGCTGCTCGGCATCATCGAGAACGCGGTGCGCTCGCTCGCGGCCGACGGCCGCTGGCGCGTCCACCACGTGGGGACGATGGACCTGCTCCCCGCCCGCACGCAGGCGGTCCTCAAGGAGGCCGAGCAGGCCACCCGCCACCACACGGGAATACTCGTCAACGTGGCGGTCGGCTACGGCGGCCGGCAGGAGATCGCCGACGCGGTCCGCTCGCTGCTCCTGGAGCACGCGGAGCGCGGCACGAGCTTCGAGGAGCTCGCCGAGATCGTCGACGTCGAGCACATCTCGGAGCACCTCTACACGCGCGGCCAGCCCGATCCGGACCTGGTGATCCGCACCAGCGGAGAGCAGCGGCTGTCCGGGTTCATGCTCTGGCAGAGCGCGCACTCCGAGTACTACTTCTGCGAGGTCCACTGGCCGGCCTTCCGCAAGGTCGACTTCCTGCGGGCGCTGCGCGACTACGCGGCGCGGCACCGGCGCTACGGCACCTGACCGACCTGACCGACCCCAAGGAACCTGATCGGCTAAACGGTCAGAACCCTCTCGGAACCGATCATCTCGTGTTCATGAACACGTCGTCATATGCCATGGCATGGCAGCACCGGATCGAGGGCATATCCCTGGTGAAGTGAGCGGCACGGAGACCGCCACCCGGGAGGCCCCTTGCACCACGACGACCGTGCGGGACAAGCACGGGAGAAGCGGAGGGCCGAGCTTCGGCCCGCGCATGGCGGCCTGAGCCCGGTCCCATTCCGTAGCGACACCGGTTCCGTCGCGCCCCGACCTCACAGGGGTCTTCAGAGGGGGTCTGTCCTTCCGTGGTGACCAGCACGAAGCGCCGCCTTAACGACCGGCGCACCTATGTTCTCGACACCAGCGTCCTGCTGGCCGACCCCAACGCCGTGTCCCGCTTCGACGAGCACGAGGTCGTGCTCCCGATCGTCGTGGTCACCGAATTGGAGGCCAAGCGACACCACCCCGAGCTCGGGTACTTCGCCCGGCAGGCCCTGCGCCTGCTCGACGACTTCCGGGTGAGGTACGGACGCCTCGACGCCCCGCTCCCCATCGGGGAGCTCGGCGGCACGCTGCGTGTCGAACTCAACCATTCCGACCCCGGCGTCCTGCCCGCCGGCTACAGGTTGGGGGACAACGACTCACGGATCCTCGCGGTCGCACGCAACCTCCAGGCGGAGGGGTACGACGTCACGGTGGTCTCGAAGGACCTGCCGTTGCGGATCAAGGCGTCCTCGGTCGGCCTCCTCGCGGAGGAGTACCGCGCCGAGCTCGCCATCACGGACGCCAACGGCTGGACCGGCATGTCCGAGCTCGCGCTCTCCGGCGAGCAGGTCGACCTGCTCTTCGAACAGCACAGCATCCACGTGCCGGAGGCCGCCGACCTCCCGGTCCACACCGGCCTCGTGCTCCAGTCGGAGCGCGGCAAGGCCCTCGGCCGGGTCACCGCCGACGGGGACGTCCGGCTCGTCAGGGGCGACCGCGAGGCCTTCGGCCTGCACGGCCGCAGCGCCGAGCAGCGGATCGCGCTCGACCTGCTCCTCGACCCCGACGTCGGCATCATCTCCATGGGCGGCCGCGCCGGTACGGGCAAGTCGGCGCTCGCGCTCTGCGCGGGCCTCGAAGCCGTCCTGGAGCGCCGCCAGCACCAGAAGGTGATGGTCTTCCGCCCGCTGTACGCGGTCGGCGGCCAGGAGCTCGGCTACCTGCCGGGCAGCGAGTCCGAGAAGATGAGCCCCTGGGCCCAGGCGGTCTTCGACACGCTGTCCTCGGTCGCGAGCCGCGAGGTCATCGAGGAGGTGCTCAGCCGCGGGATGCTGGAGGTCCTGCCGCTCACCCACATCCGCGGCCGCTCGCTCCACGACGCGTTCGTCATCGTGGACGAGGCCCAGTCCCTGGAACGGAACGTCCTGTTGACCGTTCTGTCCCGAATCGGGGCGAATTCGCGGGTCGTTCTGACCCACGACGTCGCCCAGCGGGACAACCTCAGGGTCGGCCGGTACGACGGAGTCGTCGCCGTGGTCGAGAAGCTGAAGGGCCATCCGCTCTTCGCCCACGTCACGCTCACCCGCTCCGAGCGCTCCCAGATCGCCGCGCTCGTGACCGAGATGCTGGAGGACGGTCAGATCTGACCAGATAGGGACCGATGGGTCCCGATAGGCAGGGATGCGTCCCTGTACGGCAGTTGGCGCCGCCCGGCGAAGCGGAGGAGCTTAGTCGGGCGGCGCCCCCGTGTCCGCATGATCCGTCAAATCACGGACGATTCCCCGGGTGTGAGCTTTCACACGCAACCCGGAATTGCCTTGCGGCGTTGCCGTCCGGCAGAGTCTTGCTTCCGTCAGGCCCCGCATACGGCACACGTGCACCCTCAGGGGTGCGCAACCCCGCAACAACTCCACAGTCGTCAGCCGTATGCCGCCCACAGCACCACGGGCCCGTGTCTTCAGTGACCCAGTACGTCGGAGACCAGCGCAAGGGGCACGATTTCGCCCGCGTGGTCACACGTGCGGGCGATGCTGGAAGGAAACCGTGTGAGCCGGATCTCGGTCCGGGGATTCGCGGTGGCTTCGGCCACTGCGGTCACCACCGTCGGCGCTGTCGTCGGCGTTGCCTCGGGCAACGCCGTCCAGGCCTCGGACGACAACTTCGAGGCCACCGCGGCCGACACGACGCTGCTCGCGGACATCCCCGCGGGCGAGCAGGCCCAGGTACAGGTCTCCTCCCTCTCGGAGCAGGCCGACGTCCAGGCCGCCGCCGCGGACTCCACCGCCCGCAAGGCCGCGGAGGAGTCCGCCCGCCTGCGCGCCGCCAAGGACGCCGAGGCCAAGAAGGAGGCGGCCGACGAGGCCGCCGCCAAGGCCAAGGCCGAGGAGGAGCGGAAGCAGCGCGAGAAGGAGGAGGCCGAGCGCGCCAGCCGGTCCGCCATCCGCGAGTCCGTCTCCTACGCCGCGCAGGGCTCGTACAGCGTCTCCGAGATCAAGTCGATCGCCCGCTCGATGATGTCGTCGACGCAGTTCCAGTGCTTCAGCAACATCGTGGACCACGAGTCCGGCTGGAACTACCGCGCCACCAACCCGTCTTCCGGCGCCTACGGCCTCGTGCAGGCCCTGCCGGGCTCCAAGATGGCCTCGGCCGGCGCCGACTGGCAGACCAACCCGGCGACCCAGATCAAGTGGGGCCTCAGCTACATGGACGGCCGCTACGGCAGCCCCTGCGGCGCCTGGTCCTTCTGGCAGTCCCACCGCTGGTACTAGAAACCGGCGCGCTCAACCTCGGGAAGCCCCTCACCGTCCTACGGTGGGGGGCTTCCTGCGCGCGGGCCGTGTAGGTTGCCGAGACGACCGGGGCGAGCGGGGGGAAGAGGAAAGCGATGTCGAGACTGCCGGGATGGCTGGAGCGGCTGGGCCGTGGCCTGAGCCGCATGGGCGAACGCCTGGACGAGCGCAGGGCCGAGGCCGAGCGCGAGGACCCCCTGGGCCCGCTGCTCGGACCGACGTACGGCGAGGACGAGGACGACCGGGCGACCGCGCGTCCCGCACCGGCGTACGAGAAGCGGCCCGCCGTCCCCGAAGGCGCCGGAGACGCTCCTGCGCCGGCCCCGGCCGCCCCCGGGCACGCGGTGGAGACCCACGGCGCGGCGGAGACCCGCGGCGCGGCGGAGACCCACGGCGAGCCCGTCCCGTCCGTCCCCGCGCCCCCGACGTACGCCCCCGCCGTCGCCGCCCGGCCCGACCCGGTCGCCGCGATCCCCTGGGGCATGCGGGTCGCGGCCGAGGCGAGCTGGCGGCTCCTCGTCCTCGCCGGGACCGTCTGGGTCCTGATGAAGGTGATCAGCTCCGTCCAGCTGGTCGTCCTCGCCTTCGTCGCCGCGCTCCTCGTCACCGCCCTGCTCCAGCCCACCGTGGCCATGCTCCGCCGCAAGGGACTGCCCCGCGGGCTGGCCACCGCCGTCACCGCCGTCTCCGGCTTCGTCGTCATGGGCCTCGTCGGCTGGTTCGTGGTGTGGCAGGTCATGGACAACATCGACAACCTGTCCGACCGGGTCAGGGACGGCATCGAGGAGCTCAAGACCGGACTCCTCAACAGTCCCTTCCACGTGACCGAGCAGCAGATCAACGGAATCGCGAAGAACCTCAGCGACTCCATCGGCGCCAACGCCGAACAGATCACCACCGTCGGCTTCCAGGGCGTCACCGTCCTCGTCGAGGTGATCACCGGGATCCTGCTCGCCATGTTCTCGACGCTCTTCCTGCTCTACGACGGGAAGAAGGTCTGGGAGTGGACGCTGAAGCTGGTGCCGGCGCAGGCCCGCCCCGGCGTCGCCGGAGCCGGGCCGCGCGCCTGGCGGACCCTCACCGCCTACGTGCGGGGCACGGTCCTCGTCGCCCTGATCGACGCGGTCTTCATCGGCCTCGGACTGTGGTTCCTCGACGTGCCCATGGCCGTACCGCTCGCCGTCTTCATCTTCCTCTTCGCCTTCATCCCGCTGGTCGGCGCGGTCATCTCCGGCGCCCTCGCGGTGGTCGTCGCGCTCGTCACCAACGGCCTGTTCACCGCGCTGATGGTGCTCGTGGTCGTCCTCGCGGTCCAGCAGATCGAGGGCCACGTCCTCCAGCCGTTCATCCTCGGCCGGGCCGTGCGGGTCCACCCGCTGGCCGTCGTCCTCGCGGTCGCGGCGGGCGGTCTGACGGCCGGCATCGGCGGCGCCGTCGTCGCCGTCCCGCTGGTCGCCGTCTCCAACACGGTGGTCGGCTACCTCCGCGCGTACAGCACCGAACAGGCCTTGCGGACCTCGCCGGAACCGCGCGGGGCGACCGCGTTCGAAGTGGCGCCGACGCCGGCACCCGGCGCGGCGAAGAGGGAGGGCGGCGCGTGATCTCCGAACCGGAACTCGGCGAAGGCGACCCCTTCTACTCGACGGAGGTCCTCGACCGGACCCCGCCGCCCGGCGAGCCCCGCCCGCCCCGGGCCCGCCGCCCGTGGCTGTGGGCACTCGGCGGCGCGCTCGCCGCGTCGGTGGTGTGGGGCGGCGGGCTGTACGCGTACGAGCAGCGGCAGGGGGAGGCGGAGGTCGACCTCGGCGGGTACAAGGCCGTGGGGAACCTCTGCGAGAAGGCCGAACTGAGGCAGCTCGTCGGCATCCTCGGCGAGCGGTCCTCCGACAGCGGGGACAGCGCGTCGAGGAGCCCGCAGGGCGAGCCCGTGGAGGGCGACCCGGAGGGCCGGACCGGCGAGTCCTCGATGGACGTGGCGAACTGCTCGGTGACGTTCGGGCCGCCGGAGACCGGCTACAGCGGGACGCTCAGCTACGTCCGCCACCTGGTGACGGACCCCGGGCCCGAGTTCGACGACAACACCCGGCGCTACTTCGCGGTGCAGCCGTTCGAGGGCGTCGGGGAGAAGGCCTACGCCGACGTCAGCGCGGACAACGGGGGAGCCACGATGGTGGTGCTCGACGGGCAGGTGGAGATCTCGCTCAACATCTACGCCATGTCCACGTGGGACGAGGACAAGGGAGAGTCGGTCCAGAAGACCAAGCCGATCGACCTCTCCGGGATCGACGTGCCGATGGCCCAGGACATGCTGGCCCTGATGAAGGCGCTGAAGTCGTGACGGCGTGACGCGTGACGCGTGACGGCATGCGAAAGGGCCCCGGAGTCGTCGACCCCGGGGCCCTTCCCGCGTTGGGTGTGCCGCCTACTCGGCGAGCACGGCCTCCGCGTCCAGCGTGACGCCGACCGCCTGGATCACCGCGGCGATCTTGACGGCCTCCTGGATCGTCTCGCGGTCGACGCCGGCCTGGCGCAGGACCTGCTCGTGCGAGTCCAGGCACTGGCCGCAGCCGTTGATCGCGGAGACGGCCAGCGACCAGAGCTCGAAGTCGACCTTCTCGACGCCCGGCTTGCCGATGACGTTCATCCGCAGACCCGCGCGCATCGTCCCGTACTCGGGGTCCGACAGCAGGTGCCGGGTCCGGTAGAAGACGTTGTTCATCGCCATGATCGCGGCGGCGGCCTTGGCCGCCTCGTACGCCTCGGGCTTCAGGTTGGCCTGCGCCTCGGGCTCCAGCTCCTTGAGGACCTTCGGCGAGCGCGAGGCGATCGCGCAGGCGAGCACGGTGCCCCAGAGCTGCTGCTGCGGGAGCTCGCTGTTGCCGATGACCGAACCGAGGTTCAGCTTCAGGTCCTTCGCGAAGTCCGGTATGGCGGACTTGAGTTCGTCGAGAGCCATCTCAGTGGGTGTCCTTACTCGCCGGAGAGGAGCGCGGCGGCGTCGAGGGTGCCCTCGCCCTTGTTCCAGTTGCACGGGCAGAGCTCGTCCGTCTGGAGGGCGTCGAGGACCCGCAGGACCTCCTTGGGGTTACGGCCGACGGAGCCGGCGGTCACCATGGTGAACTGGATCTCGTTGTTCGGGTCCACGATGAAGACGGCGCGCTGCGCGAAGCCGTCCTCGCCCTCGACGCCGCAGTCGCGCATGAGCTCGTGCTTCGAGTCGGCGAGCATCGGGAAGGGCAGGTCACGCAGGTCGGCGTGGTCCTTGCGCCAGGCGTGGTGGACGAACTCGGAGTCGCCGGAGACGCCGAGGATCTGGGCGTCGCGGTCCGCGAACTCGTCGTTCAGCTTGCCGAACGCGGCGATCTCGGTGGGGCAGACGAAGGTGAAGTCCTTCGGCCAGAAGAACACCACACGCCACTTGCCCTCGTAGGACTTGTGGTCGATCTGCTCGAACTCCTTGCCGCTCTCCAGCGACACGCAGGCGGTCAGGTCGTACGCGGGGAACTTGTCACCGACAGTGAGCACGCGCTCTCCTTGCGAAAACAGGAAGGATCCCTTTTGGGGTCTTCCGTGGGGGTTGGACGTGATCCCAGCATGGCACGGAGTGCATTGATCAGGGAAATAGCTAGAGTGGGTCGTGTTGATCGAAGGTGGTTATCAGTGGCATCCCCGTACAGTCCCGCGCACGGCCCGTCCCGCGGCAAGCAGCCGAGCCTCTCGCAGCTCAGGGCGTTCCTCGCGGTCGCCGAGCATCTGCACTTCCGCGACGCGGCGGCGGCCATCGGCATGAGCCAGCCCGCGCTCTCGGGCGCGGTTTCGGCGCTCGAAGAGGCACTCGGTGTCCAGCTCCTCGAGCGTACGACGAGAAAGGTGCTGCTCTCGCCCGCCGGGGAGCGGCTCGCGGTCCGCGCGCGGGCCGTCCTCGACGCCGTCGCGGAGCTCATGGAGGAGGCGGAGGCCGCGCAGGCGCCCTTCACCGGGGTCCTGCGGCTCGGTGTGATCCCGACGGTCGCGCCCTACCTGCTGCCGACCGTCCTGCGGCTCGTCCACCGCCGCTACCCCGAGCTCGACCTCCAGGTCCACGAGGAGCAGACCGCCAGCCTCCTGGAGGGGCTCGCGGCCGGGCGGCTCGACCTGCTCCTCCTCGCCGTGCCCCTCGGGGTCCCCGGCGTCACCGAACTCCCGCTCTTCGACGAGGACTTCGTACTCGTCACGCCCGAGGGGCATCCGCTCGCCGGCCGGGACGACATCCCGCGCGAGGCCCTCAAGGAGCTCCGGCTCCTCCTCCTCGACGAGGGGCACTGCCTGCGCGACCAGGCCCTCGACATCTGCCGGGAGGCGGGCCGCACGGACGGGGCCGAGGTGACCACCACGGCCGCCGGGCTCTCCACCCTCGTGCAGCTGGTCGCCGGCGGACTCGGGGTCACCCTGCTGCCCCGCACCGCGGTGACCGTCGAGACCGCCCGCAACCACGCCCTGTGGACGGGGCTCTTCGCCGAGCCCGCGCCGACCCGGCGGATCGCCCTCGCGATGCGCGCGGGCGCGGCCCGGCACGCGGAGTTCGAGGAGCTCGCGGAGGCGCTGCGGGAGGACATGAGGGGGCTGCCGGTACGGGTGTACGAGGGCGGGGGCGCCGATTCCTGAAACGGGGACCCGTCCTCGTACACCTGCCCGGGGGGTTACTCCGTGCGCAGGCCGTCCGCGCGCATCAGGCGCCACAGGAGCGGCATGCTCAGGAGCGTCACGGCGGCGATGAGCGCGGTGCCGATGCCGACGACGGGCAGGAACGCCCACCAGTCGCGGACCTGTTGGCCCGTCATCCGCAGCAGGACCACCCCGAGCGCGAGGCCGCCCGCCACCGAGAGCGCGAGACCGAGGAGGATCGGGACCGCCGTCTGCCAGAGCACCGACCAGCTCAGGGTGGAGCGGCGGGTGCCGAAGGCGACGAGCGAGGACAGCAGGCGCTTGCGGTCCCGCAGTTGCTCCAGGGTCGTGACCAGGAGCGAGGCCGCGACGAGGAGCATCGTCAGGGTCGAGCCGACGAGGATGCCGGTGCGGACGCTGCTGAACTGCGCGCTCGCCTGGGTGTCCTGGAGCGTGCGGACCCAGGCCGTGGGGTCGAGGGCCGCCGCCGCGTTCCGTACGAGGTCGGCGGCCTCGGGCACCGCCGGGTCGAGCCGGACCATGGTCTGCGCGTCGGGCTCGTCGAGGAGGGCCGCGTCGACCGCCGACGGGGTGGCGAGGACGCCGTACTGGTAGACGCCCGTCGGGTCGGGCCGGGAGTCCACGACCCGGGCGTCGGCGGGGATCCGCCACCGGGGAGCCTTCCCGGAGGCCTTGGGGGCGCCCGGGAGCGGGTGCGGGTCACGCAGGGCGACCGCCGAGCCGGGGCGGGCCGCGTCGGTGACCCAGGTGTCGGCGGGGCCGCCCTGGGCGCCGTGCGCGAGGAAGACGAAGACGTCGCCGTCCTCGCAGCTCGGAAGGGTGGCGAACTCCGCGAGGGAGGCGCAGTCCCCGACCCGGAGCGAGGCCATGGGGGCGAACTCCTCGCCGGCCTTCAGGGGGCCGGGCCGCCACACGTGCGACTCGACGACGCCGATCACGCCGGTGACGCCCTCGGTCCGGCCGATGCGCTCGATCATGGAGCGCGCCTCGGTGCCGGTGGTGGCGTCCGCGCCGACGGCGAGCTGGGCGCGGGACGTGTCCTCGCCCGTGGCCCGGGTGAAGTTGACCTCCATGGCCTGGAACAGCATCTGGAGGGCGATCGCGCCGGTCGCCGCGACGACGATGCCGCTGACCGCGCGGGCCGCCGTCCCGCTGCTCAGCTGGAGCCTGCGGACCGCGAGCTGCCAGGAGACCGGGCCGCCGCGCAGCCGCTGCACCGCCGCCTCGACGAGCCACGGCAGGAGGGTGGTGAGACCGACGAGGGCGAGCGTGACACCGACGACGACACCGGCCGTGTCGATGCTCGTCTCCTCCACCTGGATCGCGCCGACGAGCGGTACGAGGAAGGCGGCGCCGCCCAGGAGGAGCAGCAGCCGCCACCACACCCTGCGGCGGCGCGGGGTGGACGTGCGGACCACGCCGAGCGGCTCGATCGCCACCCCGCGCAGGGCGAAGAGGGTGACGACGACCGAGGCGACGGGCACGACGGCGAGGACGAGGACGGCGAGCGCGGCCATCGGGACGACGTCGCCGGGGTAGGCGTTGACGTCCCAGATGGTGAAGGCCCCCGCGAACCGCCGGGCCAGTGCGAAGAGGCCCAGGCCCGCGACGAGGCCGAGCAAGGCGCCGGCCAGGGACTCGCCGGCCGCGATCCGCCGGGTCACGGCGGTGTCCGCGCCGACGAGCCGGAGCGCGGCGAGGCGCCGGTCGCGCTGCTCGCCGCCGAAGCGGACGGCGGTCGCGACGAAGACGAGGACCGGGAGGAGCAGGACCACGCAGGCGACGACGACGAGGAGCACGAGGAAGGCGTTCATCGGCTCCTCGGGCACCGACCAGCCGTAGCGGGCGCCGCGCCCGTCGTAGTTGTCGGTGGTGAGGAAGTCGACGTGGGCGACGTACCGCAGCTCGGCGGGGCCGATGAGTCCGGCCGGGCCGATCGTCCCCGCGACCCTGTAGGGCAGCCGCTCCTTGAGGAGGGCGCCCTCGGGGGAGTCGAGGAGCGCGCGGAGGGCCGGGGAGACGAGCATCGTGCCGGTCGCGGGGAAGGCGTCGGCGCCCGGCGGGACCGGTGGCCTGTCTCCCTCGGGG
This sequence comes from Streptomyces sp. NPDC020807, assembly GCF_040641575.1. Taxonomy (NCBI): domain Bacteria; kingdom Bacillati; phylum Actinomycetota; class Actinomycetes; order Kitasatosporales; family Streptomycetaceae; genus Streptomyces; species Streptomyces sp. NPDC020807. Next base: position 140,915 of record NZ_JBFADU010000015.1, read on the forward strand.
GTGAGGAGCAGGCCGGAGACGACGTCGTCGCGGTAGACCGTGGTCTGCCCGAGGTGGAGGAAGGAGTCGGGGCGGGGCGAGGTGACCTCCTCGCTGCCGTCGACGGCGCGGACCGACTCCCGCACCTCCCGCTGGAAGAGCATGTTCGGGAAGGACGCGGCGAGGAGCAGCAGTGCGACCCCGAATCCGACGCCGGTCGCCGTCAGGGCCGTACGGAAGAGGCCGGTGCGGCCGCCCGTGACCGCGAACCGGGCGCCGAGCAGGAGGTCCCGGGTGAACGTCCTCACGCGACCCACTCCGCGTCCCGGACGGCGCCGTCGCGGACGACGACCTCGCGGTCGGAGTAGGCGGCGACGCGGGCCTCGTGGGTGACGAGGACGACGGCGGCGCCGGTGTCCCGCGAGGCGTCGGTGAGCAGGGTCATGACCCGCTCGCCGTTGAGGGAGTCGAGGGCGCCGGTCGGCTCGTCGGCGAAGATCACGCGCGGGGCGGTGACGAGCGCGCGGGCGACGGCGACGCGCTGGCCCTGGCCGCCGGATATCTCGCCGGGCCGGTGGGAGGCGACGGCGTCGACCTCCAGGCGGGCGAGCCACTCGGCGGCCCTCGCCTCGGCGGCCTTCCGCTTCTCGCCGTTCAGACGGAGCGGCAGGGCGACGTTCTCGACGCAGGTCAGCTCGGGGACGAGCTGGCCGAACTGGAAGACGAAGCCGAAGTCCGTACGGCGCAGGGCGCTGCGCGCGGTGTCGGAGAGGGCGGTGAGCTCGCGGCCGTCGTAGGCGATCGTGCCCGCGTCGGGGCGCACGATGCCGGCCAGGCAGTGCAGGAGCGTGGACTTGCCGGAGCCCGACGGGCCCATGACGGCGACGACCTCGCCGGCGCGGAGGGAGAAGTCGGCGCCGGAGAGGGCGGGCGTGGAGCCGTACGCCTTGGTGAGGCCGGTGGCCCGGAGCAGGGGGGCGGTGCTCATCGGAGGACCTCCTCGGCGAGCCGGTCGAGGCGGGCGGCGGTCAGTTCGAGCCAGCGCAGGTCCGCATCGAGGTGGAAGAGCGCGTGGTCGCAGATCAGCTGGTCGGCGAGGTCGCCGTCCTTCTTGCGGCGGGTGAGCTCGCGCATGAGCCGCAGGTGCTCGGACCGCTGGGTGTCGAGGAGCTCGGCGGCCCCGCGGCCGGTGAGCAGGGCCAGGACGACCTTGGTGTAGAGCGTGGAGTGGAGGTACGGCTCCGGCTTCTCCGGTGTCGCGAGCCACTGGGCGACGTCGGTGATGCCGGCGTCGGTGATCGCGTACCGCTTCCGCTCGGGGCCGCCGCCGGCCTCGACGCCGTCGACGACGACCAGGCCGTTCTTCAGGAGCCGGGACATCGTCGAGTAGACCTGGCCGTAGTGGAGCGGCCGGTCGTGGCCGAATCGCTCGTCGAAGGCGCGCTTGAGGTCGTAACCGTGGCGCGGCCCGGACTCCAGGAGCCCGAGAAGGGTGTGACCGATGGACATGCGGCGCACTCTACACGGGGTGTATACGCACGATGTATAGCCGGGGTGGGGGGCGGTGCGGGGTGGCGTTGATCATGAACTTGCCCCGGGAGCGCAACCATCGGCCCCGTACGAGCGTCGGTTCCTCTGGGCGCGGGTGCTGATTCTCACGTCCTGAAAAGGCGTGATCGGTTGTTTTTTGTCTGCATCGTCGGTGTTAGCTTGCTGAGCTGATCCGGAGGCGCCGAACACACGACGAGTGGAGCGACAGGACCCATGGGCCGACCTGAGAAGAAGAGCAAGGCGAAGAAGAGCGGCATACGCCGCCTCTTCACCTGGAAGAAGCTCCTGGGCACCTTCTTCGTGGCCTGCCTGCTCGGCATCGGCGCCCTCGGTGCCGTCTACGTCATGGTCCCCGTCCCGACGGCCAACGCCGAGGCGACCATGCAGAGCAACATCTACAAGTACGCGAACGGCAAGATCCTCGCCCGCACCGGCAAGATCAACCGCGAGATAGTCGGCCTGGAGAAGATCCCCGAGAAGGTCCAGAAGGCCTTCGTCGCCGCCGAGAACAAGACCTTCTACAAGGACAACGGCGTCGACATCAAGGGCACCACCCGGGCCGCCTGGAACACCCTCACCGGCCAGGGCAAGCAGGGCGGCTCGACCATCACCCAGCAGTACGTCAAGAACTTCTACCTGAGCCAGGACCAGACGGCGACCCGCAAGCTCAAGGAAATGGTCATCGCCATCAAGGTCGACCAGCAGATGCAGAAGAGCGACATCCTCGCCGGGTACATGAACACGAGCTACTACGGCCGCTCCGCCTACGGCATCCAGGCCGCCGCCCGCGCCTACTACGGCGTCGACGCCACCCAGCTCACCACCGCCCAGGGCGCCTACCTCGCCTCGCTGCTCCAGGCCCCCAACCAGTACGACTGGACCTCCGCCAGCACCACCGGGCGCAAGCTCGTCGAGGAGCGGTGGAACTACGTCCTCGACAACATGGTCGGCGAGGGCTGGCTCACCCAGGCCGAGCGCGCCGGGATGAAGTTCCCCGTCCCGCAGAAGCCGAAGCCCGCCCCCGGCATGGAGGGCCAGACCGGCTACATCGTCGAGGCCGCCAACCAGGAGCTGATGCGCCAGGGCGTCAGCGAGGAGGACATCAAGGCCGGCGGCTGGACGATCACCCTCAACATCGACGAGAAGCGCCAGAAGGACCTCGTCAAGGCCGTCGACCGGCAGCTGGAGGCCAAGCTCGACCGCAAGGGCGACGCGAAGGACGCCACCGTCCAGGCCGGCGCCACCTCCGTCGACCCGAAGACCGGCGCGGTCGTCGCCATGTACGGCGGCGTCGGCGCCACCGAGCACTGGATGTCCAACGCCACCCGCCGCGACTACCAGCCCGCCTCGACCTTCAAGCCGATCGTGCTCGCCTCCGCCCTCGACAACAAGGCGGAGACCCAGGGCGGCTGGGACATCGGCCTCGGCACCACCTACAGCGGCAACAGCAAGCGGCCCGTCGTCGGCAGCGACATCCCCTTCGCGCCCGAGAACGAGGACGACTACAGCTACGGCAACGTCTCCGTGCAGAGGGCCCTGAACAAGTCGATCAACTCGGTCTTCGCCCAGATGATCGTCGACGTCACCCCGAGCGCGACCAAGAAGACCGCGCTCGCCCTCGGCATGAAGGACGGCCCGGACTTCGGCGAGACCCCCGCCATGTCCCTCGGCACCATGGGCGCCTCCACCCTCGACATGGCCGGCGTCTACGCCACCCTCGACAACCACGGCAAGAAGGTCACCCCGACCCTCGTGAAGGCCGCCGCGCACAAGGACCGCAAGGCCGAGACCATCGACGCCATCGGCGGCCAGGTCATCAGCCGCGAGGCCGCCGACACCGTCACCAAGGGCATGCAGGGCGTCGTGCAGAGCGGCTCCGGCTACCGCGCCGCCGGCAACTACGCCGCCGCGGGCAAGACCGGCACCTCCGAGAACAACCGTTCCGCCTGGTTCGTGGGCTACACCCCCGAACTCGTCACCGCCGTCGGCCTCTTCGGCGAGGACAGCAAGGGCAACCAGGTCACCCTGACCAACACCATCAACGAGGGGCGCGCCAACGGTGGCCGCACCCCCGCGCAGATCTGGGGCGACTACACCTCCAGCGCCCTCGACGGCGGCTCGAACGCACAGTTCGACCTGGAGACCGACAACTCGTACGCGGTCGAGCCGACCGGGGAGCCCACCCGGACCGAGGAGACCACCGAGGCGCCGACGGAGGAGCCCACCGAGGAGCCGACCACCGCCTCCCCGGAGCCCACGGTCACCAAGGACCCGACGACCGCCCCGCCGACGCCCACCGAGGACCCGACGACCGCGCCGCCGACGCCCACCCGCGAGCCCACGACGCCCCCGGTCACCGAGGAGCCGACGGAGGAGCCCACGCTCAAGCCCCCGACCTCCCCGGCGACCGAGCCCGGCCCGGACCCGACGGAGGAGACCGTGTCGGAGGACACGGGGACGGGACGCCCGCAGCGCTAGGAACGCGAAGGGGCCCGGCTTCCCCCCCGTACATCTCGTACGGGGGGAAGCCGGGCCCCTTCGTTCGCACGCTCAGGTACGGAGCCCCAGCTCGAACCAGACGACCTTGCCGCCCGAGAGCCGCGTCGCACCCCAGCGCCGGGCCAGCCGGTTCACCAGGAAGAGCCCGCGCCCGCCCTCGTCCGTGTCCCGCGCCCGCCGCTGCCGCGGCAGCTGCGGCGAGTCGTCGCCCACCTCGCACCGCAGCACGTCCGTCCGCAGCAGCCGCAGCGTCACCGGCCGCTCCGCGTACCGCACGGCGTTCGTCACGACCTCGCTGATCAGCAGCTCGACCGAGTCGGTCAGCTCCTCCAGGTCCCAGCGGGCCAGCGCCCGCCGGGCCAGCCGCCTCGCACGCCCCGGAGCGGCGTCCTCCGGCTCCAGGAACCAGTACGCCACGTCGCTCGGCGCGATCCCGTCGAAACGGGCCGCGAGCAGCGCGATGTCGTCGTCCCGGTCGCCGGGACCGAGCATGTCGAGGACGTCGTCGCAGAGCGCCTCCAGCGGGGGCGCGTGGTCCGGGCCCGTCAGCTGCGCGGTCGCCGCGAGGCGCTCCCGCAGCTGCTCGATCCCCGTCCACACGTCCCGCAGCCGGGACTCGACCAGGCCGTCCGTGTAGAGCAGCAGGGTCGCGCCCGCCGGGGCGTCCAGCTCGACCGCCTCGAAGTCGACCCCGCCGACCCCGATCGGGGCGCCCGGCGGCACCCGCAGCACCTCGGCACGGCCGCCCAGGTGGAGCAGTATCGGCGGCGGATGGCCCGCGTTGGCCACGGTGATCCGGTGCGAGACCGGGTCGTACACCGCGTACATGCAGGTCGCCATGCGGTTCTCGCCGAGCCGCTGCGCCTGCTCGTCCAGGTGGTGCAGGACCTCCTGCGGCGGCAGGTCGAGACCCGCCAGGGTCTGCGCGGTCGTCCGCAGCTGGCCCATGATCGCCGCCGAGGTCATCGAGTGGCCCATGACGTCGCCCACGACCAGCGCCACCCGGCTGCCCGGCAGCGGGATCGCGTCGTACCAGTCGCCGCCCACCCGGGCCGTCTCGGCGGCCGGGAGGTAGCGCGAGGCGAGCCGCACGCCGGTCGGCTGCGGGAGCGAGTCCGGCAGCATCGTCCGCTGGAGCTCGTCCGCGATGTACGCCTCGCGGCCGTACAGGACGGCCTTGTCGATGCCGAGCGCCGTGTGCGTCGCCAGCTGCGCCGCGACCAGCAGGTCGTTCGGCTCGAAGCCCGCCCGCTCCGGGCGGCGCAGGAACACCGCCGCGCCGATCACCCGGCGCCGCCCGCGCAGCGGCGCGAGGACGGCCCGCAGGCCGCCGGGCAGCGGGTGGTCGGCGCCGAGGAGCTCCCGGAGCGCCGCCTTGGCGGCGGCGGAGTCGCCGAAGACCGGCCGCACCCCGCGCAGTATCTCGGCGAGGGCACCACCGGACCGCACCTCGCAGAGTTCGGCCGCGGGGGTCGGATCCGGATCCGGTACGAGGACGAGCTCCTCGCCCTCCAGATCGCTTAACCGGAGCCGGTCGGTGCGGCGCAGCCGCAGCATGAACGGCGCCACCGGGCGCTCGTCGCCGACCGGGAGCGGGTCGCGGAGGTAGACGAGGATCTCGTCGGAGAAGGTGGGGACGGTCGCCCGGCAGAGGCCGAGCACGATCTCGTCCAGGTCGAGCCCGCGCGCGATCCGCCGGGTCGCCGCACCGACGAACCGCAGCCGCTCGCCCTCACGGCGCGCCGCCGGGTCGGGCCCGCCGCCGAGCACCCCGCCGGGACTCTGCGCGCCGACGGCGACGACGGCTGAGCCCTCGGCGTCGACGGGAGTCTCCGGGGAGATCGGGGAGATCGGGGAGATCGGCGAGACCGCCGAGACCGGTGAGACCGGCGGCGGGACGGGAGGGGAGGCCGGGGACGGGACCGGCGGTGAGGCCGGGGACGGGACCGGCAGGGAGGCCGGGGGAGCGACCGGCGGCGCCACCGTCGGGGTCTCCGCCGCGCCCTCCGCGTCCGTCGCCTCCTGGCGTGGGCGCGCGCGTTCGTGCGGCCGGGCAGCCAGGGGCTGCCGGCCTTCGTGGGAGGTGGGATGCTCCGTCACGCCTGGGGTTCCGTCCGTCCGGGCCGGTGGTGCGATGCACTCGCTCTTCTCGCCGATGCCGCGCCTTCGGCGGGGATAAACCCCTCGTATGCAGCGGATGTGGACGCTCCGCGAGCGGCGGTCACGGCAGGGGGCGAAAGGGGAGGGACACCCGGGCACGCGTCCGGCACTTCTCTCCCCCTCGTGGATGACTTCTGGTCAGGTCATGGGCTGCGCTGCGTTGTTGACGTGCCGTCCGGTCGTTCCGACGTGGTGGGCGTTCCGCTTCTGCCGTGCGGAGGACGATCCTACGTTTGAACCCCGGGGGCGCATCAAGGGTCTCACGGGGCCGTGTGCGCCGGAGTGCGGTCCCAGTCGACCGGCAGCTCCGGAACGGGCCAGGCCGGATCGGGTCGCCACTCCTCCCAGCCGTCCGAGAACGGCGCGCCCCAGGCGCGGATCCGCTCCACCGCGAGCCGCCCCGCCGCCTCCACGCGGGCGGCCTGCTCCGGGCCCATCAGGCCGGACCGCTGGGCCTGCGCGAACTCGTCCTCGTCCCGCCACAGCCAGCTGCGGTCGGGGTAGACGGAGATGTCGAGGAAGTGGTCCTCGGAGTCGACGCCGCCGGACCAGCGGGTGCGGGGCTCCTCGAGGTTCACGTACCAGCTGCGGAAGCGCCAGCCGCGCTCCCAGAACAGCCAGACCGACCACGGGTCCCCGGGCCTGGCCAGCTTCAGGACGCCGCTGCCGAACCAGCGGGACCGCTCCGTGGTGCGCGGGGCGGTGTACCGGGTGGCGAGCGGCTCCTCGTGCACGGCGGTGCCGTCCGCGAGCACGGGCCGTACGCATTCCGTGCCGGGCGCCATCCAGACCGCGAGCAGCTCGGGCGTGTCCTGGACGACGGTCACCGGCCGGCAGATGTGCACCGCGCCGGTGCCGTTGTCGCGGTAGCGCCAGAGGATCTGCTCCCCCGGCGCCCAGTGCTGAGGGCCGTCGGATCCTGTCATGGCCAGATCTTAGGTGCGCACTCCCGCGACCGCTGCGGTACAGGTCACGGATGAGTCAGGGGTGATGTCCGGCTCAGGGGTGCGTCATCCGCAGGACGTCGAGCGCCTCGTCCAGCTGCTCCACCGTGAGGTCGCCCCGCTCCACGTACCCCGAGTCGAGGACGACCTCGCGGATGGTCCGCCGTTCGGCGAGCGACCTCTTGGCGACCTTGGCGGCCTCCTCGTACCCGATGTACTTGTTCAGCGGGGTCACCACGGACGGTGAGGACTCGGCGTACTCGCGGGCCCGCTCGACGTTGGCGGTGATGCCGTCGACCGTGCGGTCGGCGAGGAGGCGGGCCGCGTTGGCGAGGAGCCGTACGGACTCCAGGACGTTCTTGGCCATCACCGGAAGCATGACGTTGAGCTCGAAGTTCCCGGCGGCGCCCGCCACGGCCACGGTGGTGTCGTTTCCGGTCACCTGCGCGGCGACCATGAGGACGGCCTCGGGGACGACCGGGTTGACCTTGCCGGGCATGATCGAGGAGCCGGGCTGGAGGTCGGGGAGGTTGATCTCGGCGAGGCCCGTGCGGGGGCCGCTGGCCATCCAGCGCAGGTCGTTGGCGATCTTCGTGAGGGAGACGGCGATGGTCCTGAGGTGTCCGGACGTCTCCACGAGCCCGTCCCGCGCGCCCTGCGCCTCGAAGTGGTCGCGGGCCTCGGTCAGGGGCAGGCCGGTGGCCCGCGCGACCTCGGCGATGACGGCCGCCGAGAAGCCGGCCGGGGTGTTGATGCCGGTGCCCACCGCCGTACCGCCGAGGGGGAGCTCCGCGAGCCGGGGGAGGGCCGAGCGGAGGCGGTCGGCCCCGTACCGGACCTGGGCCGCGTAGCCGCCGAACTCCTGGCCGAGGGTGACCGGGGTGGCGTCCATGAGGTGCGTGCGGCCGGACTTCACGACCGTCGCGAATTCGGCTGATTTTCGACCCAGGGATTCGGCCAAGTGGTCGAGGGCGGGGATGAGGTCGCGGGTGACGGCCGCGGTGGCGGCGATGTGGATCGAGGACGGGAAGACGTCGTTGGACGACTGCGAGGCGTTGACGTGGTCGTTCGGGTGGACGGACCGCTCCGCGGGCAGCCGTTCCGTCGCGAGGGTCGCGATCACCTCGTTCGCGTTCATGTTGGAGGAGGTGCCGGAGCCCGTCTGGAAGACGTCCACGGGGAAGTGGTCGTCCCAGCGCCCCTCGGCGACCTCGCCGGCCGCCGACACGATCGCGTCGGCGAGGTCGCGGTCGATCACCCCGAGCTCGGCGTTGACGGTCGCCGCCGCGGCCTTGACGCGGGCCAGGGCCTCGATGTGGGCCCGTTCGAGCCGCTGGCCCGAGATCGGGAAGTTCTCCACGGCCCGCTGGGTCTGGGCCCGCCACTTGGCGTGCGCGGGGACGCGCACCTCGCCCATGGAGTCGTGCTCGATCCGGTAGGCACCGGTGGGGTCTGTCTCGTTCATCGTCCTCAACCTCCAGTAAAAACATGAGCACTTGTCTTGTTCGATGTATTCCCAATGGGCGTACCGGCCAGTAAAAACCGTGGGTAACCCCACTTCCAGGAGGCGCAATGACGCGCACCAGGTACAGACTCCGCTGGCCCGTCGCCGCCGTCGCGGCCGCGGCCGCCGCCCTCGGCAGCATGACCGCCGCGGCCCCCGCCGGCGCCGCCGACACGAGCACGGCGGCCGTGACGACGAACACGGCGGCCGTGACGACGAACACGGCGGCCGCATCGGCGAGCACGGCGGCGACCGCCTCCGTGCCGCTCCCGCCCGAGCTGGAGGCGATCCGCGCCGCCGAGGCCACCAGGATCTACGGCGACCCCGCAGAGCGCCCGCTCGCCCAGCGCAAGACCGGCCTGATCTCCCTCGGCGACAGCGAGATCTCCGGCGAGGGCGTCGGCAGCTACGAGCCCCCGACCAACGGCCCGACCAACTGGTGCCACCGCTCCCCGGACGCGGCCATCCACCGCACCGGCATCCCCGCGGACCTCACCTTCAACGTCTCCTGCTCCGGCGCGTACACCGGGAACATCCGGATCGGCGGCTCGAAGCAGTACGCCGACGAGCTCGTCCAGAGCGACAACCTCGCCATCAAGGCCCGCAACACCCGCATCAAGATGGTCCTGCTCGTCGCCGGCGCCAACGACGACCTCCAGTTCGGCCCGGTCATGACCGACTGCGTCACCCGGTACGTCCTCAGCCAGGGCGCCTGCGAGCCCAAGTACGCCCCCGGCTGGCAGGCCCGTGTCGACGCGCTCGTCCCCAAGGTCGAGCAGACCGTCCGCGACCTCAAGACCGTCATGCGGGACGCCGGGTACGCCGACGGCGACTACAAGCTCGTCGTCATGGGCTACCCGAGCCCCATCGGCCCCGACTTCTACGACAACCCGAACTTCCCCGGGAAGCTCTCCTGCGGCGGCATGGGCTACGACTCCGACACCAAGTGGGGCCGCAACACCGCCGTGCCCGCCTTCGAGCGCGGCATGCGCAGGGTCGCGGCGAGCACCGGGGCCGTCTACCTCGACAACTCGCGGCTCTTCCACGGCCACGAGGTCTGCATGGAGGACACCTGGGCCCGGGGCCTCTACATCGACCTCTCCAAGCCCGGCGGGATCGACGACAACACCACCCGCCAGTCCTTCCACCCGAACCAGCGCGGCCACGCGGCCTTCGCCTCCTGCCTGACCCAGATCTACAACTCGGGCCTGCGCGAGGCCGGGTGCGCCGACGTCAACTCCTCCGGTACGCCGACGCTCTTCCCGGTCGCCTGGGACGACGCGTACAAGCCGCTCAAGGTCGAGGCGACCGGCAACTGCCTCGACGTCAACGCCTCCGAGTCCGCCAACGGCACCGCCGTCCTCGGCTGGGACTGCCACGGCGGCCGGAACCAGGGCTGGTGGTACGACTCCGCGCGCGCGACCGTCCACACCCAGCTCACCCAGGACCGCTGCCTCGACGTGCCCGGCGCCGTCTACCAGGCGGGCAAGGCGCTCATCGTCTGGAACTGCAGCGGCGCCGCCAACCAGAAGTTCGTCCGGGACGGCGCCACGATCCGCCCGGCCGCCGCGACCGGGCTCTGCCTCACCCAGGGCGCGGCGAAGGAGCCGGTCCGGCTCCAGGGCTGCAACGGCTCGGCGAACCAGCGCTTCGTGTAGCGGCACGCCTTCGCGCGGAGGCACGCCTTCGCGCGGCGGCGCTCTCGTACAGCGGTGCAGGTGGCGGGGGCACGCGTTACGCCGAACGGGCGGATCGGGTGCCCCCGTCGCACAATGAAGCGTGCCGGGGGAAGCCACCCGCAAGGAGGCACGACATGACCCGGAGCTTCAGGAGGTCCGGCGCGCTCGGCGCCGCCGCGGCGGCGACCGTGGCCTTCGGCGCCGTCGCGTTCGGCGCCGCGCCCCCCGCCGCCGCCGACAACGGGGACGGGTTCGAGTTCACGATCTACTCCAAGGAGGTCCCGGCGCAGGGCGCCGACGAGGGATCCGAGGAGAGCATGGCCGCGCCCAAGGCCGGGGACGCCTTCACCTTCGCCGACGACCTGTACAAGACCAAGGGCGGCGACAAGATCGGCCGCGACGGCGTCACCTGCACGGTGGTGCGCGTCGCCGGGACCCAGGTCGACGTGAACTGCATCGGCACGTTCGTCCTGAACGGCGGACCGGGCGGACAGCTCACCGCCCAGGCCCTCACCACCTTCGACACCGGCTCGGAGTCGGTCTCCGCCTACGACGTCGCCCTGACCGGCGGCACCGGCGACTTCAAGGACGCGCGCGGCTACGTCCGGGTGACCCCCGACGGCGACTACGAGCGGATGGAGTTCCACGTCAACACCCGCTGAGAACCGGCCCGTCCGGGCCGGTTCGGGCTGCGGGCGGCTCAGGAGAGCTTGCCGCCGTAGTCCGGCAGCTTGAAGGCGCGCTCGGCGTGACCGCCGACGATGTCGGTGGTGTTGTTGCCGATGTTCGCGATGATCGTGTAGCCCTTGGCCTCGATCTCGGCGCGCTTCGCCGTCTTGTACGCGCCGACCTCGGCGAACAGGTCGGGCAGCGAGCGCACGTACAGCCCGTCGACCGGGTAGCCGACCTTCTTCAGGTTCCAGTCCGTGAGGGAGTGGATGATCCCGGGCCGCGCGGTCACGAAGAAGACCGCGACGCCCTTGGCGTGGGCGTCCCTGACGAGGGTGCGGACGTCCGCGATGGCCGGGGTCGGCAGCTCCCAGAACGGGTGGAAGTCGGTCTCCAGGGAGGAGTTGTCGATGTCGAGGACGATCGCCTGCTTCTCGACGTCGGCGTCCTCGGCGCGCTGCTCGATGTACGGACGCGCCTCGGCGACCACGGCGGCCACGTCGCGGCGCCAGGTCGCGTAGTCGACGTCCGCGAGGGCGGCGGTGGAGGTGACGTGGGTGTCCGGGTCGGCGGCGAGCGCGGCGGGGGCGGGGCCGACGGCGACGAGGGCGACGGAGAGGCCGAAGCCGGCGAGGGCGGTCTTGGCGGAGGGCATGGTGGGGGCTCCCGAGTGGTCTACCTGCTCAGTGGTTGACATGCTCGCGGCCAATACTGACTGGTAGGTAACGGGAGCGCTACCGGTCGGTAGCGGGTTTCCGAGCGGCAGAAGGCCGAAGCCCCCGGTCCGTACGGGACGGACCGGGGGCTTCGTGCGCGGCGGGCGGAATGGGGTCGGAGCCCCGGGCCCCGCACCGGCGGGCGGGGTGGGGTCAGAGACCCGGGCCCCGCACCGGGATGTGCGTGAACGTCGGCTCGGGCGCCGGGTTCTGGAAGAAGTCGTTGCCCTTGTCGTCGACGACGATGAAGGCCGGGAAGTCCTCGACCTCGATCTTCCAGACCGCCTCCATGCCGAGCTCCTCGTACTCGACGACCTCGACCTTCTTGATGCAGTCCTGCGCGAGACGCGCCGCCGGGCCGCCGATCGAGCCGAGGTAGAAGCCGCCGTGCGCGCCGCACGCGTCCGTGACCTGCTTGCTGCGGTTGCCCTTGGCCAGCATGACCTTCGAGCCGCCCGCCGCCTGGAACTGCTCGACGTAGCTGTCCATGCGGCCGGCCGTCGTCGGGCCGAAGGAACCGGAGGCGTACCCCTCGGGGGTCTTGGCCGGGCCCGCGTAGTAGACCGGGTGGTCCTTCAGGTACTGCGGCATCTCCTCGCCCGCGTCCAGCCGCTCCTTGATCTTGGCGTGCGCGATGTCGCGCGCCACGACCAGCGGGCCGTTGAGGGAGAGGCGGGTTTTGACCGGGTACTTGGTCAGCTCGGCCAGGATGTCGTCCATCGGCTGGTTGAGGTCGATGGTGACGACGTCGCCGGCCTCGTCCAGGTGGGAGTCCTCGGTCTCCGGCAGGAAGCGCGCCGGGTCGGTCTCCAGCTGCTCCAGGAAGACGCCCTCGGCGGTGATCTTCGCGACGGCCTGGCGGTCGGCCGAGCAGGAGACGGCGATCGCGACGGGCAGCGAGGCGCCGTGGCGGGGGAGGCGGACGACGCGGACGTCGTGGCAGAAGTACTTGCCGCCGAACTGCGCGCCGATCCCGATCTTCTGCGTGAGCTCGAAGACCTTCTCCTCCAGCTCCTTGTCCCGGAAGCCGTGGCCGGTGGCGGCGTCGCCCTCGGTCGGCAGCTCGTCCAGGTAGTGCGCGGAGGCGTACTTCGCGGTCTTGAGCGCGAACTCGGCGCTCGTGCCGCCGACGACGATCGCCAGGTGGTACGGCGGGCAGGCGGCCGTGCCGAGCGAACGGATCTTCTCCTCCAGGAACTTCATCATGGAGGCCTCGTTCAGGACCGCCTTGGTCTCCTGGTAGAGGAACGACTTGTTGGCCGAGCCGCCGCCCTTGGCCATGAAGAGGAACTTGTACGCGCCGCCGTCGGTCGCGTACAGCTCGATCTGCGCGGGCAGGTTCGAGCCGGTGTTCTTCTCCTCCCACATGGTGACCGGGGCCATCTGCGAGTAGCGGAGGTTCAGCTTCGTGTACGCGTCGTAGACGCCCTTCGACAGGGCCTCCTCGTCGCGGCCGGAGGTCAGCACGTTCTGGCCGCGCTTGCCCATGACGATCGCGGTGCCGGTGTCCTGGCACATCGGGAGGACGCCGGCGGCGGCGATGTTCGCGTTCTTGAGCAGGTCGAGCGCGACGAACTTGTCGTTGCTCGACGCCTCCGGGTCGTCGATGATCCGGCGCAGCTGGGCCAGGTGGGCCGGGCGCAGGAAGTGCTGGATGTCGTGGATCGCCTCGGCGGCCAGCCGGCTCAGGGCCTCGGGCTCGACCTTGAGGAACGTACGCCCGTCGGCCTCGAAGGTGGAGACACCTTCGGAGGTCACCAGGCGGTACGGCGTGGTGTCCTCTCCCAGGGGGAGCAGATCGGAGTACGAAAACTCTGGCATGACGGCGGCCATTCCTCACTCGGCAGACAGCTGCGCGCCGCCTCCGTTGGCGGGCGCGCCCTCCAGCGTATGACGCGGCCGCGGTCCCGATCCTGTGAGGTAAGGCTCACCAGGGGCGTTTGTGTCCTTCTGTTCGATTTCCACCCTCCCGACCCGGACGCGTCCCCTAGGGGACGTCCCTCTGGTCGCGATCTATCGCGTCTGGCTACGCTGGCCGTGTGGACCTCGAAAAGAAGCCCGAACTCCCGTCCGAACCCGCGTCCGAACCCGCGTCCGAACCCGAGCGGGCCTCCGCTTCCGCGCCCGCGCCCGCGCCTGCGGCACCCGCCCCCGCGCTCGCGCCCGCGGCACCCGCCGTCGCGGACCCGCAGGGATCGCTGCGGGCGTCCGACGCGGACCGGGACCGGATCGCGGACATCCTCGGGGACGCCCTGGCCGAGGGCAGGCTCGACCCCGCGGAGCACGCGGACCGGATCGACGCGGTCTACCGGGCCAAGACCGTCGGCGAACTGGAGCCGATCGTCAGGGACCTCCCCGGCGCACCGGTCCGGCCCGCGCCCGAACCCGCCCCGGCGCCGTGGGGAGAGGACGAGGGCCCGGCCGACAGCCTGGTCGCGATCTTCTCCAGCACCACCCGCAAGGGCCGCTGGCGCGTCAGCCCCCGGACGAACGCTTTCTCGCTCTTCGGCAGCATCGAGATCGACCTGACCGAGGCGCTCTTCGCCCAGCGCCTCACCACCATCAACGCCACCTCGATCTTCGGGAACGTCGAGGTCAGGGTCCCGGAGAACATCAGCCTGCGCGGCAACGGCAGCGGCGTCTTCGGCAACTTCGAGGTCGTGACCCTGGAGGGCGTCGACCCGCAGGCGCCGGTCGTCGTGGTCAACGGCTACTCGGTCTTCGGGAACGTGGAGGCGCGCCCCAAGCGCGGCAAGTGGGTCACCGACCTCCAGAACAAGCTGCGCAAGCGCCTCGACGGCTGACCGAAAGTCGCCGTCAGGTGTCCGCTGACGGGAACCGGAGGGCACGCGGTGCATAGGCGCGCGCACAGCGGGTAGGGCTGCTCCATCGCCGCTCGCTCGCGAAGTCGTCGTCAGGAGTAGACCGTGCTGCAACTGCCGCATCAGCCCCTCCAGGTCGCCGCCGTCCCCCCTCAGCGCACCCCTGTCAGGGAGGACGAGGCCGGCCCCTGGCACGCGGAGGCGGTGTGCCGCCGGGACGAGGCAGGGCTGTTCTTCGCCCCTTCCAAGGAGCCGACCGCCGCGCGCCTGGCGCGCGAGGAGGCGGCGAAGCGGGTCTGCGCGCGCTGTCCCGTCATGGTCGAGTGCCGGGAGCACGCGCTGCTCCAGCCCGAGCCGTACGGGGTGTGGGGCGGGCTCACCGCGGCCGAGCGCCGCGTGGTGCTGGCCCGGCGCCGGCGGCGGGACGTGGAGCTGAAGAAGGCGTCCGCGGCGGACCGGGTCGCCCAGGCCGGCTGACGGGACGCGGGAATACGGGGAGGGGCGCCCCCACCGCACATGGGGGCGCCCCTCTTCGTACTGCCGAGGCCCGGCCTTCGTCCGCTTGAAGGCCCTGCCGTCGACGGCCCTAGTTGGCGCGGTCGAAGTCGATCTTGCTGTACGCGCGCAGCTTCGAGAGCCGGTGCGTCGAGTCGATCTGGCGGATCGTGCCGGACTTCGAGCGCATGACGAGCGACTGCGTGGTCGCCGTCTCGGCGCGGTAGCGCACGCCGCGCAGCAGCTCGCCGTCGGTGATGCCGGTGGCGACGAAGAACACGTTGTCGCCGCTGACCAGGTCGTTCGTGGAGAGCACGCGGTCCAGGTCGTGGCCCGCGTCGAGGGCGCGCTGACGCTCGGCCTCGTCCTTCGGCCACAACTTGCCCTGGATCACGCCGCCGAGGCACTTGATGGCGCAGGCGGAGATGATGCCCTCGGGCGTGCCGCCGATGCCCATGAGCAGGTCGACGCCGGTGCCCTCGCGGACGGCCATGATCGAACCGGCGACGTCGCCGTCCGAGATGAACTTGATGCGGGCGCCGGTCTCGCGGATCTCCTTGACGATGCCCTCGTGGCGGGGGCGGTCGAGGATGACGACGGTGATGTCCTCGGGCGAGGAGTTCTTCGCCTTGGCGACCCGGCGGATGTTGACCGAGACGGGCGCGTTGATGTCGACGAAGTCGGCGGCCTCGGGGCCGGTGACCAGCTTGTCCATGTAGAAGACCGCGGACGGGTCGAACATGGTGCCGCGGTCGGCGGCGGCCAGCACGGCGATGGCGTTCGGCATGCCCTTGGCGTTGAGCGTGGTGCCGTCGATCGGGTCCACGGCGATGTCGACCTCGGCGCCGGTGCCGTCGCCGACCCGCTCGCCGTTGAAGAGCATCGGGGCCTCGTCCTTCTCGCCCTCGCCGATGACGACGACGCCGTCCATCGAGACGGTGGAGATCAGGGTCCGCATGGCGTTGACCGCGGCGCCGTCCGCGCCGATCTTGTCGCCGCGGCCGACCCAGCGGCCCGCGGCCATGGCGGCGGCCTCGGTGACGCGCACCAGCTCAAGGGCCAGGTTGCGGTCGGGAGCCTCGGGGGAAACGACAAGCTCGGGCGGAAGGTTCTGGTGCTCGGTCATCGGAACGCACCTTTCTGTACGGCGACGGCCGGAAATAAGAGGGTGCTGCGACTCTATCGGTACGTCGACAAAATGAGCAGAGGGCCCCACGTATGAGCGCGAGACCGTGATGCGACCATGGGGGCGTGGCAGGTATGCGAGGCAGGCAGACGGTACGCGGGATGATCAAGTCCCTTGGTGTGATCATGATCGCGGCGGGGGTGATGTACCTCTTCATCCCGCACGACGAGGACGCGGCTCCGGTCAAGGCGAAGGACTACCGGATCGAGCTCCTGACGGCCCAGCGGGCGGCGCCGTACCCGGTGCTGGCCCCCGAGGGCCTCGGCGAGGGATGGAAGGCGACGGTCGTCTCGTACAAGCGCGAGAAGTCCGACGCGTGGCAGCTCGGCTTCCTCTCCCCGGACACGCAGTACGTGGCGATCCACCAGTCGACGGCGGCGCCGCGCGAGTACGTGCCCGAGGTCACACAGGAGGCCGAGGACACGGGGAAGACCCAGACGGTGGCCGGCAAGGTCTGGCACCGCTGGGAGGGCCCGAAGTACGACGCGCTCGTCCGGACCGAGGGCGGCGCGACGACCGTCGTGACCGGCACGGCCTCCTTCGAGCGGCTGGGCGAGATGGCCGGCGCGCTCCAGTCGAAGAAGGCCTGAGCGGACCCGGCGAGCACGCGGAAGGGCCCCGCACTCCGCGAGGAGTGTGGGGCCCTTCCGCATGTCCTGCTCAGGCTCAGACGGTGGTGACGACCTCGTCGTAGGCCAGACGCGGGGAGCGCGGGAACCAGGCGTTCTCACCGGCGTGGCCGATGTTGATGACCATCAGCGGGGTGTGGTCGTCGTCCAGGAACTCCTTCTGGAGACCGGCGAAGTCGACACCGGTCATCGGGCCGGCGGCGAGGCCCGCGGCGCGGATGCCCAGGATGAAGTAGCCGGCCTGGAGCGAGGCGTTGACCGTGGCGGCCTGCTCGCGGACCGGGCGCTCCGAGAAGAAGACGTCCTTGGCGGCCGGGAAGTGCGGGAAGAGGGTGGGGAGCTCCTCGTGGAACTCGTTGTCCGCGGAGAGGATCGCGACCAGCGGGGCGGAGGCGGTCTTCGCCTGGTTGCCCTCGGCCATGTGCTTCACCAGGCGCTCGCGGGCCTCGGGGCTCCGGACGAGCGTGATGCGCAGCGGGGTCTGGTTGAAGGCGGTGGGGCCGTACTTCACCAGGTCGTAGATCGCCTGGACCTGCTCGTCGGTCACCGGCTCGTCGGTGAACGTGTTGGCGGTGCGGGCCTCACGGAAGAGGAGGTCCTGGGCTGCGGAGTCAAGGGCGAGAGACATGCTGCGTACCTTCCGGACTGCAAAGGGGGAATCGCTGGGGAGTCGCTCTTCACGACGTTCCGAGCGATGTCTCGACAGTACGCCCAAAGTTGGTGAAACTTCAACTACCTAATCCGGATAGTGATCCGCTTCACTGCTGGGCCCGAGTCTACGCCGTCGGTACGGGGACCGGGCCCCGGTGCCGACGACTCTTCGCACCGCGTTCACGAACCGCGCGCCGACCGCCCGTCCCCCGCCTACTCCTCCTCGGCCTCGTCTTCGGCGCGCTCCGCCGCGAGCGAGGCGTCGAGCCGGGCCCGGGCGCCTTCGAGGCGCCGGCGGCAGATCTTCGCCAGCTCCTCGCCACGCTCCCAGAGCGCGAGGGAGTCCTCCAGGGACGTACCGCCCGCCTCGAGCCGTCGAACGACCTCGATCAGCTCGTCGCGCGCCTGCTCGTACCCGAGCGCCGCCTCTTCCGCGCTGCTGTCGACCGCCATGTGTGCCTCCACCCTCCGTGTCTCGTGTCTCTCTACGTCTTCAGGCGTCTTCAGGCGCCTTCGGCCCCGGCTTCGGCTCCGACTTCGGCCTCGGCTTCGGCCCCGGCTTCGGCCCCGGCCCCGGCCACGCGCCGCACCGCGAACTCGCCCTCCGCGACCCTGGCGCGCAGCTCCTCGCCGTCCGCGACCTCCTCGGGAGAGCGGACCACCGCCCCGTCCGCCCGCTGGAGCACCGCGTACCCGCGCTCCATCGTCGCGGCGGGCGACAGCGCCCTGACCCGCGCGTGCGTGTGGGACAGCTCCGAGTCGGCCCGGTCCAGGAGGTGCCCGAGGACCCGGCGGCTGCGGGCGAGCAGCGCGTCGACCTCGGCCTCACGGACCTCGACCATCCGCTGCGGGTGCTCCATGACGGGCCGCCCGAGCGCGTGCGCGAGCCCGCGCTCCTCGCGCTCCAGGAGTCCGCGCACGGTCCGCAGCGCCCGGTCCCGGAGCCCCCGCACCCGGTCGAGCTCCTCGCCCACGTCCGGGACGACCTTCTTGGCCGCGTCGGTCGGCGTGGAGGCCCGCAGGTCGGCGACCAGGTCGAGGAGGGGCGTGTCCGGCTCGTGCCCGATGGCCGAGACCACGGGCGTACGGCAGTCGGCGACGGCCCTGACGAGCTGCTCGTCCGAGAACGGCAGCAGGTCCTCGACGCTGCCGCCGCCCCGGGCGACGATGATCACGTCGACCTCGTCGTGGGCGTCGAGCTCCTTCACCGCCTGGACGACCTGCGGGACCGCCTTCACTCCCTGCACCGGCACGTTCCGCACCTCGAAGCGGACGGCGGGCCAGCGGCGGCGCGCGTTCTCCAGGACGTCCCGCTCGGCGGCCGACGCGCGACCGCAGACGAGCCCGATCAGGTGCGGCAGGAACGGGAGCGGCTTCTTCCGGTCGAGCGCGAACAACCCCTCGGAGGCCAGGCCCCGCTTGAGCTGCTCAAGACGCGCGAGGAGCTCCCCGATCCCGACCGGCTTGATCTCCACGGCCCGCAGCGACAGCTGCCCCCGTGGTGCGTACCACTCCGGCTTCGCGTGCACGACGACCCGGGCGCCCTCGGAGACGACGTCGGCGACCGCGTCGAAGACCTGTCTGTAGCAGGTCACGCCGATCGAGATGTCGTACGAGGGATCCCGCAGCGTCAGGAAGACGACCCCGGCGCCGGGCCGCCGCGACAGCTGCGTGATCTGCCCCTCGACCCAGATCGCCCCGAGCCGGTCGATCCAGCCCCCGATCAGCCGGGAGACCTCACCGACGGGAAGCGGTGCTTCGGCGGACGTAGTCAGACCCATGGACCGAGCGTAACCGCGCGGTACGACAACGTCAGGAGCGCGCGGCTGCGGAGCCGTACGAGATCACGTGCCGTGGCCGTCAGCCCCGCGCGGACGTCCGGGTGGCCCCCTGCACCGCGAGCACCACCAGACCCACGCCGAGCCACGCCACGCCCACCACCTGGGCCGCCGTGGACGCCTCGACGATGACCGCGACGAGGACGGCCGCGCCCACCACGGGGACGACGACGTGCTTGAGCCAGTTCGGCGGACCCTCGGCCCGCCGCACCGCGAACCAGCCGACCACGCTCGCGTGCAGCAGCACGAAGGCCGTCAGCGCGCCGACGTCGACCACCGACACCAGGTGGTCGAGCCCGTCGTCCCGGCTCGCCGCCCACAGCGCGGCGGTCATCGTCACCGTCGCCGACACGAGCAGCGCCACGCGCGGAACGCCCGAGTCCGTACGGGCCAGGACGTGCGGCAGCCGCCGGTCGCGGCCCATCGCGAAGAGCAGCCGCCCGCCGGCCGCCTGCCCGGCGAGGGCGGCGAAGGCCGCGCCGATCGCCTTCGAGACGGCGACGAGGTCGTGGAGCCAGCCGCCGACGGAGGCCTCGACGGCGTCGTAGAAGGCCGAGCCCTGCTTAGCCGGGTCGGCGGCGAGCTCGGCGGAGGAGACCGGTTCGAGGAGGGCGACGAGCCAGGTCTGCGCCACGAAGAGCAGGCCCGCGAGCGCGAGGCAGAAGAGCACGGCCCGCGCGACCTTCGCCGACCCTCCGGTGACCTCCTCGGCGAAGGAGGCGATGGCGTCGAAGCCGAGGTACGAGAGCACGGCGACCGACACGGCCCCCAGGACGGCGGCGAGGGAGAAGCCGCTGTCACCGGTGAGCGGCGACCACCAGTCGCGCTGCGCCCCGTCCCGTACGAGCACCACGACCGCCGAGACGACGAAGACGAGGAGGACGACGATCTCCATGGCGAGCACGGCGAAGCCGACCCGGGCGGCGGCCCGGACGCCCCACAGGTTGAGCAGGGTGGTGACGACCACCGCGATGCCGGTCCACACCCACCGGTCGACCTCGGGGACCAGCGCCTCCATGGCGATGCCGGCGAAGAGGTAGGCGACGGCCGGGATGAGGAGGTAGTCGAGCATCGCCATCCACCCGGCGACGAAGCCCGGCCCCTCGCCGAGTCCCTTGCGGGCGTACGTGAAGACGGAGCCGGCCTGCGGGGCGACGCGGACCATCTGCGCGTAACTGAAGGCCGTGAACGCCATGGCGACCGTCGCCACGAGGTACACCAGTGCGACGGCCCCGTCCGACTTGGCGTCGAGGGTGCCGAAGACGCCGACGGGGGCCATGGGGGCGATGAACAGCAGCCCGTAGACGACGAGGTCGCGAAACCCGAGATTCCGTCGCAGTCCTTCATGCTCCAGGGGCTCTGCTCCCCGGGTCCCGTCGTCAGCCATGGCGCCAGTCTCGGCCACGGCACCGGCCAAACCGCTCACCGACGCGGCCTTACGATGGGACGCATGACTGCAACGCCCGCGTCGACGCCCGAGTCCGCCCCCGTGACGAACCGCCCGAAGCGTGTCCTGCTCGCCGCTCCCCGCGGCTACTGCGCGGGCGTGGACCGTGCCGTGATCGCGGTGGAGAAGGCCATCGAGCAGTACGGGGCCCCGATCTACGTCCGCCACGAGATCGTCCACAACAAGTACGTGGTCCAGACGCTGGAGCGGAAGGGCGCCATCTTCGTCGACCAGGCGACCGAGGTCCCCCCGGGCAACATCGTGATGTTCTCCGCGCACGGCGTCGCCCCCACCGTCCACGAGGAGGCCCGCGTCGGCCGCCTCGCGACGATCGACGCGACCTGCCCGCTGGTCACCAAGGTCCACAAGGAAGCCGTCCGCTTCGCCAACGAGGACTTCGACATCCTCCTCATCGGCCACGAGGGCCACGAGGAGGTCATCGGCACCTCCGGCGAGGCCCCCGACCACATCCAGCTGGTCGACGGCCCCGAGGACGTCGCCAAGATCGAGGTCCGCGACCCCGACCGGGTCGTCTGGCTCTCCCAGACCACGCTCTCGGTCGACGAGACGATGGAGACGGTCGACGCGCTGAAGGAGAAGTTCCCGAACCTGATCTCCCCGCCGTCCGACGACATCTGCTACGCCACGCAGAACCGCCAGACCGCGATCAAGGAGCTCGCCGGCCAGGCCGAGCTCGTCATCGTCGTCGGCTCCAAGAACTCCTCCAACTCGATCCGCATGGTCGAGGTCGCCAAGCAGGCCGGCGTCCCCGCCGCGTACCTCGTCGACTTCGCCAGCGAGATCGACGAGGCCTGGCTGGAGGGCGTGACCAGCGTCGGCCTCTCCTCCGGCGCCTCCGTCCCCGACGTCCTCGTCCAGGAAGTCCTGGAGTGGCTCTCCGAGCGCGGCTACGCGGACGTGGAGATCGTGAAGACGGCCGACGAGTCGCTCACCTTCTCCCTCCCCAAGGAGCTCCGCAACAAGGACCTGCGGGCGGTCGCGGAGAGCCTCGGCAAGAACGGGTAGGACCGGGCCCCGGCCCGTACGGTAGGTCCATGAACGACTTCGTCAGCGTCTTCGGAGTGGACATCGGCGGCTCGGGGATCAAGGGCGCGCCCGTGGACCTGGAGCGCGGCGCGCTCGCCCAGGAGCGCCACAAGGTACTGACCCCACAGCCCGCCACACCCGACGGTGTGGCGGGCTGTGTCGCGCAGGTCGTGGAGCACTTCGGCTGGACGGGCCCGGTGGGGGTGACCTTCCCGGGCGTGGTGACCGGCTCCACGATCCGTACGGCGGCCAACGTCGACAAGTCCTGGATCGGCGTCGACGCGGGCGCGCTCCTGTCGGAGAACCTGGGCGGGCTCCCCGTGACCGTCCTGAACGACGCGGACGCGGCCGGCGTCGCGGAGATGACCTTCGGCGCGGGCCGGGGCCGCAAGGGCACGGTGATCCTGCTGACCCTCGGCACGGGCATCGGCTCGGCCCTCTTCGTGGACGGCCTGCTCGTCCCGAACACGGAGCTCGGCCACCTGGAGCTGAAGGGGCACGACGCGGAGAAGCGCGCGTCGACGAGGGCGAAGGACGACGAGGGCCTGACCTGGGAACACTGGGCGAAGCGGCGGCTGACGAAGTACCTCGCCCATGTGGAGATGCTGTTCTCGCCGGAGCTGTTCATCATCGGCGGCGGGGTGAGCCGGAAGGCGGAGAAGTTCCTGCCGCTGATCGAGGGGATCAAGGCGGAGATCGTCCCCGCGGAGCTGCAGAACAACGCGGGGATCGTGGGAGCGGCGATGGCGGCGGCGAGGAGCTGAGGCCCCGGCCGTGGTCCGCCGGGCAGGCCCGGGCCTGCCCGGCG
>NZ_JBFADU010000016.1:0-82961 GCF_040641575.1 Streptomyces sp. NPDC020807
CACGTCCCCGTCGAACGTCTCCGCGTACAGGCGGGCGAGCCGCTGGCGGACGCCGGACCGGCCGCGCAGGGGCAGGGCGATGTTCGGGCCGTCGATCGCGACCGCGTAGGGGCGGCCGTCGGTCGACACGACGAACCGGTACCGCTCCCGGGCGAGGGCGACCAGCCGCACGGCGGCCGATGGCTTCTTGCCCCCGTCGTCGGCCGGCGGGCGCTTGTTCACGGACGCCCGTCCGGTGTTCACGGCCGACTGTCCGGTGTTCACGGGCGCCGGGTCGGTCGACCGGTCGGGGCCGGTCGGTCGGGCGGTTCCGTTCACCGGCTTGGTGGTGCTGTTCACGCGCTCACCCCTCGATCGGTCGACTGCTCACAGGTGTTCATCCGGGCCGTACGCCGCCCGTGGTCGAGTCGACCGACCCGCACGCGACGCTCGGCCGGTTCGCGATGCTTTGCCTGGTCAGGGGTAGACCGCGCGGCCGATGAACAGGCGTGAACGATCCGTGCGAGCATCAGCCAGTCGACCTGGTCCGGGCCGAACCGGCTCGACTCCGAGTCGGGCGCGGGGGACGTCGGGTCGGTCGGGTCGCCAGTCGGCTGAACACCCGTGAACGCCGGGTCGGTCGACCACACCAGCAACAGGGCGAGCGAGAGGAACAGCCGGTCGGCCTTGGCGTGGTTGCAGGGATGGCAGGCGAGCACGAGGGCATTCGCGGACCACGTCCGGTAGATCGAGTAGGGGACGACGTGGTCCATGGTCGCGTCGCGCAGGTCGCGGAAGCGGTGCCGACAGTAGGCGCACCGCCAGCCGTCGCGGGCCGCGAGCTGAGCCTTGCGGCTGCGACGACGGGCGGCGTTGAGCCGTGGAGAGGCGTGCAGGCTCACCCAGTCACCCCGGAGACGTCGACCAGGTCGAGCACGGTCCGCAGCGCGGCGGACAGGGAGCCCAGGTGCATGGCCATGGCGGTCGGGCTCGCCGTGCCGAGGTCGAGGTTCTCGACCCGGCTCAGCGCGTCCCGGGCGGCCGTCAGCAGGACTGGCGGCACCGGCACCACGGACGGCGCCTGCAGGGACAGCTCCTTCGGCCGCATGGCGGGCCACAGGTCCCACACCGTCGTCCCCAGGACGCGGGCGACGGCGTGGGCGTGACGGGCGTAGGGGCGGCGTCCGGGCTCGTTCACCCACCGCTCCACGGTCTTCGGGTCCACCTGGAGCTGCTCGGCGAGTTCGGCGTAGGTCAGATCGGCCTCGACGATGGCCGCCGCCAGCCGCAGGTTCCCCTCGGCCGGCATCGGGGCGGGGAGGTTCATGGGGGACTCGGGCGCGATCGTCACAGCGCCACCCCCGCACGGTTCTGGTGTGCGGTGGCACGGCCGTGGACCGGGCAGATCAGGGAGAACGCGCGGCCGAGCTTGATGGACCGGGTACCCCGGCACGGGCACCCGCCCTCGACCTCGGCGGCCGAGTTCCGGGCCATGGCCTGCGGCGTCATCGGCATCCAGGTCGGCATCTTCGTGGCGGCGGCCAGCGACTCCGCCTTCTCCAGGCGGCGAGCCTTCGGGAATCGCTGCTCGTGCCGGGCCTGCACGTCCACCGGCACGACGCGGCTCATTTCCAGCAGCCGGTGCCCGTAGAAGAACGCCGCCTCACGGCGCAGCTCCTCCAGGCCGATGCGCTCGGCGCCCTGCACGATCCAGGCGGCCACCTGCGACTTGTCCACGGAGCTGGCGCGGAACCGGTCGGGCATGTCCGAGACGTACAGCGCCACCACGCGCTCATCCCCGGTCAGCTCCACAACGGCCACAGAAGGCCGAACCAGTAACGCGGTCTCGTTCGATCCAGGCATCATGGGAGTACCCCTTCGTGGGTCGGGGAGCGGCTATCTGCTTGGCGGTAGGGAGCCGCTCCCTGTTTCGTCCTAGGCCACTGACCAGGACGTTTCCATGCCTCAGCCCCCATGCAGGGAGCCGTACCCGTTCCGATCGATCCGACCGGCAGGCACATCCCTAAGGTTCCCTAGGGCACCCTAGGGTGTCAAGCGGTACGCTAGGGAACGCATCCAATGAGCAAGGGAGTTGACGTGGTGTCGGATCAGGCCGGCCATCGGGCGCCGTACGCACGGATCGCCGCGCACTACGAGGAAATGATCACGTCCGGCCAGCTGCAGCCGGGCGAGCTTCTGCCCAGCATCAAGGCGCTCTCCCAGGAGTGGAGCGTCAGCACCGCGACGGCCGAGAAGGCGCTCCGGAAGCTCCGCACAGACGGGCTCATCCGGGGAATCCACGGCATCGGCACCGAGGTAATCGACCGCCCGGCCCCCATGTCCTCCGGCGCGCAGCGCCAGGACCGAGGCCGCCGAAGCGGGTCGAGTTGGGGAGCGGGCGAACGATCCGACTCCCACGTAGCGGCCGTGGTCCCGGCGCCGGCCGACGTGGCGCAGGTGCTCGACATCGAGTCCGGCGCGGACGTGATCCGCCGTAGCCGCGTCTACCGCGACCGGCACGGCATCGTCGCGCACTCCACGTCGTGGATCCCGGTGCAGTACGGGAAGCTCGTCCCCCAGCTGGCGGAGAGCGCGCGTCTGTCCGGTGGAACGTCCCTCCAGCTCATCGCCCAGGCCACGGGGCGGCCGATCACCCGCCGGATCGACACGGCATCGGCCCGACTGCTGACGCCAGCGGACGCGGAGCTCCTGGAGCTGGACCCCACAAACCCGCCTACGGAACCGGTGGTCGTGATGACCGCGAAGTTCGTCGACAGCGGGGATCACGTCGTGGAGTACGGCGTGGATCTTGGCGGCCCTGGCCGGACATGGCTCACGGAATCGGAGCTCACGCAGTGACGGCGGACCAGGCCGTGCGGCCCTTCTGCGTGCTCATGGCGGGGCTTCCGGGCTCGGGCAAGACGACGCTCTCCCGCACGCTTACGGCTCGCGGGTTCGTCCGGCTGTGCCCGGACGAGGAGATGTTCCGCCGCCACGGCGTGTATGGCGTCGACTTCCCGCGGGGCACGTTCCCGACCCTGGAGCGCCCGGTACTCGAAGAGATTGCCGTGGAGCTCTGTGACCACCTCCGGGCCGGCCGCAACGTGGTGGTTGACCACGGATTCTGGACCCCCGACGACCGAGCCCGGTGGATGGCGATCGCCACGGACGCCGGTGCCCTGCCGCTGCTGGTCTACCTGGAAGCAAGTCATGAGGAACTCTGGTCGCGGGTGAGCCAGAGGAACGCTCAGCACGAAGCTGATCCGAACTCGATCTACTTCTCGGAGAACGACCTGGCCCGCTACCGGACTCGGTTCGTCCCCCCTCAGGCCGGGGAGCCGCACATCCTCTACAGCGGTGAGCCTGATTCAGTGCTGAAAGCGCTCGAAGGGGCTGGGCTGAAATCTGAGTGCTAGACGCTAGATCCCAGGTCAGGAGCCCATTCGACTGCTAGCGCCCCTGCTAGACCTAGCGGCAACGACTGCTAGGCCTAGCAGGGGCGCTGTGGTGTCAGGAGGCGTCATGCGCGGGTGTCAAGGCAGTGTCACGCGGGGTGTCAGAGTGCGTGACACCCGCGTTCGCCTAAGGGTTTGGGTGTCAGGGACCCGTGACGGTGTCAGACGTCAGGCGGCTGTCAGGCCCGGTGTTCCGATCGGAGAGAGATCGAAGACGGGGTGCCCTGCGGGCATGCGACCTATGGCAGCTCTCTCCGCTCGCGCTGCGGCAATCGCCATCAGGAGCGGGCTGACATGCGCTCCTCGCCTTGTCGCTTGTCTTGTCACCCTGCCCGGGCACCCGCTCGCCGGCCTTGGCGCCGCCCAGGGCACTCTGGCCTGCGGGGCGACAAGCGACAAGACAAGGGGCACGACAAGTTCGGGTCGGCACGACATCCCACGGAAGAGCCCACCCGGCCGCGCCCGGGTGGATTCTTCGTCCGGGTCGGCCGGCCTTCGGAGCGTCCAGCGACTGCACAAGCAAGAGGAGCACCCGGCGCGGCGTGCTCCTCTTGCTTGTGCGGGCCCTCGGAGGGTTCAGCGTCCGCACCCTCTCCCCCCCCCTAAGAGCACCCTGACCTGCAACAACGCTCTTAGAGGGGAGCGGGTCGTGCGGACGCTGCGGACGCTAGCGGACGCTAAACAGTTTGTTTAGCGTCCACAGTGAAAGCGCAGGTCAGAGGGTGCGCCGGGCGGCTTGCGGACGCTGCGGACGCTGTTTTCTCTCAACTCTCTAGCAAGAGAGGCACGGGAGGCTTTTCAAGGGCGGGGGACCGAGGGTGCGCACCGCCGTCCCCGCCCCTTGAAAAGCCACGTGCCCGCTCGATGTGCTGCAAAGGGCCGCTGCCCTGTGCAGCGACATGCGACAAGGCAAGGCGAGTTGACCCTCCGCGCGCACGCATGGCATCGCTACGCCTCAAGCGCCTTTTTCACTTCCGGCTTGTGAGCAAGGTGAAGCGGCAGCTTTGTGTGCTTGTCGAATACTGCTTGCAGTAGCTGATCCACTTCCAGCTTTGCGGCGATGTTGAGCCTACCTGCGAGGTTTGCCCCCCTAAGATCGGCATGCGCAAGTTCCGCGTCCTCGAGCTCTACAGCTCCAAGTTCCGCCCCCTTCAGATCCGTGTACCTGAGATCTGCATGGTGGAGCTCAGCCCCAAAGAGGTCGGCGCCTTCAAGTCGAGCACCAGACAGGTCGACGCGCCAGAGAGCGGTGAATGACAGGTCCAGCCGCTGTGATTCCACCCTGTTCGGGCGCCGGCCGAGGACCCTGAGCGCTGCCTGGACATCCTCCTTCGGCCCCGGGCGGGGGATTTGGTCGCCCGGGTCTGGGAGATCGGGGTCTGGCAATGCCGCTTGCTGGCGCACGAAGGCTGCGAGCACCTGCACCACCGTGTCGTGATCCTTCTCAGAGTCGCGCATGATCCGTTCAAGTGCGTAGATCCCGCCCAAGCGCTCCATGACCCTTGGACCCTCCTCCGCAGAGTCCCGTGCCGCCAACAGCTTGATCGCTTCGACGTAGCGACCCGTGACTTGACCCTCGCGGGTCATCTCCGCTTGCTCGCGGTCCTTTTCGCGGGTGTGCTCGAAGTTCCGATGCGTGTAGACCAAGCCGATCCCAGCCGTGACAGCCACACCCAGAGCAACGAGCGTAGTCCGGAAGCCAGTAACGACTACGCCGGCGGCGGGTTGGAGATTCTTGTCTAGGAGGTGGTCCCCATCAAACCACCAGGGCCCCCGCAAAAGCAGCAGACCAAGACCGATGAGCGCCCCAACTGACAGGAGGACCAGGAGCGTACGCCACGCCAGCTTCTTCATTTTCGCTCTCACGCCGAGAAGTATGACTGCGCTCCACCCCACTCAACCGCTGACTGAGCGGACCACCCACCGCCAACACGCCCGCGCCAACCAGCTCCATGGGCGGCCGGAAAGACGTCCGCTCGTCAGGGCGGCCCTTCTGACTCTTCGCCCTGACGCGCGGCCGGTGGCCGGTGCCGCCCTGTCTATCCTCCAACGAAGCAGATTCCGAAGGTGGGCGCTAACGGCTAACACGCTGCTCACAGCCGCTTCAGGCGCTAGCGGGGCCGCTAACGTTAGCGGGCGGCGCCGCTAGCGCTAGCGGCTTCCCCCGGGCCCGGAGCCGGGCCGTCTCTGGGCCGTCAAACGGGTCCCGAGGGTCACCAACAACCACCAATGACAACCGCTCCGACGCAGGTCAGAGGCTTGTCAGGCTCCGGAGACCGAGGCCAGGTACGCGGACGTCTTCTCCGGGTCGAAGAAGAAGTGCTCGAAGTCCGACGGGTCGTCGAAGCCGTTCGCGAAGCGGTCGGCGACGGGCTGGAGCTCGCCCGCGGCGCCGATGAGCTGGAGGACGTGCTCCGGCGGGGCGGCCAGCATCGCGTTCGTCCACGTCGTGACGTGGCGCGCGGTCTCCCAGTAGCGGTCGAAGGCGGCCTGCATCCATGCCTCGTCGAAGGGCTTGTCGCCGTGCTCGACGATGGCCGCGAGATAGGTGGCGGCGCACTTGGCGGCCGAGTTGGAGCCCTGGCCGGTGATCGGGTCGTTCGCGACGACGACGTCGGCGACGCCGAGGACGAGACCGCCGCCGGGGAGGCGGCCGATCGGGTTCCGCACGGTCGGGGCGTACCGGCCCGCGAGCGTGCCGCCCGCGTCCGTCAGCTCGACCTTGGTGGCCCGCGCGTGCTCCCAGGGCGTGAACGTCTCCATCAGCTCCAGCGTCAGCGCCAGGTGCTCGGAGGGGTCCTTGACGCCCTGGAAGACGTCGAGCGGGCCGCCGGGTATGCCCTCCCAGAAGAGGATGTCCGCGCGGCCGCCGAGCGTCAGGGTCGGCATGACGAAGAGCTCGCCGACGCCCGGCACCAGGTTGCAGCGGACCGCGTCGAAGTCCGGGTGCTCGGGGCGCGGGCCGAGGCCGTGGACGTACGCGACGGCCAGCGCGCGCTGCGGCTCCGCGTACGGCGAACGGGCCGCGTCCCGGCCGAACATGGAGACCAGCTCGCCCTTGCCGGCGGCGACGAGCACCAGGTCGTAGCTGCGGGAGAAGTAGTCCAGGTCACCGACGGCCGCGCCGTGGATGACCAGCTGGCCGCCGCGCTGCGCGAACGTGTCCATCCAGCCGGCCATCTTCACGCGCTGGTCCACGGACTGCGCGTACCCGCGGAGCCTGCCGACCCAGTCGATCGCGCGGCCGGCGTCCGGCGCGGCCACCGAGACCCCGACGCCCTCCGTGCGGGGCGCCTGGGACTCCCAGAAGTTGAGGCCGAGGTCGCGCTCGTGCTGGAGCGCCGTGTCGAACATGCACTGGGTCGACATGACCCGGCCGGAGCGGATCTCGTCCGCCGTCCGGTTCGACATGAGGGTGACCTCGTACCCCCGCGACTGGAGTCCGAGGGCGAGCTGCAGGCCGGACTGGCCCGCGCCGACGATGAGTATCTTCCGCATGGTGGTGCTCCTGGCCTGTGTGCTTGGTACCTGGTGCCTGGTGCCCGGCGCCTATTCGGGGGTGGCTTCGAGCGCGTGCGCGACCATCGAGAGGAGGGTCTCGACGACGCTGTAGCGCTTGCGCGCGTCCATGATCACCACAGGGACGTCGGTGTCGATGGTCAGGGCGTCCCTGACGTCCTCCGGCTCGAACCGCCGTGTGCCCTCGAAGTGGTTGACGGCCACGATGTACGGCAGGCCGCAGCTCTCGAAGTAGTCGAGCGCCGGGAAGCAGTCCGTCAGCCGCCGCGTGTCGGCGAGCACGATCGCCCCGATCGCCCCGCGCACGAGGTCGTCCCACATGAACCAGAAGCGCTGCTGTCCCGGCGTGCCGAAGACGTACAGCACGAGGTCGTTGTCGAGCGTGATCCGGCCGAAGTCCATCGCCACCGTGGTGGTGAGCTTGTCCGGCGTGGAGGTGAGGTCGTCCGTGTCCTCGCTCGCCCGGGTCATCAGCGCCTCGGTCTGGAGCGGGGTGATCTCCGAGACCGCGCGGACGAAGGTGGTCTTGCCGACGCCGAAGCCGCCCGCGACCACGATCTTCGTCGCGATCGGGGCGCGGGAGTGGTCGAGCTGCCAGTCCTGGGCGCCGTCCTCGGGATCCGGCTCCGCCCGTTCGGAGGGGTGGGGCTGGGCGGGTATCCCGGAGAGCGCCGGGTTTTCGGAGACGGCGGTGGCGTCAGAGACGACGGAGTCCACTCAGCACCCTTTCGAGGAGCGCGCGGTCGGGCTGGCCGGTGCCGTGACCGGTGCCGTACACACGGATCTTTCCCTGGTCGGCCAGGTCGCTGAGCAGCACCCGGACGACTCCCAGCGGCATCTTCAGGAGGGCGGAGATCTCCGCGACCGTCCGCATGCGGCGGCAGAGCCCGACGATCGCCCGCATCTCCGGCATCAGGCCGCGGGCGGCCGGGCCGCCGTCCGTCAGGACCTTGCGCGCGGGCGCCGCTTCGAGCGCGGCCACGAAGGTCTCGACGAGGAGGACGTGGCCGAAGCGGGTACGGCCGCCGGTGAGCGAGTACGGGCGTACGCGGGAGGGGCGGCGCCCCTCTCCCCGTACCGGCAGCTTGAAGGCGGGCGTGACGGCGGGTATCACCGGGTGCCCTCCGTCGGCGTGGCCATCGACTTGCGCAGTTCGCTGCGGACTTCGGGGGTGAGGACGTGTCCGGCGCGGCCCACGAAGAGCGCCATGTGGTACGCCACCACGCTCATGTCGCAGTCGGGCGTGGCGTGCACGCCGAGCAGCGAGCCGTCGCTGATCGACATGACGAAGACGCTGCCCTCCTCCATCGCGACCATGGTCTGCTTGACCCCGCCGCCGTCCATCAGCCGGGCCGCGCCCACCGTGAGGCTGCCGATGCCGGAGACGATCGTGGCCAGGTCGGCGCTGGAGCCGCGCGGGCCCTCGGGGCGGGGCGGCTCGGTGGCCGCCGTCGCGGCCGCCTGCTGCTCCTCCGGGTCGGAGGAGAGCAGCATCAGTCCGTCGGAGGAGACGACGGCGACCGAGCGGACGCCGGGCACCTCCTCCACGAGGTTGCCCAGCAGCCATTGCAGGTTGCGGGCCTCCGTGCTCAGTCCGAACGTTCCCGTCGCGGTCAACTGCGTGCCTCCTCGACTGTGTCCCCCGTCAACTCCTCTGTACGTGCACGTGCGGTGCTGTCGCTGCTCGCTATCTCCGCCTCGACGTCCCTGCGGCCGGCCTTGGCACCCTGGTGGAAGCCGCCGAGGCGGCGGCGCAGGGCCTCGGCGTCGACGCCGCCCTGGCGCGGGGTGACGGCGGCGCCGGGCTGGCGGACCACCCGCGGGGTGCGCTTGGGCAGGCCCT
Source organism: Streptomyces sp. NPDC020807 (assembly GCF_040641575.1). Classification (NCBI taxonomy): domain Bacteria; kingdom Bacillati; phylum Actinomycetota; class Actinomycetes; order Kitasatosporales; family Streptomycetaceae; genus Streptomyces; species Streptomyces sp. NPDC020807. The sequence goes on from NZ_JBFADU010000016.1 coordinate 8,797, forward strand.
TGTCGGTGACCCGCTCCCACTGGGCGGGGCGGGGGCCGGGGGCGGGCTCCGGCGCGGGCTCCGGCGCGGGAGCGGGGATGGAAGCCTGCGCGTGGACCGGGGCCGGCTCGTCGTCGGCGGCGCGGTCGTGGGCGTCCGGCTCGGGGGGCGGGGCGGGGAGCCGGACCTGGAGGGTGGTCTCGGAGACGGACTCGTACGCGTCGTGCTCGTCGTTCTCGTCGTACGCGTCGTACTCGTCGTACTCGTGAGGGGCCAGGGGCTCGGCGTGCGTCTCGGGCTCGTCGTACGCCTCGGGCTCGGAGGCGTACGGCTGCGCCTCGGGCTCGGCCTCGGGCTCCACGGCCACTGCCTCGGGCTCGACCGGCTGCGCCTGCGCCTGCGCCAGGGCCTGGGCCTGGGCCAGGGCCTGCGCCTGGGCTTCGGCCTCCGCCTCCTCCGCCGCGCGGATCGCGCGCTCCGCCGCCTCGACCAGCGGGTCGCGGTCCCTGGTCGGCAGGGCGTTGGAGTTGGCCTCGGCCGCCGAGCCCGGCAGGTGGAGCACCGGTGCCGCGCCCGCGACGCGTACCGGCTCCGAGACACCCGTCGGGGGCGTCGCCGGCAGGAGCGGCAGGGGCAGGACCACGACCGCCGCGATGCCGCCGGGCTTCTGCTCGCGAAGCTGGACGCGGACGCCGTGGCGGGCGGCCAGCAGCGCGGTCACGCGCATGCCGAGGCCCTCGCCGTCGAAGGCGTCCGGGTCGGCTTCGGCGAGGCGCGCGTTGAGCTCGGCGAGGCGGGACTCGGTCATGCCGATGCCGGCGTCCTGGACGGAGAGGACGACCTCGCCGGTCTCCAGGATCCAGCCGGAGAGCTGGACCTCGGCGTCCGGCGGGGAGAACGAGGTGGCGTTCTCCAGGAGTTCGGCGATCAGGTGGCTCAGGTCGTCCGCGGCGAAGCCGGCGATCTGGGCGTGCGGCGGCAGGGACTGGATGGTGACCCGCTCGTACCGCTCGATCTCGCTGACGGCGGCGCGCAGCACGTCGACGAGCGGGACGGGCCCGGCGTGGCCGTGGACGTGCTCGTGGCCGGCGAGGACGAGGAGGTTCTCGCTGTGGCGGCGCATGACCGTCGCCATGTGGTCGAGCTTGAAGAGGGTCGCGAGGCGGTCCGGGTCCTGCTCGCGCTCCTCCAGCTTCTCGATGACGCCGAGCTGGCGCTCGACGAGGCCGAGGCTGCGGAGCGAGAGGTTGACGAAGGTGTGGTGGACGGTGCCGCGGAGCCGTTCGAGGTCGGCGGTGAGGAGCGCGACCCGGCCCTGGAGGTCGGCGCGCTGGGCGGCGAGCTCGGCCGCGACGGAGTCCTTGGCGGCGGCGAGGTCGGCGCGCTCGTCGTCGAGCCGCTCGGTGTGCGCGGCGAGGGCGGCGAGCTTGCCGTGGAGGGTGTTGAGGGAGCGGACGACCTGCGCGAACTCGTCGTTGCGGCCGGTGAAGCGGACCGCCTCGGCCGTCTGCGGCTCGGGGGCTCCGGCGAGGCGGGCGGCGCCGAGGCGGAGGACGGCGAGGGGGCGGGTGAGGGTGCGGGCGACGTACGTGGAGACGCCGATCGCGACGAGGAGGCAGCCGCCGAGGAAGGCGATGCGCAGTTCGAGGGCGGTGACGTCGTCGTCGCGGAGGGCGGCGAGGCGTTCGACGCGCTCGGTGGCGAGGGCGGACTCGACGCCGCGCATCTGCTCGACGCGGGCGGAGAGCGCGGCCTCCAGGGCGGCGGCGTCGGTCCCGCGCTCCTTCTCCGTCAGCCGGGGCTGGTCGGTGAGCGTGGCGAGGGAGCGTTCGGCGTTCTTGACCTCGGGACCGGCGACGGTGGCGGAGAGCGAGTCGCGGGCGGCGGTGCCGGCGGCCTGGTCGAAGTCGCCGAGGGCGGCGAGTTCGCGGACGCGGGCCTGCTGGGCGGCGGCGGTGAGGGCGTCGCGGGCCTGCTGGGCCTCGGCGGCGCCCTCGGGCACGTCGGGGACGTAGGTGCCGGTGGCGGGGTCGTAGTGGACCTTGCCGGTGGGCGCGGGCTGCGGGACGGCGAGGGCGGCGAGGAGCAGGCCGCGGGTGGCGGAGGCCTGCTCGACGGCGCGGCCGAGGGCGGCGGGGGCGCGGGTGGCCTCGGTGAGGGCGGCGTCGGCGGCGCGGGCCGGGGTCTTCTCGGCGAGCTCCTCGGAGAGGGCCTGGAGCTTGGCGATGACGTCCGAGTAGGCCTTGTGGGCCTCCAGGGCCGTGCCCTCGCCGGTGAGGGCCGCGCGGCGGACGGAGGGGACGCCGGCGAGGTCGCGGCGGAGCTCGGGGGCGGCGGCGGGCCGGATCTCGTCGATCTGGCGGTCGACGCGGGTGGCGCGTGCGTCGGTGATCTGGCGCTTCTTCCCGGCGTCGCCGGACTGCCCGTCGCGGCCTGCGGCGATGTACGCGACGACCTCGTCGCGCTCGTCGGCGAGGGAGTGCGCGAGGGTGACGGCCTGCCGGTCGAGCTCGGCGAGGGTGACCAGGCGCTGGGCCTCGGTGAGGTCGGTGGAGGCGGCGAGGACGGCGGGGGCGCCGGCGGCCAGGACGGTGACGCCGACGAGGGCGACGCCGAGGACGAGGCGGTTGCGGACGCGCTTGGGACGGCCGGTCTTCTGCGCGGGCCCCGCGGTCTGGGCGGCGGCTCCCGTGGCCTGACCAGGGATTCCGGTGCCGATCGGGGTCGCCGTCGCGTCGGGGGTCTGGCTCCGCGCGCCGTTCTTGCTCCGAGGCCGCTTCTTCTCCACCGGTGTCCGCATCCTTGACTCGTCCGCCCACAAAGCAGAGGTGACGACCGGTCACGTGGAGCGCCCCCACCCCTGGTACGGCTTCCGACCATTCCAGCGGTTCTGGGAAGGGGACGCGCAACGGCCGCTCCGCCACCCGAACGAGTGAACAACACTCATGAGTTGGCGAACAACTCCGGCCCGGCTCCCCGAACCGGGCCGCGCGGGCCTTCGCGGGCCCCCGGTTGGATCTTCCGCGCGGGCTTTGGCAGGATGCCCGCCCGCAGCTCGGCGGAGCTCCCGCTTCCGCCCTCCGCGCCGGCCCGGCAGGGTTGGTACAGGCCATTTCCGGCCGTTTGGAGGTGCCGTGAAGGAACGCGCCGCGGCGGGCACACTGGGCGTCATGCGCAGCGATGTCGCCACCCTCCCCGGCAGTCCCGAACGCCCCAACGAGGACTGGGCGGCCGCAGCTCTGCCCGGTGCGGGCGGCGGGGGGACGGTCGTCCTCCTCGACGGCGTCACACCTCCCGCGGGTGATGACGGTTGTGTGCACACGGTGCCGTGGTTCACCGCGCGACTGGGTGGGGCTTTGACCGAACTGTCCGCTTCTCGGCCGGACATGCCCCTCACCGAGGTCCTGGCGCGGGCAATCCGGCGCACCGCGGACGCCCACCGGGACACCTGTGACCTTTCTCACGTGCGCACGCCGCAGGCGACGGTGGTCCTGGCCCGTTGGAGCGAGGCCGTGGTGGAGCACCTGGTCCTCTCCGACTCGGTGCTCCTCCTGGAGGCACCGGACGGGACCGTGCGGGCGGTGCTCGACGACCGGCTCGACCGGGTGCCGGCCGAGGTGCTGCGCTCGGTGGAGGCGACGGACCGGCTGCGGAACAGCGAGGACGGCTTCTTCACGGCGGCGGCCGACCCGGAGGTCGCCGCGCGGGCGGTGACGGGGACGACTCCGCGTACGGAGGTACGGACCCTGGCGGCGCTCACGGACGGGGCGACCCGCTGGGTCGACGTGTTCGGCGCGGGCGACTGGGCGGACTGCCTCGGCGTCCTGCGCGAGGAGGGCGCGGCGGGCCTGCTGCGCGGGGTGCGGGCGCTGGAGGAGGCCGACGCGGCCGGGGGCGTACGGAGAAGGGGCAAGCGGCACGACGACGCGACGGCGGTGTACGCGTCCCTGGTCTGAGGCGCCCCCTCCGCCCCCTCCCCCCTATCCCTCCGACCGCACGTTGAAGTGGTGGAGCAGTCGGGCGAGTTCGGCGACTTCCGACCGGTCCCAGTCGACGAGCTTGCGGACGTAACGCTCGCGCCGCGCGTCCCGCACGTGCCGGAACCGGTCGCGGCCCTCGTCGGTGAGCCGGACCAGGGAGGCGCGTCCGTCCGCCGGGTCGGGGTCGCGGACGACGAGCCCGAGCATCTCCAGGGCGCGCAGCTGGCGGCTCATGGTGGCCTTGCCGACGCCGAAGTACCCGGCGAGCTCGGTGGCCCGCTGCGGTCCGGCGTCGTCGAGCCGGACGAAGAGCCCGTAGGCGGCGGGCTCCAGTTCGGGGTGCACCTCCCGGGCCATCTCCCCCGACTGCGCCCTCGCCCGCCGCAGGAACACGGCCAGCTCCCGTTCGAGCGCGAGGAACTCGGGATCGACCCCGGCCGACGGGCCGGCGCCCGCCGACCGGCCGGCCGGCGTGGAGCCGGCGTCCGGCGCCGAGCCGCCGCGGCCCTCACTTCCCGTACCGCTTCCGTGCACGTCAGCACCTCCCAGGCGCCCTCGGGGCGGCTTCCCGCCGCTGAAAGTTTCCCCCGGCCGCGGACCATCGCCGCAGCTCTTCCAGTATTTCGCAGGAGTAGACCAACGGCGGTAACCAGGCCCTCTTTCGCGGGACGGGTCTACGTGCGTAGCGTCCTTTCTGACATGTCCACACCCAGGGCTGTCGCTCCCCTCCCCCACCGAGCCTTTCGGAGGCACGCGATGCGTGTGCACAGATCCGGAACGACCCTCGCCGGCACCGCCCTCGCGGCGCTGGCGCTCCTCCTGCCCCTCGCCGGTTCCGCCGGCGCCGCCCAGGACCCCGGCGCACGGGCCGTCCCCGCCCGCGGCTCCGCCTACATGGGCATGGGCGTCATCGCGCACGACGGGAAGGAGGGGAAGCCCGCCACGGGCGCCCCGACCCTCGCCGCCGCGCAGACCGAGGGGGTGGACGTGTCCAGCCACAACGGCAACGTGGCCTGGTCCACCCTCTGGAACAGCGGGGTCAGGTGGGCCTACGTGAAGGCGACGGAAGGCACGTACTACAAGAACACCTACTTCACCCAGCAGTACACCGGCTCGTACAACGTCGGCATGATCCGGGGCACGTACCACTTCGCCACCCCGGACACGACGACCGGCGCGGCCCAGGCGGACTACTTCGTGAACAACGGCGGCGGCTGGTCGAAGGACGGCAAGACGCTGCCGGGCGTCCTCGACATCGAGTGGAACCCCTACGGCGCGACCTGCTACGGCAAGACGCAGGCCGGGATGGTCGCGTGGATCCGGGACTTCGTGAACCGGTACAAGTACCGGACGGGCCGCGACCCGGTCATCTACACGGCCACCAGCTGGTGGAAGCAGTGCACGGGCAACTCCGCCGCCTTCTCGTCCACGAACCCGCTGTGGATCGCGCGGTACGCCTCCGAGGTCGGCGAACTCCCGGCCGGCTGGCCCTACTACACGATCTGGCAGTACACCTCCTCCGGCCCGACGGTCGGCGACCACAACCACTTCAACGGCGACTACTCGCGCGTACAGGCGCTGGCCAACGGCTGAGCTGCGGTTGGTTCACGGCGTCACGGCGGCTCCCGGGTGCGGCGGCACCCTGGGAGCCGCTTTTTCGCGCCCACCCCCTTGCCGATTGGTATGGACCAATGCGAGGCTCTACGCCGGTCGGCCGGAATTCAACTTCCGTGCCACCGAAGCGCGTTGCTCGCCCCCGTACTCCCGTCCTCCCCCACGCACGAGAGAGAGCCCCCGCATGCCGTCCTCCCGCCGCACCGCCACCGGCGTCGCCGCCCTGTCCGCCGCCGCCGCGCTCGTCAGCCTCACCCCCGCCACCGCGAGCGCCCACGGTGCCGTCTTCAACCCCGTCAGCCGCGTCGCCGCCTGCTACGCCGAAGGGCCCGAGACCCCCAAGTCGCAGGTCTGCAAGGACCTCGTCGCCGACTCCGGCACCCAGCCGCTCTACGACTGGAACGAGGTCAACATCGCCAACGCCGACGGGAACCACCAGGCGCTCATCCCCGACGGCAAGCTCTGCTCGGCCAACCGCGCCAAGTACCGCGCGCTCGACTGGGCCCGCACCGACTGGCCCTCGACCGCCGTCGCCGCCGGGGCCTTCGACTTCAAGGTCCGCGTCACCGCGCCCCACTCCGGCACGATGACGATCTACATCACCAAGCCCGGCTTCGACCCCACGCAGCCCCTCAAGTGGTCGGACCTGGACGCCACCCCCGTGGCCGTCCACCCCACCACCCGCACCTCGCAGGACGGCTACTACAACTTCACCGGCAACCTCCCGGCCCGCACCGGCCGCCACATCGTCTACAAGGTGTGGCAGCGCAGCGACAGCCCCGAGGCCTTCTACAGCTGCTCGGACGTCACCTTCGGCGGCACCACCGCGGTCGCGGCGAAGGCCCCGACCGAGGCGAAGATCGCGGCCGGTGCCGACCTCTCCACCGTCAGCCACGCGGGCCACGGCGGCGACGAGCAGGCCCTGGCGCTCTCCGCCGACACCGCCGGCACCCCCGCCTCCCCGCTCCCGCTGGCCCTCGCGGGCGCGGGCGGCCTCGCCGCCTTCGCGGCGGGCACCCTGCTCCTCGGCCGCCGCCGGAACTCGTCGGTGAACTGACCCCCGTCGGACCCCCGCCGGACCCCCGTCCGCCCCAACCGCCCCCGTCCCCTCAGGAGGGGGAGGAGGTCGCCAGCTCCTCGACCGCGTCGAGGAACTCCTCCCCCTCGTCGTCCTCCTGGCCGGTCAGCTCGTCGTAGGCGTCCTGGGCCACGTAGTCCAGCTCCTCCCACTCGGGCCACTCGTCGTCGTCCCAGTCGCCCATCGGCCGCCCCACCAGGGCCCGCACCGCCGGCAGGCCGTCCAGCGTGCCCGGATCGGCGACGACCGACTCGTACGCCTCCCGCCCCTGCCCCACCAGCCAGAGCGTGAAGTAGTGGAAGGCGTCTTCGGTGAGGTGGCCGTGCTCGACGCGGTCGGCGGCGAGCCAGATCCCGCGTCTGTGAGCCGTGTCGCAGGCCCGCTCCAAGCGCACCTGGAACGCCACGCTCTCGGCCGCCGGCCGTCGCAGCAGCTCCGTCCGCAGCCACTCCAGCCGCTCGGCCCGGCTGCCGGGACGGCGGGTCGACTCGTCGATGAGGGCCCAGAAGGCGTCGTCGTTCATGCGTACGAGCATGACAGCCGCCACTGACAACGGCGGGGTGCTCCCGAAGGAGCACCCCGCCGTTGCCGTACGGGAGTTAAGCGGCCGCGCCGATCACGCCGCCACGCCCACCGGCACCGCCGCCGGCGCGAGCGCGATCTCCAGGACCTGCCGGACGTCCGTCACCGGGTGGACCTCCAGCTTCTCCAGGATCTCCGCCGGGACGTCGTCCAGGTCGGCCTCGTTCCGCTTGGGGATCACGACCGTCGTGATGCCCGCGCGGTGCGCCGCGAGCAGCTTCTGCTTCACGCCGCCGATCGGGAGGACCCGGCCGGTGAGGGAGACCTCGCCGGTCATGGCCACGTCCGTGCGGACCAGTCGGCCGCTGAGGAGCGACGCGAGGGCGGTCGTCATCGTGACGCCCGCGCTCGGGCCGTCCTTCGGGACGGCGCCCGCCGGGAAGTGGATGTGCACGCCGCGGTCCTTGAGGCCGGTGACCGGCAGTTCCAGCTCCGCGCCGTGCGAGCGGAGGAAGGAGAGCGCGATCTGCGCGGACTCCTTCATCACGTCGCCCAGCTGGCCGGTGAGCGTGAGTCCGGCGGCGCCGGTCTCGGGGTCGGCGAGGGACGCCTCGACGAAGAGGACGTCGCCGCCCGCGCCGGTCACGGCGAGACCGGTGGCGACACCGGGCACGGCCGTGCGCCGCTCGGCCGGGTCCTGCGCGGACTCCGGCACGTGGTGCGGCCGGCCGATGAGGTCCCGCAGGTCGTCCGGGGTGACCGTGAACGGCAGCTCGCGGTCGCCCAGTTCGTGCTGCGCGGTGACCTTGCGGAGCAGCCGGGCGACGGCCCGCTCCAGGGTGCGGACGCCCGCCTCACGGGTGTACTCGCCGGCGAGCTTCCGCAGCGACGCGTCCTCCAGGACGACCTCGCCGGGCTCGAGACCGGCCCGCTCCAGCTGGCGCGGGAGGAGGTGGTCGCGGGCGATGACGACCTTCTCGTCCTCGGTGTAGCCGTCGAGGCGCACGAGCTCCATGCGGTCGAGCAGTGCCTCGGGAATCGCCTCCAGCACGTTGGCGGTCGCGAGGAAGACGACGTCGCTCAGATCGAGTTCGACCTCCAGGTAGTGGTCGCGGAAGGTGTGGTTCTGCGCCGGGTCGAGGACTTCGAGGAGGGCGGCCGCCGGGTCGCCCCGGAAGTCGGAGCCGACCTTGTCGATCTCGTCGAGCAGGACCACCGGGTTCATGGACCCGGCCTCCTTGATCGCCCGCACGATCCGGCCGGGCAGCGCGCCCACGTACGTACGCCGGTGTCCGCGGATCTCGGCCTCGTCCCGTACGCCGCCGAGGGCGACCCGCACGAACTTCCGTCCCATGGCGTGGGCGACGGACTCGCCGAGCGAGGTCTTTCCGACGCCGGGCGGGCCGACGAGGGCGAGGACGGCGCCGCCGCGGCGGCCGCCGATGACGCCGAGGCCGCGGTCGGCGCGGCGCTTGCGGACGGCGAGGTACTCGGTGATGCGCTCCTTCACGTCCGCGAGACCCGCGTGCTCGGCGTCGAGGATCGCCTGGGCGCCGGGGATGTCGTACTGGTCCTCCGTGCGCTCGTTCCACGGCAGTTCGAGGACGGTGTCCAGCCAGGTGCGGATCCAGGAGCCCTCGGGGGACTGGTCGCTGGAGCGCTCCAGCTTCTCGACCTCCTTGAGGGCCGCCTCGCGGACCTTCTCGGGCAGGTCGGCGGCCTCCACGCGGGCGCGGTAGTCGTCGGACTCGTCCCCCGCGCCCCCCGAGGAGTCCCCGTTGAGTTCGCGGAGCTCCTTGCGCACGGCGTCGAGCTGGCGGCGGAGCAGGAACTCGCGCTGCTGCTTGTCGACGCCCTCCTGGACGTCCTTGGCGATGGTCTCCGCCACGTCCTGCTCGGCGAGGTGCTCGCGGAGCTGTGCGGTGGCGAGCCTGAGGCGGGCGACGGGGTCGGCGGCCTCCAGCAGGGCCACCTTCTGATCGACCGTGAGGAAGGGCGAGTATCCGGCGTTGTCGGCGAGGGCGCCGACGCCGTCGATCTGCTGGACGCGGTCGACGACCTGCCAGGCGCCGCGCTTCTTGAGCCAGCTGGTGGCGAGCGCCTTGTACTCCGTGACCAGCTCGGTCACGGCGCCGGGCAGCGGATCGGGCAGGGTCTCCTCGACGGTCGCGCCCTCGACCCACAGGGCGGCACCGGGCCCGGTCGTCCCGGCCCCGATCCGGACGCGCCCGAGGCCGCGGATGAGCGCGCCGGGGTCGCCGTCGGAGAGCCGTCCGACCTGCTCGACGGTGCCGAGGACGCCGATCCCCGCGTAGGTCCCGTCGACCCGCGGCACGAGCAGCACCCGCGGCTTCCCGGCCCCGCCGTGCGCGGCGGCCTGCGCGGCCTCGACGGCGGCACGGACCTCGGTGTCGGACAGGTCGAGCGGCACCACCATGCCGGGCAGCACGACCTCGTCGTCGAGCGGCAGCACGGGCAGCGTGAGCGGCACGGACGTGGACTCAGAAGCCATGATCTCCCCTTCGGTGGTCTCCGGCGGACCTTCGGTGGTCGTCGGCATCAATCAAGTTGAGCTGTACCGACTCAATGCATGTGAGTCCGGGAATGTTCCCCGGGCGCTGTTCGCCCAGAGCGATCACCCCTCTGCGACCCCGCCCCTCTCCGATGTAATACCCCCATGGATATCTCATCTATTACTTCTGCCTGGGTGGCCGGCTGGACCGTCTCGCGCGGAACACCGGCCGCGGTCGTCGAACCCTGGGGCTTCAGCGTCCAGGTCGGACTTCCCCGGCACGTCCTGCGGCACGTCCTGCCCGCCCCCGACGCCGCGACCGTGGGCGCGCTGTGCGCGCGGCTGACGGAGCCGTACAGCTGGCTCAAGGTGGTGGCCGAGCCGGAGGAGGTCGCCGGGTGGATCGGCGGGACGGCGGCCGGCGAGGCGTGGACGGTCCCCGACGACCCGGGCTTCCTGATGGTCAAGCCGCTGGACCCGGGCGTGCGGCCCGCGCCGCCCGAGGGGTACGCGCGGACCGTCGAGGTCCGGGACGGGGTCGTGCGCGTCCGGATCCTGGCCGCCGACGGCTCGCTCGCCGCCCGCGGTCAGATCGCCGCGACCGGCGCCACCGCCGTCGCCGACCAGATCGAGACGGACCCCGCCCACCGGCGGCGCGGCCTCGGCGCGAACGTCATGCTCACCCTCGAAGCCGCCGCCGCGCAGGCCGGCGCCGCGACCGGCGTCCTGGCGGCGACCACGGACGGCCGCGCGCTCTACGCGTCGCTGGGGTGGCGGTACCGGGGGCCGCTGACGGGCGTCGTCCGGTCGGAGGGCTGACGGAGTCGGCGGGCCGGCTGCGCGGCGGGGCCCCTGGCGGGCATGCTCGACCCATGGGAAACGGAGCCGGAGACGGTGTACGGGGACGGGCACTCGGCGCGCTGCTGCTCGCGGGCGTCCTGACCTGCGGCGTCGCCGCCTGCGACACGGCCACGCCGCCGGACGCGGGCGCGGGCGGGTCGACGTCGGCATCGACGTCGATGTCGACATCGGCATCGACATCAACATCGACATCGACCGACATCGTGACGACGGCGGCGACCACCTCGGCGGCGCCGCCCGCCCCCTCCGCCCCCTCCACTCCCGCCACCGAGCCTCGGACCACCACTCCCCCGCCGTCCGAACCCCAGCCGTCCGCGGTCCTCGTCGACGTGGCCGTCACCGGCGGCTTCGCCGGGGTCCGCAACCGGCTCGTCGTCCACGAGGACGGCGCCTGGACCTCCCACTCCGCCGCCAAGCCGCCCCGCACGGGCCACCAGACCCCCGCCGAGGCCGCCGCCCTGCGGGCCGCCCTGGAGGATCCGGCCTTCGCCGAGCTCCCGGAGCGCCCCGCCGGCACCCCGGTCGCCGACGGGTTCACGTACACCCTCACCTACCGCCACCGCGTCGTCGTCGCCGACGACCGCGAGCGCCCGCCCGCCCTCCAGCGCGTCTTCGACGCCCTCCCGGACGGCGGCCCGCCGACCGCCCCGTGAGCCGGGGAGCCCTCCGGGACGCCCGTCCGCGTCAGTCGCGCGCCGCGATCGCCGCGTACTGCCGTTCCAGGGAGGAGCGGACACGGGCCGGCATGTTCATCGAGTCCGGGTCCAGGGCCCACTGGATCTGGAGGCCGTCCATGATCGCCAGGTGTTCCTGGCCGACGGCGCGGCAGTCGGTGTCGGGGCGCAGCTCCCCGCTCCGTACGCCTTCCTCCAGGAGTTCGACCATGTGCCGGAGCACGCGCGCGTAGCGCTCCTTGAAGTACTCGTGGGCGGGGTGGCCGAGGTTGCCGGACTCGCCCACGAGGACGTTGAACATGCGGACGATGCCGGGGCGCCGGGTGTTCTCCTCGATCAGGGCGACGAGGGTCTCCAGGTAGGCCGCGTACGACTCCGGCACCTCGCTGAACAGGCGCTCCACGTCGTGCTGTTCGCTCTGCGCGAGGACCGAGAGGAGGAGGTCCTCCTTGCTGCGGAAGTGGTGGAGCAGGCCGCCCTGGGTGATGCCGCAGTCGTGGGCGATGCGGGCGAGCGAGGAGGCGTGGAAGCCCCAGCGCCCGAAGTGGTCGACGGCGGTGTCCAGGATCTTCTGGCGGCGCGCGTCGCCGACCGCGTAACTGCCCCGGCCTGCGGGTTTACGGGGCGGGGCGTCCTTCTTCTCCGGCATGGGCCCACCCTAGCGGCGCCCCTCACCACCCCCACGGGTCGGTGACCCAGGTCACATTCTAGAAACCTAGTACCCACTCGGTTTTCACGCTTAGCCTGTGGCCGTCCGCCTGACAGCCCGACCCCGTCCCCACTCCAGGAGCCCCGACATGCACCCGTACCAGGACCCCAGCCGTCCCGTGGACGAGCGCGTCGAGGACCTCCTCGGCCGGATGACCCCGGAGGAGAAGGCCGGTCAGCTCTTCCACTCGATGCTGATGATGAACCCGGACGGCACCCCGGTGACCGAGTCCGGGGACGGCTCGCGCCGCGAGCTCACCACCCCGCAGCTCATCGAGGACCGGCAGCTCACCCACTTCAACCTCCTCGGCAGCTACGGCGCCCGCGAGATGGCCCAGTGGCACAACGCGGTCCAGGAGATGGCGGCGTCCACCCGCCTCGGCATCCCCGTGTCGCTCTCCACCGACCCGCGTCACTCCTTCACCGAGAACATCGGCGCCTCCTTCAACGCCGGCGCCTTCTCCGCCTGGCCCGAGGCCCTCGGCCTCGCCGCCGTCGGCGACCCGGAGCTCGTCTTCCGCTTCGCCGACACCGTCCGCCGCGAATACCTCTCCGTCGGCTTCCGCACCGCGCTCCACCCGCAGATCGACCTCGCGACCGAGCCCCGCTGGTCCCGTCAGTCCGGCACCTTCGGCTCCGACGCGAAGCTGACGGGCGAGCTCGTGGAGGCGTACGTCCGCGGGCTCCAGGGCGAGACCTTCGGCACCGGGTCGGTCTCCTCGATGGTCAAGCACTTCCCGGGCGGCGGCCCGCAGAAGGACGGCGAGGACCCGCACTTCCCGCACGGCAAGGAGCAGGTCTACCCGGGCGGCATGCGGGAGCACCACCTGGAGCCCTTCCGGCACGCGGTCGCCGCCGGCTGCCGCCAGATGATGCCGTACTACGGCCAGCCGATCGGCACCGACTGGGAGGAGGTCGGCTTCGGCTTCAACAAGGGCGTCGTCACCGGCCTGCTCCGCGAGGAGCTCGGCTTCACCGGCATCGTCTGCACCGACTGGGGCCTCCTCACGGACGCGCCGATCTTCGGCGAGCTGCACGTGGCCCGCGCCTGGGGCGTCGAGCACCTGAGCGTCGCCGAGCGCACCGCGAAGGCGCTGGACGCGGGCGTCGACCAGTTCGGCGGCGAGGAGTGCCCCGAGGTGATCGTCGAGCTGATGGCCTCGGGCCGGATCTCCGAGGAGCGCATCGACGCCTCCGTACGCCGCCTGCTGCGCGAGAAGTTCCTCCTCGGCCTCTTCGACGAGCGCCGCTACGTCGACCCCGACGAGGCCGCGGAGACCGTCGGCCGCGCCGACTTCACCGCCGCGGGTGCCGCCGCCCAGCGCCGCTCCCTCACCGTCCTCACCGACGGCCCGCTCCCGCTCTCCGGACGGCCGCGGCTGTACGTGGAGAACGTCGACCCGGCGACGGCGGAGTCGTACGGCGAGGTCGTCGCCGACCCGGCCGACGCCGAGCTCGCGGTGCTGCGGCTCCGCACCCCGTACGAGGTGCGCCCCAACCGCTTCGAGTCCTTCTTCCACTCCGGCTCGCTCGCCTTCCCCGAGCCCGAGCTGAACCGGATCCTCGGTCTGCTCACCGCCGTGCCGACCGTCGTCTGCGTCAACCTGGAGCGTCCGGCGGTCCTGCCGGAGATCGCCGAGCACGCGGCGGCGCTGATCGCCGACTTCGGGGCGAGCGACGGGGCGCTGCTCGACGTGGCCTTCGGCCGCGCCAAGGCCGAGGGGCGGCTGCCCTTCGAGCTGCCGCGCTCGATGGCGGCGGTCGAGGCGGCCCGGCCGGACGTGCCGAACGACACCGCCGACCCGGTGTTCGCGCACGGCCACGGCCTGGAGCTCCGGCTGCCGGACTAGGGACGGTCCGGCGGATCAGGGCCGTACAGGCCCCACCCGCCGGGACCGTCCCGGCAGCAACCCGTGCCGGGCCCGCCCGGCACACCCACGGACCGCGGGGTACCTGAACGACCCCGCGCACCGGTCCGGGGGCCTGCCCGTGGGGGGCCGGGCCCCCGGATCATCCCCACCCCTCACGCGCCCCTCACGCGCCCCTCACCCCCTCCCCTGCCTGCATGTCATGCACCTGAAGGGTTCCCCATGCGCAAGTACGCCGCCCTGGCCTCCGCCGCCGCGCTGCTCACCAGCCTCGGCGCCACCGCCTACGCCACCACCGCCGACAGCGCCGCCCCCGCCGCCCGGCCCCTCACCGGGATGCGGATCCTGATCTCCAACGACGACTCGATGCAGGCCGCCAAGGCGAGCAACTCCGACGGCCTCGGCCTGTACGAGCTCCGCCGCTCGATGTGCGCCGCCGGCGCCGACGTCGTCGTCATGGCCCCCTGGCAGGTCCAGTCCGGCAAGGGCACCGCCGTCACCAACGGCGGCGTCGTCACCGCCCAGCGCCGCACCGCCCTGCCCGCCGGGTACGAGAACGACTGCTCGGGCGCCCCCTCCCACGGCGCGGTCTACGGCGTCTGCCTCTCCGACGGGCCCTGCGCCAAGGACACCCCGAGCGCCACCCCCGCCGACACCGTGAAGCTCGCCCTGCGCGGCGGCCTCAAGGCCAAGGTCGGCTGGGACGGCGCCCCCGACCTCGTCCTGACCGGCATCAACTCCGGCCCGAACGTCGCCGCGAGCGTCAACGACTCCGGTACGGTCGGCGCCGCCGTCGCCGCCGTCGACCAGGGCGTCCCGGCCGTCGCCTTCTCCTCCTCCGGGGACGAGAGCGCCTTCCACTTCCCCCGGGTCAACTACCGCGCCAACGCGGAGTTCGGCGCGCGGTTCGTCGCCGGCCTCAGGCAGCGCGGCCTGCTGACCCCGAAGTTCGCCCTCAAGGTCGACTACCCGGACGTCAGCGCGGGCGCCCCCGCCAAGGCCCCGGTCTGGACCCGGGTCGGCGACGGCGCCGTCGTCTACCACGCGTTCGAGCAGCGCGGGGACGGCGACTCCTTCGACATCGCGCTCGGACTCTGCGAGGGCGGCGAGACCGAGGGCGAGTGCGCCGAGAACCGCAAGGACGCCGACTCCACCTGGCTGCTCGGCAAGGGCCACGTCACCGTCGCCCCGATCACCTGGGACCGGACGTACGGCTCCCCGGTCGACGCCCGCCGCGAGCTGAACCGGATCGAGCAGTACGTGAAGCACGAGGCCCCGCGCCCGTAACCCCGTACCACCACCTCGGTGACCGTGCGGCTCCGTAAGGTGTTTGTCCCGGCCGCCCCCGCTCGGCGAGGATGGCCGGGTCAGATGCCTGCCGAGACACGAGACACGAGACACGAGCGGAGTACGAGCATGTCCTCCCCCCTGACCCTCGACCGCCGCGAAGGGCCGTACGGCGAAGTGGTGCTGCGCCGGCGCGCGGAGCACTTCGAGATCATCGCCAACGGCACCTTCCTCATGGACACCTCCGACGGGCGCTCGGAGCGGCTGCTCGTCGACGCCGCCCTCGACGCCCTGCCCGAGTCGGCCCGCGCGGGTGCCTCGGTGCTCGTCGGCGGGCTCGGGGTGGGCTTCTCGCTGGCGCACGCCGCGGCGGACCCGCGCTGGGGCCGGATCGTCGTGGTCGAGCGGGAGGAGGCGATCATCGACTGGCACCGCAGCGGGCCGCTGTCCGCGATCTCCGGGCGCGCGCTCGCCGACCCGAGGACCGTGATCCTGCACACGGACCTCGTGGAGTACCTCCGCACGAGCCCCGACACCTACGACGCCCTCTGTCTGGACATCGACAACGGGCCGGAGTGGACGGTCACGGAGGACAACGAAAGCCTTTACTCCGCGCAGGGGTTGGCGACCTGCGCGGCCCGGCTCAACCCCGGCGGGGTCCTCGCCGTGTGGTCGGCGCGGCCGTCCGGGGATTTCGACGACTCGTTGCGGAATGCCGGATTCCTCGGGGTACGGACCGAAGAGATCCCCGTTGCCCGGGGCGTCCCCGACGTCGTCCACCTCGCCGTACGCCCCTGACCGCACCCGGACGGACCGGGGAGGACTCCTGGATAGCCGGGACGCCGCCGGTACCTCTAGGCTGCTGCACCGACATCGGCGACGCGAGGCGGGGCAATGGACCAGACACACACCACTCACCACGGTGCGGCGGCCACTCCCGGGGCCCAGCGGCGGGTCCTGGTGGTCGAGGACGACGCGACGATCGTGGAAGCGATCTCCGCCCGGCTGCGCGCCGAGGGCTTCCTCGTCCAGACCGCGACGGACGGCCCCTCGGCCGTCGACGCCGCCGAGGCCTGGCAGCCGGACCTCATGCTCCTTGACGTGATGCTCCCGGGCTTCGACGGCCTGGAGGTCTGCCGCCGGGTCCAGGCCCAGCGGCCCGTCCCGGTCCTCATGCTCACCGCCCGCGACGACGAGACCGACATGCTGGTCGGGCTCGGGGTCGGCGCGGACGACTACATGACCAAGCCGTTCTCGATGCGGGAGCTGGCCGCCCGCGTCCACGTCCTGCTCCGCCGGGTCGAGCGGGCCGCCCTCGCGGCCGTCACCCCGCGCAGCGGGATCCTGCGCCTGGGCGAGCTGGAGATCGACCACGCGCAGCGCCGGGTCCGGGTCCGCTCCGAGGACGTGCACCTGACCCCGACCGAGTTCGACCTCCTCGTCTGCCTGGCGGGCACCCCGCGGGCGGTCCTCTCCCGCGAGCAGCTCCTCGCCGAGGTGTGGGACTGGGCGGACGCCTCGGGCACCCGGACCGTGGACAGCCACATCAAGGCGCTGCGCCGGAAGATCGGCGCCGAGCGCATCCGTACGGTCCACGGGGTCGGGTACGCGCTGGAGACCCCGGCGCCGTGAACCTCCCCCAGGGGCGGAGGCGGCCCGGCGCCGCCCGCCGCTCCGGCGGCTCCGGTGCCGTCGGCTCCGGTGCCGTCGGCTCCGGCGGCGGCTCCGGGAGCCCCGCGCGGGGCCGGCGCCGGATCGCCGTCTCGGTCAAGACCAAGCTGGGCGCGCTCGTCGTCGGCGCGGTCCTGCTGACGTCCTGCCTCGCCCTGGTGGCGATCCGGACCTCCACCGAGTTCCGGTACATCACGATCTTCGCGATGATCGCGACCCTGCTGATCACCCAGTTCGTGGCGCAGTCGCTGACCGCGCCGCTGGACGAGATGAACACGGTGGCCCGGTCGATCTCGCGCGGCGACTTCAGCCGCCGGGTGCGGGGCGCGGGCCGGCGGGACGAGCTGGGCGACCTCGCCGGGACGATCAACCGGATGGCGGACGACCTGGAGGCCGTCGACCGGCACCGCAAGGAGCTCGTGGCGAACGTCTCGCACGAGCTGCGGACCCCGATCGCCGCCCTGCGGGCCGTCCTGGAGAACGTGGTGGACGGGGTCTCCGAGGCCGACCCGGAGACGATGCGGTCGGCGCTGAAGCAGACGGAGCGGCTGGGCCGGCTGGTCGAGACGCTGTTGGACCTGTCCCGTCTTGACAACGGTGTCGTGGCGCTGCGGGTGAGCCGTTTCGAGGTGTGGCCGTACCTGTCGGGCGTGCTGCGGGAGGCGAACCTCGCCGCGGCGCAGCGCGGTCTGTTCTCGACCTCGGGGCTCCACCACCGCACGGACGTCCACCTGCGCCTGGACGTGTCGCCGCCGGAGCTGATCGCGCACGCGGACGTGGAGCGGCTGCACCAGGTCCTCGCGAACCTGATCGACAACGCGGTGAAGCACTCGCCGCCGCACGGCCGGGTGACGGTACGGGCCCGGCGCGGCGGCTACCCGGGCTCGCTGGAGCTGGAGGTCGAGGACGAGGGCCCCGGCATCCCGGAGGCGGAGCGGTACAAGGTCTTCGAGCGGTTCAACCGGGGCACGACGCCGGACCGGCAGGGTCCGGGCAGCGACGGCGGCACCGGTCTGGGCCTCGCGATCGCCCGCTGGGCCGTGGAACTGCACGGTGGCGAGATCGGCGTGGCCGAATCGTCACGGGGCTGCCGCATCCGGGTCACTCTTCCGGGCAGCCTTCCGGCGAGAGATTGACGTAGGGTTCGAACCGGAAGAGCACGTTCTGCGTGTGAGTAGGCGGGACCTGCGCGCACCTGAACGGCGTGCGATCAGGGATGCGGTCAAAGCGGGCCGCGCCCGCGCTTTTCCGTACCCTCACACCTGCGGAACCCCGCATGTTTCCCGCCATTCACGGCCCCGAAACACCCCGTCAAGTGTGACTTGCGCGACGTTGGACGGCCCGGCCTGCACCTCCCGGCCGGACAGGCGTAGCCTTTATTTCCGCTGTCCATCACCTTGTGAAGCGGAAGAGGGCGGTTGCCGCCGTGTCGTCTCAGTCCCCCAGTACCCCGAGCTCCCCGACCGACCAAGACGGGCAGGGGAAGAACCCTGCCAACGCCTTCGGTGCCAATGAGTGGCTCGTCGACGAGATCTACCAGCAGTACCTCCAGGACCCGAATTCGGTCGATCGTGCCTGGTGGGACTTCTTCGCCGACTACAAGCCGGGAGTGACGTCGGAGACCCCGACCGCCCCGGCCGCCACCACCACGCAGAGCGCGCCGGTCGCGCCGCAGGCGGGCCCCGCACAGGCCGCGCCTTCGGCTCCCGCCGCCGTTCCGGCTCCCGCGCCCGCCCCGGCCGCGGCTCCGGCCGCCCCGGCTCCGGCCCCGGCGCCCGTGAAGCCTGCCGCGGCTCCCGCGCCGGCCGCCGCGAAGCCCGCCGCCGCTCCGGCGCCGGTCAAGGCCG
Organism: Streptomyces sp. NPDC020807; assembly: GCF_040641575.1. Taxonomy (NCBI): domain Bacteria; kingdom Bacillati; phylum Actinomycetota; class Actinomycetes; order Kitasatosporales; family Streptomycetaceae; genus Streptomyces; species Streptomyces sp. NPDC020807. The sequence goes on from NZ_JBFADU010000016.1 coordinate 27,398, forward strand.
CGCCTGCCGCCGAGGCCCCCGTCGGCCCCGAGCTGATCACGCTGCGCGGCCCCGCCGCCGCGGTCGCGAAGAACATGAACGCCTCCCTGGAGGTGCCGACGGCCACGTCCGTCCGCGCCGTCCCGGTGAAGCTGCTCTTCGACAACCGGATCGTGATCAACAACCACCTGAAGCGTGCCCGGGGCGGGAAGATCTCCTTCACGCACCTGATCGGCTACGCGATGGTGCAGGCGATCAAGGCCATGCCGTCGATGAACTACTCCTTCGCGGAGAAGGACGGCAAGCCGACCCTGGTCAAGCCGGAGCACGTCAACTTCGGTCTCGCGATCGACCTGGTGAAGCCGAACGGCGACCGCCAGCTCGTCGTCGCGGGCATCAAGAAGGCCGAGACGCTCAACTTCTTCGAGTTCTGGCAGGCGTACGAGGACATCGTGAAGCGGGCCCGCGTGGGCAAGCTGACGATGGAGGACTTCACCGGCGTCACGGTCTCCCTGACCAACCCCGGCGGCCTCGGCACCGTCCACTCCGTCCCGCGTCTGATGCCCGGACAGTCGGTCATCATGGGCGTCGGCTCGATGGACTACCCGGCCGAGTTCCAGGGCACGTCCCAGGACACCCTGAACAAGCTGGGCATCTCGAAGGTCATGACCCTGACCTCGACCTACGACCACCGGGTCATCCAGGGCGCCGCCTCCGGCGAGTTCCTGCGGATCGTCGCGAACTTCCTCCTCGGCGAGGAGGGCTTCTACGACGACATCTTCAAGGCCCTGCGCATCCCCTACGAGCCGGTCCGCTGGCTCAAGGACATCGACGCGTCGCACGACGACGACGTCACCAAGGCCGCGCGCGTCTTCGAGCTCATCCACTCCTACCGGGTCCGCGGCCACGTCATGGCCGACACCGACCCGCTGGAGTACAAGCAGCGCAAGCACCCCGACCTGGACATCACCGAGCACGGCCTCACCCTGTGGGACCTGGAGCGCGAGTTCGCGGTCGGCGGCTTCGCCGGCAAGTCGATGATGAAGCTCCGCGACATCCTCGGCGTCCTGCGCGACTCGTACTGCCGCACCACCGGCGTCGAGTTCATGCACATCCAGGACCCGAAGCAGCGCAAGTGGATCCAGGACCGCGTCGAGCGCCCGCACGCCCGTGTGGAGCGCGAGGAGCAGCTCCGGATCCTGCGCCGCCTCAACGCGGCGGAGGCCTTCGAGACCTTCCTGCAGACGAAGTACGTCGGCCAGAAGCGCTTCTCCCTGGAGGGCGGCGAGTCCGTCATCCCGCTGCTCGACGCGGTCATCGACTCGGCCGCCGAGTCGCGCCTCGACGAGGTCGTCATCGGCATGGCCCACCGCGGCCGTCTGAACGTCCTCGCGAACATCGTCGGCAAGTCGTACGCGCAGATCTTCCGCGAGTTCGAGGGCAACCTCGACCCGAAGTCGATGCACGGCTCCGGCGACGTCAAGTACCACCTGGGCGCCACCGGCACCTTCACCGGTCTCGACGGCGAGCAGATCACGGTCTCCCTGGCCGCCAACCCCTCCCACCTGGAGGCGGTCGACCCGGTCCTGGAAGGCATCGTCCGCGCCAAGCAGGACGTCATCAACAAGGGCGGCACGGACTTCACCGTCCTGCCGGTCGCCCTCCACGGTGACGCGGCCTTCGCGGGCCAGGGCGTCGTCGCCGAGACCCTGAACATGTCGCAGCTGCGGGGCTACCGCACCGGCGGCACGGTCCACATCGTGATCAACAACCAGGTCGGCTTCACCGCCGCCCCGGAGTCCTCGCGTTCCTCGATGTACGCGACCGACGTGGCCCGCATGATCGAGGCGCCGATCTTCCACGTGAACGGCGACGACCCGGAGGCCGTGGTCCGCGTCGCGCGGCTCGCCTTCGAGTTCCGCCAGACGTTCAACAAGGACGTCGTGATCGACCTCATCTGCTACCGCCGCCGCGGTCACAACGAGGGCGACAACCCGCAGTTCACCAACCCGCAGATGTACAACCTGATCGACAAGAAGCGTTCGGTGCGCAAGCTGTACACCGAGTCGCTCATCGGTCGCGGTGACATCACCCTCGAAGAGGCGGAGCAGGCGCTCCAGGACTTCCAGGGCCAGCTGGAGAAGGTGTTCGCGGAGGTCCGCGAGGCCACCGCCGCGCCGTCGGCGACGACCGTCCCGGACGCCAAGGCCGAGTTCCCGGTCGCCGTCACCACCGCGGTCTCCGCCGAGGTCGTGAAGCGGATCGCCGAGTCGCAGGTCAACGTGCCGGAGCGGATCACGGTCCACCCGCGCCTGATGCCGCAGATGCAGCGCCGCGCGGCCTCCATCGACGACGGCACCATCGACTGGGGCTTCGGCGAGACCCTCGCCATCGGCTCCCTGCTGATGGAGGGCACCCCGGTCCGTCTCTCGGGCCAGGACTCCCGCCGCGGCACCTTCGGCCAGCGCCACGCGGTCCTGGTCGACCAGGAGACCGGCGAGGACTACACCCCGCTGCTCTACCTCGCCGAGGACCAGGCCCACTACAACGTCTACGACTCGCTGCTCAGCGAGTACGCGGCGATGGGCTTCGAGTACGGCTACTCGCTGGCCCGCCCGGACTCCCTGGTCATCTGGGAGGCCCAGTTCGGTGACTTCGTCAACGGCGCGCAGACCGTCGTCGACGAGTTCATCTCCTCGGCCGAGCAGAAGTGGGGCCAGACCTCCGGCGTCACGCTGCTCCTGCCGCACGGCTACGAGGGCCAGGGCCCGGACCACTCGTCCGCGCGCCCGGAGCGCTTCCTCCAGATGTGCGCCCAGGACAACATGACGGTCGCCATGCCGACGCTGCCGTCGAACTACTTCCACCTCCTGCGCTGGCAGGTGCACAACCCGCACCACAAGCCGCTCATCGTCTTCACCCCGAAGTCGATGCTGCGTCTGAAGGCGGCGGCGTCGAAGGTCGAGGAGTTCACCACCGGCGGCTTCCGCCCGGTGATCGGCGACAGCACGGTCAACCCGGCCGACGTCCGCAAGGTCGTCTTCTGCGCCGGCAAGGTCTACTACGACCTGGAGGCCGAGCGGCAGAAGCGTGGCGACACGGAGACCGCGATCATCCGTCTGGAGCGCCTGTACCCGCTGCCGGGTGCCGAGCTCCAGGCCGAGATCGCCAAGTACCCGAACGCCGCGAAGTACATCTGGGCGCAGGAGGAGCCGGCGAACCAGGGTGCGTGGCCGTTCATCGCGCTCAACCTGATCGACCACCTGGACCTGGCGGTCGGCGCGGACATCCCGGCGGGCGAGCGCCTGCGCCGGATCTCGCGTCCGCACTCCTCCTCCCCGGCGGTCGGCTCGGCCAAGCGCCACCAGGCGGAGCAGCAGCAGCTGGTCAACGAGGTCTTCGAGGCCTGATCGACCGGTCCGTACGTACGGAGGCCCGGCACCCCACTCGGGGTGCCGGGCCTCCGGCGTGTCCGGTCGCGGGTGGGCCGGTCGAGGGTGGGCGGGTCCCGGGTGGGTCGGTCGAGGGTGGGCGGGTCCCGGGTGGGCCGGTCGAGGGTGGGCAGGTCCCGGGTGGTCGGAGCCGCGGGACGGCCGTGCGGGGGCACGACCTATCCTGAGGGCATGTACTTCACCGACCGTGGCATCGAGGAACTGGAGAAGCGGCGCGGCGAGGAGGAGGTCACCTTCGAGTGGCTCGCCGAGCAGCTGCGGACCTTCGTCGACCTCAACCCCGACTTCGAGGTGCCGGTCGAGCGCCTCGCGACCTGGCTGGCCCGCCTGGACGACGACGAGGACGACGACGAGTAGGAAGCGCCACGGCCGCGGGCCGCGGGTCGGTGACCGCGCGGCCCGCGGCACGGCGGGTCGCCCCTGAGCCCGTCAGCGGTTCCTGAGCCGGCCCGGCGGTGCCTGAGCCCGTCAGCGGTCCCTCAGCCCGTCAGCGGTCCCTGAGCCGGTCGTAGGCGAGGCCGAACGCGCCGTGCGCGACGAGCAGTGCCCCCGCCGTCGCCCAGCCGCCGCTGCGTCGGCCGACGCCCCAGATCAGCAGCGGCAGGCCCGCCGCGAGCTGCGCCCCGCCCAGGACCCGGGCCTTGGGGCCGCGCAGGTACGGGCCGAGGGGCCCCTCCTCCACCATGTCGAGCTCCGCCCGGACGGCATCGCGCCAGCCGGGCCATTCGAGCTGCTCGGCGCCCTGCGAGAGGGCCACGGAGCGGAGCCGGTCGGCGCTGTCGCCGGGGACGAGTCCGGTCGGCAGCGCGAGGCCGACGCGACCGAGGATCGCGACGACGCCGAGGAGCCGGGTGTGGGCGTCGGCGTCCGGATCGGGCTTCGTGAGCGGTTCCAGGGCCTGGATGTCGAGGACGGGGTCGAGGGCGAGCCGGGCGGCGAAGGTGCGCATGGCCTCGTCCTCGCCGACGGGGGTGCCGTCGGCGAGCCAGGTGTAGCCGACGGTGCGGCGGAAGCCCGCGGCGAGCGTGATGCCGGCCCTGTCGCGGTCCCACCAGAGGGCGAGGACGGGCCAGGTCGCGGCGGAGACGGCGAGGGCGGTGGACCAGCCGGTGACGACCTGTTCGACGGGCTCGCCGCCGTGCAGCCAGGGCTTCCCCTCCGGTACGAGCACGCTCCAGTCGTCGCCCGCCGGGGCCAGGAGCAGGCGTTCCCTGAGCAGTTGGGCGGGCGGCCTGACCGTCGCGGGGTCGGCGCGGCAGAGCAGCAGCGCGCCTGAGGGGCTCGTTCCGGGTGTCGCGTTCATGGCCCCCACGCTAGCCAATTTGTCCGTGTACGGCCTTTATTGCCCCCTGCGTATCAGGGATGAGTCAGGGTTGACTTCGCCACTCCGCGATATATCGTGTTTTCGAGAGTCGCGATATGTTGCGTTGCCGAAACGGGAGGTCAGCACCATGGAAGAGTGGTCCGTCACCGAGCCGACGAAACTGGCGCCGGCCGAGCCCGTGACGCGCCTGCGGGTCCGGATCGTCAACGGCACGGTGAACGTGGTGGGCACGGACGAGAGTTCCGCCCGCGTCGAGATCTCCGAGATCGAGGGCCCGCCGCTGATCGTGACGCGGGACGGCTCGACGCTGACCGTGACGTACGAGGACCTCCAGTGGAAGAACGTCCTCCAGTGGCTGGACCGCAAGGGCCACCGGCGCCGCGCCGTCGTCTCCGTCGCCGTCCCCGCGGGCGCCGACGTCGAGGTGGGCGCGGTCGGCGCGGAGACGGTCGTCTCCGGGATCAGAGGGCGTACGGAGGTGCGCGGCGTCACCGGCGACACGACGCTCCTCGGGCTCTCCGGGCCGGTCCGCGCCGAGAGCGTCTCGGGGAACCTTGAGGCGCAGTCGGTGACGGGCGCGCTGAAGATCTCTTCCGTGACCGGCTCCGTGACGGTGATCGAGGGCGCGAGCGACTCGGTGAAGGCCGAGACGGTCAGCGGGGACATGGTCATCGACCTCGACCAGACGGCCGGGACGGACGGCCCGCCGGCCGACATCCGGCTCTCCAGCGTCTCCGGCGAGGTGGCGATCCGGCTGCCGCACCCGGCCGACGCGCGCGTCGAGGCGAGCACCACGAGCGGTTCCGTGACGAACGGCTTCGAGGACCTGCGGGTGGCCGGGCAGTGGGGCACCAAGTCCCTCACCGGCACCCTCGGTTCGGGCCGGGGGACGCTGAAGGCGACCACGGTCTCGGGCTCCCTGACGCTGCTCCGCCGCCCCGAGCCGGCCGAGGACACCGAGTCCGCCGCAAGCTCCCCCACGACCGGAAAGGTGCTCTGACATGCCGCCCGTCTTCGCCCACGGCCGCCTCCGGCTCTACCTGCTCAAGCTGCTCGACGAGGCCCCCCGCCACGGCTACGAGGTGATCCGCCTCCTGGAGGAGCGCTTCCAGGGGCTCTACGCGCCGTCGGCAGGCACCGTCTACCCCAGACTGGCCAAGCTGGAGGCCGAGGGGCTCGTCACGCACGCCAGCGAGGGCGGCCGGAAGGTGTACTCGATCACGGACGCGGGCCGCGCCGAGCTCGCGGGCCGGGCCGCCGAACTGACCGACCTGGAGCGGGAGATCCGGGAGTCGGTCTCGGAGCTGGCGGCGGAGATCCGCGACGACGTGCGGGGCGCGGCGGGCCGGGTGCGCAGTGAGATGCGCGCGGCGGCCGGCCGGACGCGCACGACGGAGGGCTCGTCGTTCGCCGAGGCGAAGGAGGAGCTGCGCCGGGCCAAGGCGGAGTGGAAGGAGCAGGCCCGCCAGGCCAAGGCGGAGGCGCAGTCGGCCCGCCACCAGGCGAAGGAGTTCCAGCGGATCGCCCAGCAGGTGCAGGAGGAGGTCCAGGACCGCTTCGGCCGCGGCGACTGGCCCAAGGGCGTCTGGGAGGGCCTCTCGGGCATCACGGCCCAGCTGGGCGGCCTGGTCGCGTCCACGACCCACCCGAAGGCGTCGGAGGCCTCCCCCGAGACCGCCGGAACCCCCGGCACCCACCACGCCCCCGAAGCCCCCGGCGCCGCCCGCGCTCCGGAAGACGCCGAGTGGGCCGCCGACGCCACCCCCACGGGCCACCCGGCCCGCGACCTGGACCGGCTGCTCGACCGCTTCCGCGACGAGATCCGCGACGCGGCCCGCGACCACGGCGTGACGGAGGCCCAACTGGCCGAAGCCCGCGGCCATCTGTCGACGGCGGCGGCCCGCATCACGGAGGTGCTGGACCCGCGGCGCAAGCGCTGAGCGCGGCGCCGGCTGTCAGCGGCGGGCGATCGTGACCGTGACGTTCGCGCGCGGGGGTGCGACGACCCAGGCCCTGCCCTTGTCCTTGCGGAGCACCACTCCGCCCCGGGCGGTGACGCGCCAGTCGCCGGGCGGGACGGAGAGCTCGGTGAGGCGGGAGCCGCGGGGGCCGGAGGCCTCGTAGGCGAGGCGGTAGACGCCGGCCCCCGGGTCGTACGTGGTGGAGCGGACCGTGCCGGCGACCGCCTCCGCGTACGGCTCGGCGGTGAGCTCCTTGTTCGGCCGGAAGGCGCCCGTGCCGTCCACCGCGCAGTAGCCGCCGCCGTAGCACCACTCCCAGCCCGCGAAGCCGGAGCTGTAGCGGCCGAGGGAGGCCATGGCCTCGCGGTAGAAGCGGTTCATGTTCGGCTGGGAGTTGTTGAGGGGTCCCCACTCGCCGACGAGCACCGGCACCTTGTACTCCTTCGGGTACAGGGTGACGGCCGCCTCGTAGTTCTCGATCCAGCGGGCGTCCGGGTCGTAGTCCCCGCCCGCCTCCATGACGCCGTTGTAGAAGTGCGGGGCGTAGACGACCTTCGGGTCGTCGACGCGGCCGAGTCCGGTGGGCACCCCCTCGCCCACGATCGGGGTCGGCTCGACGAAGAGCCAGGTGTCGTCGTCGACCGACCGGATCGCGTCGGCGATCCGGTTGTACATGGGGGTGACCTGCTCGCGTTCGATGCGGCGCGCGGCCGTCGCCAGGTCCTCGCCCTCCCGCAGCTCGCCCATCGGCTCGTTGATCAGGTCGTAGCCGAAGACGGCCGGGTGGTCCTCGAAGCGGTCGGCGAGCACCCGCCACATGCGGGCCTGGGCCCGCTGGAGGTCCTCGTCCTCGTAGAGGTGGGTGAAGGCGCGCTGGACGGCCGGTTCGAAGTACTCGGAGAACCAGTCGTCCGGGCGCGGGGTGAAGGGCAGCCCGTCGGTCCTGGTGGCCCACGCCGGGATGCCCCGGTGGTCGAACGCGGGCCCGAAGACGTCCTGGTGGGCGTCGAGGACGACCTTGACGTCATAGCGCGCGGCCCAGTCGAGGACGCGCTCGACCTTGCGGAGGTACGCCTCGCTGTACTGCCCCGGGCGCGGCTCCAGGTCGTCCCAGAAGACCAGGACCCGGGCGAGGTTGAAGCCCTTGGCGCGCATGTCGCGGAAGTGCTTCTCGGTGATGCCCGAGAGGGCCTCGTCGCCGCTGTGCGCCTTGTCGCCGACGTTCCAGCCGCGCAGCGTGAGGACGCGCCCGCGGTCGTCGGTGAGGGCGGGGATGCCGTCCGCGCCGGGAGCCGACGGTCCCGGCGCTCCCGCGTGCGCGGCCGTCGGGGCGAGCAGCGCGGCCACGACGGCGGTCGCGGCAAGAGTGGTGCGCAACAAGGAAGACCTCCAGCACGGGGAGAGGAGAGGAGATGAACGTTGTTCACCTTCCGCGTGCCGGAGATCCCATCAGTCCTACCCGCGAGTCATCAAGAGGTCGTCAGCACGATCTTTCCGAAGAGTTCGCCCGCGGCCAGCTTCTCGAAGCCCTCCCGCGCCCGGTCCAGCGGCAGGACGTCGTCGATGACCGGCCGGACGCCCGTCGCCGCGCAGAAGGACAGGAGGTCCTCCAGCTCGTCCTTGGAGCCCATCGTCGAGCCCACGACCTTGAGTTCGAGGAAGAAGATCCGGGTCAGCTCGGCGTGCGCCGGCCGGTCCCCGCTCGTGGCGCCGGAGATGACCAGCGTGCCGCCGGGCCGGAGCGACTTCACCGAGTGCGACCAGGTCGCCGCGCCGACGGTCTCGATGACCGCGTCCACCCGCTGCGGCAGCCGCGCCCCGGGCTCGTACGCCTCGACGGCACCGAGCTCGACGGCACGCTTCCGCTTGGCCTCGTCCCGGCTGGTGGCGAAGACCCGCAGGCCGGCGGCCTTGCCGAGGGCGATGGCCGCGGTGGCCACGCCGCCGCCCGCGCCCTGGACGAGCACCGAGTCCCCGGGCCGTACAGCGGCGTTGGTGAAGAGCATGCGGTACGCGGTGAGCCAGGCGGTCGGCAGGCAGGCGGCCTCCTCGAAGGAGAGGTCCTTCGGCTTGGGCAGCACGTTCCAGCGGGGCACGGTCACCCGCTCGGCGAAGGTGCCCTGGTACCGCTCGGTGAGGATGGAGCGCGGCTCGTCCGGGCCGACCCCGTGGCCGGTCTGGCCGATGACGGAATGGAGGACGACCTCGTTGCCGTCCTCGTCGATGCCCGCGGCATCGCAGCCGAGGATCATCGGCAGCTTCTCCTCGGGCAGCCCGACCCCGCGCAGCGACCACAGGTCGTGGTGGTTGAGCGAGGCGGCCTTGACGGTGACGGTGGTCCAGCCGGGCCGGACCCCGGGCTCGGGGCGTTCGCCCAATTCGAGCCCGTTCAGGGGCTGGTCGCGGTCGATTCGGGCAGCGTAGGCAGCGAACATGGCCTCGACCCTAGGGTCCGCCGGGTCCGTGACGGAACCACACACCCGTGTGACACACCCCCCAGTGACAAGCGAAGGGCCCCGCCCCGCGGAACGCGGAACAGGGCCCTTGGGCGCTCACGTACGAGCTCAGCGGCGCGCGACGCCCTCCGCACGGGCGGCGGCGGCCACGGCGGCGGCGACGGCCGGGGCGACCCGCTCGTCGAACGGCGACGGGATGACGCAGTCGGCGGAGAGCTGGTCCCCGACGACGTCCGCGATGGCGTTCGCGGCGGCGATCTTCATGCCCTCGGTGATCCGGGAGGCCCGGACCTGGAGCGCGCCGGCGAAGATGCCGGGGAACGCGAGGACGTTGTTGATCTGGTTCGGGTAGTCCGAGCGCCCGGTCGCCACGACGGCCGCGTACTTGTGCGCGACGTCGGGGTGGACCTCGGGGTTCGGGTTGGCCATGGCGAACACGAAGGCGTTCGGGGCCATGGAGGCGACGGCCGCCTCGGGGACCGTACCGCCGGAGACGCCGATGAAGACGTCCGCGCCGGCCAGCGCGCTCTCCAGGGAGCCGGTCAGGCCCGCCTTGTTGGTGAGCTCGGCGATCTCGCGCTTGACGTCCGTCAGGTCCTCGCGGTCCCGGCTGACGATGCCCTTGCGGTCGGCGACGGCGACGTCGCCGAGGCCGGCCTCGAGGAGGAACTTCGCGATGGCCACACCGGCCGCGCCCGCGCCGGAGATGACACCGCGCAGCTCGCCGAGGGTCCGGCCGGTCAGCTTCGCCGCGTTCCGCAGGGCGGCGAGGGTGACGATCGCGGTGCCGTGCTGGTCGTCGTGGAAGACCGGGATGTCGAGGCGCTCCTGGAGCCTGCGCTCGATCTCGAAGCACCGCGGCGCCGAGATGTCCTCCAGGTTCACGCCGCCGAAGGACGGGGCGAGCCGGACGACGGTCTCGACGATCTCGTCGGTGTCCGTGGTGGCCAGGGCGATCGGGACCGCGTCCACGCCGCCGAAGTTCTTGAAGAGGATGGCCTTCCCCTCCATGACCGGGAGGGAGGCCTCCGGGCCGATGTCACCGAGTCCGAGCACGGCCGTCCCGTCGGTCACGACCGCGACGACGTTGGACTTCCAGGTGTAGTCGTTGACCAGCTCGGGCTGCTCGGCGATCGCGGTGCACACCTTGGCGACGCCGGGCGTGTACGCGAGGGACAGGTCGTCCTTGTCCCGGACGGGCACGGTGGCCTGCACGGCCATCTTGCCGCCCCGGTGGAGGGCGAAGACAGGATCGAAGGGCTCGCCGGGAGCCCCTTCCGTACCACTGTCATTGCGAGGATTGACGATCTCCGCTGCCATTGGGTTGACCCCTTCGGTCTGTTTCATTTGAGGGTTGCCACTCCTGGTTAAGGAGGGGTGGGGAGGCACCGCGGCCGCCTTGTCGGGCAGCCGCTCGGGCGCGCCGCACAACGCGCCCTGAGCCCCGGATGAGGGGTGTAAGGATCCTTCTTACCGGACGGACGGCACCGCAGACGAGTCCATAACCGCTCGGTGACGCGACTCATACGCAGCGCGTCCGGACACGGACGGAGGCCGACACGTCACCCGATGTCCCGAAAGAGACCGACCACGGCCGAATGGCCGCGTTCGGGTCGTCCGAATGGCGAGACTCGCCGAAGATTTTCCGGCTTCACCGAGGCGATCCCGCAGAAGATCCGGCCCGGATGTACCGGCCTGTCGCGTTTCGGTGGTGACCCGTTACCCGATTTTGACATCCGAGGCCGTCGGTTTGATGCGGTCCGAATGGCAAGATGCCGTAATCACACGAGGTCGCGACACTCGAAGACGCGTCCGCGACCACTGGCAGCTCCCCCCTCACACGCCGGAGGAACCCCACCATGACCGCACGCTCCACGCGCTGTACGACCGCCAAGACCCGCACCTCCCGTCTTGCCGCGGTCGCCGCCATCGCGGTCGCCGGCTCGATGCTGCTGACCGCCTGTGGCGACCAGACCGAGGGTGGCAACACGCCCGCCCCCACGAAGTCCGGCGACACGGCCTCCACCAACGCCGCGCCGCTCTTCTCGAAGCTCCCGGCCGACATCCAGAAGGCCGGCAAGATCACGGTCGGTACGGACGCCTCGTACGCCCCCATGGAGTTCACCGAGGGCGGCAAGATCGTCGGTGTCGACCCCGACATCGCCCAGGCCCTGAGCAAGCAGCTCGGCGTCGAGTTCGAGTTCGTCTCCGGCACCTTCGACGGCCTGATCACCTCGATCTACTCCGGCCGCCAGGACCTGATCATGTCCTCGATGACGGACAACAAGAAGCGCCAGGAGGGCCTGGACGACAACGGGAAGAAGATCGGCAAGGGCATCGACTTCGTCGACTACTTCAGCTCCGGCGTCTCCCTCCTGGTCAAGAAGGGCAACCCGCAGGGCATCAACTCCCTCGACGACCTGTGCGGCAAGACCGTCGCCGTCCAGCGCGGCACGATCTACGAGGACACCTTCAAGGCCCAGGCCACGAAGTGCGGCGACAAGAAGCTCACGATCCAGGCCTTCGACTCCGACGCCGAGGCCCAGACCCGCGTCAAGGCCGGCGGCGCCGTGGCCGACCTGAACGACTACCCGGTGGCCGCGTACATCGCGAAGACCTCCGGCGGCGGCAACGACTTCGAGGTCGTCGGCAGCCAGAGCGACGTCGGCCTCTTCGGCATCGGCGTCTCGAAGGACAACACCCAGCTCCGCGACGCCGTCAAGGAAGCCCTCGACGCGATCATCAAGGACGGCACCTACGCCGAGGCCCTGAAGAAGTGGGACGTCGAGGACAGCGCGGTCAAGTCGGCCACGATCAACGCCGGTAAGTGACCCCTCCTCGCACCACGAGCACCACTGAAGGGCAGTCGTCATGACTGACAAGCTCAGCAAGGACCCGGCCGCCTCACCGGCCGGGCCCGCCCCCTCGGGCACCCCTTACGAGGCGATCAAGGCCATCCCCGTACGCCACTACGGCCGCTGGGTCAGCGGCGTGGTGGTCGTGGCCCTGCTCGGCTGGCTCGTCTACGCCTTCTCCCAGGGCAACATCATCTGGGACACGGTCTGGGACAAGCTGTTCGACCCGTCGATCCTCAGCGGCCTCTGGAACACGATCCTCATCAGTGTCTCCGCGATGGCGCTCGGCCTCGTCCTCGGCATCCTCTTCGCGGTCATGCGACTGTCGAAGAACCCGGTCACGGGCGCCGTCGCCTGGCTCTACATCTGGTTCTTCCGCGGCACGCCGGTCTACGTCCAGCTGCTCGTCTGGTTCAACCTGTCGCTGATCTTCCAGTACATCGACCTCGGGCCGATCTACAAGAACGAGACCGTGGACGTCATGACGCCGTTCATGGTGGCCTTCCTCGGCCTCGGCCTCAACGAGGGCGCGTACATGGCGGAGATCGTCCGCGCCGGCATCCAGTCGGTCGACGAGGGCCAGACCGAGGCCGCCCACGCCCTGGGCATGTCCCAGACGAAGACGATGGGCCGCGTCGTGCTCCCGCAGGCGATGCGCGTGATCGTGCCGCCGACGGGCAACGAGTTCATCAACATGCTCAAGACCTCCTCGCTGGTCTCGGCCGTGCAGTACACCGAGCTCCTGAGGTCCGCCTCGAACATCGGCAACACGGCCGGCGCCGTGATGGAGATGCTCTTCGTCGCCTCCTTCTGGTACCTCGCGCTGACCAGCGTCTTCAGCGTCGGCCAGTACTACCTGGAGCGTCGATACGCACGCGGCTCGACCCGCAACCTGCCGCCCACCCCGTGGCAGCGCGTCAAGACGAACCTCACCACGTTCAAGCGTTCCCCGGAGGCGGCGGCATGACCGGCGAGCCCATGGTCAAGGCGGAGGGCGTCCACAAGTCGTACGGCGCGGCGCACATCCTCCGCGGTATCGACCTCGAAGTCCGCAACGGCGAGGTCTTCTGCCTGGTCGGCCCGTCCGGCTCCGGCAAGTCGACCTTCCTGCGCTGCATCAACCACCTGGAGCGCATCGACGGCGGCCGGCTCTCGGTCGACGGTCAGCTGGTCGGCTACCGCCAGAAGGGCGACAAGCTGTACGAGCTGAAGGACAGCGAGGTCGCGGTCCAGCGCCGGGACATCGGCATGGTCTTCCAGCGCTTCAACCTCTTCCCCCACATGACGGCCCTGGCCAACGTGATGGAGGCGCCCGTCCAGGTGAAGGGCGAGTCCAAGGCGGTGGCGCGCGAGCGCGCCGAGCGGCTGCTCGACCGGGTCGGCCTGCGGGACAAGATGGGCAACTACCCGTCGCAGCTCTCCGGCGGCCAGCAGCAGCGCGTGGCCATCGCCCGCGCGCTGGCGATGGAGCCGAAGCTGATGCTCTTCGACGAGCCGACCTCGGCGCTCGACCCGGAGCTCGTGGGTGACGTCCTCGACGTCATGCGGGACCTGGCCGAGTCGGGCATGACGATGATCGTCGTCACGCACGAGATGGGCTTCGCCCGGGAGGTCGGCGACTCGCTGGTCTTCATGGACGGCGGCGTGGTGGTCGAGTCGGGCAACCCGCGGGAGGTCCTGACGAACCCGCAGCACGACCGGACCAAGGCGTTCCTGTCGAAGGTGCTCTAGGCGCCGGACAACGCGGAAGGGGCGGTACGGGGGAACCCGTACCGCCCCTTCCGCGTCTCCGCCGCTACTTCACGGCGAGGAGGAGCGTGTCCGAGGGCGAGGCCCAGACGACCCTGGCCTCGCCGAAGCCGGCGGCGCGGAGGGTGTCGGCGTGCCAGCGCGGGGCGGGCATGTCGCCGTCCGCGTGCTCGCCGTAGATCTCGAAGCGGCGGGCGGTGGGCTCGGCGAGGGCGGGGTCCTTCGCGGCCTCGGCCCACCAGGCCGCCCAGTCGAGGGCGCCCCCGGCCTTGGCGCGGTCCATGACGGCGTGCCGCTGGGCCCGCTCGGCCGCGTTGATGCGGGGAGTGGTGGGGTCGATCATGTGGTCGGCGTTCATGAAGACGCCGTCCGCGCGGACGAGCCCGGCGAGCTGCCCGTAGAGGGCGGTGAGGGGCTCGCTGTGCAGCCAGTGCAGCGCGGTGGCGGTGAGCACGGCGTCGTACGAGTCGTGGGGCAGCCGCTCGACCCAGGCGGGGTCCTTCAGGTCGGCGGTCACGAAGTCGACGCGCTCGTCCCCGGCGAAGTACCCCTCGGCGATCGCGAGGAGCGCCGGATCGAGGTCGACACCGACGCTGGTCGCCTCGGGGAACCTCTTGAGGAGGCGATCCGTGATACTTCCCGTACCGCAGGCGAGGTCGAGGACGCGGGGCTTCGGCCCGACGAGCGCCTCGACCATGTCGAGCATGACGCGGAACCGCTCCTCGCGGTCCGGCATGTACCACTCCTGCTGACGGTCCCAGCTCCGCTGCCAGTCCGCCCAGTAGGTCTCGGTCATCGCCGCACCCTCCCTGCGTCGTAATACCCTCGAAGGGGAAACAGCCGTTACCCCTTTTCGACCGCGACCCTAGCCCGCCGGAGTAAGGACTACAAGTGGAACTGGCCTATTACTCGGACTATGCCGTGCGTCTGGTCAACACCGAGGAGCCGGCCCGCAACCGGGACGCCCTGACCTCCGTCGAGGTGATCAGGGAGCTCTTCGGCCCGGCCACCCAGATGGCCCGGCGGGCGACCGAGTCCGACGTGACGCGCTTCCGTTCGGTACGGGCACGTCTGCGGGCGGTCTTCACGGCGGCGGACGAGGGCGACCACACGGGAGCCGTGGACCTCCTGAACTCCCTGCTCCTGGAGTTCCCCGTCAGCCCGCAGATCTCGGGTCACGACTACCTCGACGAGGACGGCCGGCCGCGGTGGCACATGCACCTCGCCGACCACCCCTCGAACGCGACCGCGGGATACGCCGCCATCGCCGCGATGGGCCTCGCCTTCCACCTGACGGAGTTCGGCGCGGACCGGCTCGGCCTCTGCCAGGCACCCCCCTGCCGCAACGCCTACCTGGACACGTCCACGAACCGCTCGCGCCGCTACTGCTCGGACCGCTGCGCCACCCGGGCCAACGTGGCCGCCTACCGGGCCCGCAAGCGCCTGGAGGCGGAACGGCCGGTCCGGGAGGACCAGACGGGCCTGACGGCCGAGAACAGCCAGGAGAGCACCACCCCCGCCGAGCGCTGACGCCCCGGCGTCACCCGCCGGTACCGGACGAGCACCCGCCCGAGAATCAGCTCGGGCGGTACGGCCCCGAAGACGCGGCTGTCCCCCTCGGCGCCCGGATTGTCCCCGAGCACCCACCAGCCCCCCTCCCGCCGCTCCGCCAGCCGCTTCACGATCAGCAGATCCTGCTGGAGCGGATGCCGCAGCACGACGACCCGCCCCGGCGCCAGCCTGCCCCGGTAGCGCACGAGCAGCTGGTCCCCGTGGAGCAGCGTGGGCACCATCGACACCCCGGTCACCTCGGCGATCCCGAACGGCGCCCCCTCGGCCACGATCCGCTCGTCCCGTACTTCCCTCACCACAAGCACATGCCCCTCACGCACACACACATCGGCGCGCCGACTCGTCCACTCGTCCACGAGTCCCCCGCCAACCCTGGACTTTTGACCTAAGCCCATGGGGGCGCTCGCGAAATCGCCCTTCTCACCGAGTAATCTCCCACCTGAGAAGACGATCACGAGGAAGGACGGCTCAATGCTCTCCCGCCTGTTTGCCCCCAAGGTGAAGGTCAGCGCCCACTGCGACCTCCCCTGCGGCGTGTACGACCCCGCCCAGGCCCGCATCGAGGCCGAGTCGGTCAAGGCTGTCCAGGAGAAGTACCTGGCGAACGAGGACGAGCACTTCCGTGCTCGCGCCACGGTCATCAAGGAGCAGCGCGCGGAGCTCGCGAAGCACCACGTCTCGGTGCTCTGGAGCGACTACTTCAAGGCCCCGCACTTCGAGAAGTACCCCGAGCTCAACCAGCTGGTCAACGACACCCTGAAGGCCCTCTCGGCCGCCAAGGCGTCGACCGACCCGAAGACGGGCGAGAAGGCGCTGGAGCTCATCGCCGAGATCGACCGCATCTTCTGGGAGACCAAGAAGGCCTGACCTCTGGTTAGGCGCCCTGACCTGCGGCTTCGCGGGTCATGTCGCCTACCTGTCCGCACCCGGTCCGCAGGCCGCCGAGCACGGCGTCCATGACGGCCCGGGTGCGGTCTTCTTCCCCCGGCCACAGGTGCGCGTAGATCCGCAGCGTGATGACGGCGGACGCGTGCCCGAGGACGAGCTGCACCTGCTTGACGCTCGCGCCGCCGGCAATGAGCGCGGAGGCGTAGAAGTGCCGCAGGTCGTGAGTGACCACGTGCGGCAGCTCGACGGCCTTACGGCCCTCCCGCTCGGCGGCCCTGTTCTCGGCTGCCTGGAGCGCCTTGCGAGCCCCGTTCCACTCGGTCTTCCACCGCCGGTAGTTGAGCGGCTCGCCCTCCTCCATGGTGAACAGCCACTCCCTGGACGGACGTGCGGCGAGATGCGCGAGCAGCGCGTCGGTGACGACCTCGCCGACCGGGACCGTCCGCCGGGACTTCGCGGTCTTTGGCGGGCCGATCTTCCCCGACTGGAGCCGCTGCCGCTCGACGCGGATGGCGCCGGCCTTGAAGTCGACGTCCGACACCTTGAGACCGAGCAACTCGCCTATTCGCAAACCTGACCCGGCGAGCGTGACGATCGCCGCGCGGATGTACAGCGGCATCACGCGGGCCATGGCCTCGACCTGGGCGACCGTGGGCGGGGTGACCTCTTCGTCCGGCACGGCCGGGAGGGTGATCCGGCGGCATGGGCTGGAGGCGATGACCTTGTCGTCCACGGCCGCCGTCATGACGCGCACGAGGACGTCGTAGACGTTCCGCACGCTGCCGGGGCCGAGCTGGTCGGAGAGGTGCTTGAAGAGCACCTGGATGTCGTTGCGGCGTATCGCCGCCATGGAGCGGGCGCCCAGAGCCGGTACAAGGTGGAGCCGCAGCGCGTTGTCGGTGATGCGCTCGCCCGCCTCGCTCGCGATGAGCGAGCCTTCCCACTTCTCGGCGTACTTCTCGAACGTCACGCGGCCGGCGCGGGGATCAACGTACTGACCGGTGACCATGCTGGCCGTGACCTCGTCGAGCCAGCGCTGGGCGTCGAGCTTCCGCTCGAAGTGGCGGGCGTGCTCTTTGCCGTCGAGGTCGCGGTAGCGGGCCCGCCATTTGCCGTTGGGGCGCTTCTGGATGTTGGCCAAGTGGCCTCTCCTTCGTGTCGGTTGTCAGTAGTGGCAGCCGTCCTCGATGTCGTTGCTGAGGGTGCGAGCGTCCCGCTCGTCACCCATGAGGCGGAGGCACTGCTCGTGGATGGCCCGCGAGCTGTCGGGGTGGGCCTTGATGTGGTCGGCGATGGCGACCACGGCACGGTGGAGGCGGTCGCGCGCATCTCGGGCCTCGTAGAACGCTTCGACGGCCTCTTGGACGAGGCGCCGGCTGTCGATGTCGAGCCCCTCCAGGGGCGGTGACATCAGTTCTTCGAGAGGGAGCTCGAAGACGCGGGAGAAGGCGAGGGCCTCGTCGAGGTTGATGCGCCGACGCGGCGTGCCGTTCTCGATGCGCCAGACCGCCGTCTGGTTCATCTTCACGCCGGCTCTGGTCACCCGATCCGCCAGCTCGGTCGTACTCCACCCTCTGACCTCGCGCTCCAGGGCCACGCGCGCGGCCACGTTCCCTTCGCTGTAGAGCAGCGGCACCTCGCCGCCTTCGGGCCTGTCGCCTGCCATCGAACCTCCATCGTCACCGTCGCTATCCCAATTGAAACATGAGCTTCCCGATTTGGTTAACCGCCGATCCCGAGGTACAACTCTATGCAGATCGAATCGCCACCTAGCCGAATGGGAATGCATGCGATACCTGACCACCGCGGAGGTCGCCGAGCGCTACCGCACAGCCGAGAGCACCGTCCGCTACTGGCGCCAGATCAAGAAGGGGCCGCGCGGCATCAAGGTCGGCAAGCGGGTGCTCTACCCCGAGGCCGAGCTGCTGCGGTACGAGCGCACCCTGATCGACGGCCGAGACGAGTGGGGCCTGGCCTCATGACCGCCCGCAGCCCCGGACACAGCAACGGCCCCCGGCGCGCCAACGCCGAGGGCCGGAGATTCCCCTGCACGTCGCCCATCCCTGAACGAACGAACCGGTGAGGGGCGGGACCTTGCCCGTCCCGTCCCTCACCTGAGAGGAACGTCGATGGAGGACTCTACGTCCCCCGCCACCTCGAACACATCCCACAAGGTCGTCTGGCCCACCCCCGCGGTCCCCGGCCAAGGCATCCCGTGGCACGGTCCGGACCGAGCGGACGACCGGTCCCCCTCTCCGGGGACCAGCGACCGACCGGGTCGTGCCGATGGTCCGGTCGGTCCGGGACCGGACCGACCCGCGACCGAAACCCGGACCGAAGTTCCGGACAACCCGGAACAGGAACCCGGACCGACGGAGAACGCGCAGCTCAACCGCCTATCGGACCGGACCGGGAACCCGGACCACGGCCCTGGTCCGGAAACCGAGGACCGGACGGAGAGTTCCGGTCAGTCGGACAGCAAACCCGGACCGCCGGTCCCGGTGGGCCACGGTGCTCCGGGGACGGTCCCCGAACCCGGACCGGGAACTGGGGACCGCGAGCACGCCGGTCTCAAGGCGGACCGGGACCAGGACGGGACCGTCGTCCTGGACGAGCTGCGCGCCGCGATCGGCCGGTACGCCGTACTGCCGAGCGAGGAGGCCCTGACTGCGGTCACCTTGTGGGTGGCGGCCTCCCACATCCAGCCCGCCCTCCAGCACGCGCCACGACTGGCGGTGGTGGGGCCGACCAAGGGGTGCGGAAAGTCCCGCGTCCTGGACGTGCTCCACGAGACCGTGCACAAGCCGATGATGACGGTGAACACCTCACCGGCGGTGGTCTTCCGCGTCATCGGCGAGGACCCGCCGACGCTGCTGGTGGACGAGGCCGACACCATCTTCGGCCCCAAAGCCGGCGACAAGGAGGACCTGCGCGGCCTGCTGAACGCGGGGCACCAGCGCAACCGGCCCGCCTGGCGAATCTCCGGCCCAGAGCACAAGGCGACGGCGTTTCCCACCTTCGCCATGGCGGCGCTCGCCGGGATCGGCGACCTACCAGACACGATCATGGACCGGGCGGTCGTGCTCCGCATGCAGAAGCGCAAGCCGGGTGAGCGCATAGCCCCGTTCCGCTCGCGGTATTCCGTCCCGGAACTGAACGCGCTGCGTGACCGTCTGACCACCTGGCTGGCCCCGCTGCGGAGCACCGCAGAGGACTTGGTTCCGCAGATGCCGGTCGAAGACCGTGCCGCCGATACGTGGGAACCGCTGGTCATCGTCGCCGACCTGGCCGGCGGGCACTGGCCCTCGCGGGCCCGTGCCGCCTGCCTGGCGATGACCCGCAACGAGGTGGTCCAGGACGAGCAGGCGACGCTGAAGACGCGGCTGCTGCGCGACATCCGCCGCGTGTTCGAGCAGCAGGGCGACACGGAGGCGCTGCGCAGCCATGACCTGCTCGCCGCCCTCCTCCAGGACGCGGAAGCACCATGGGCCGAGTACGGCACCAAGGGCCTGAACGCCTACCACCTGGCCAACCTGCTGCGCGACTTCGGTATCAGCCCGGCCAACCACCGCTTCGAGAACGGCCGACAGGCCAAGGCGTACGCCCGCAACCAGTTCCTCGACGCCTGGGCCCGCTACTGCCCCGACCCCACCCAGTCGGCCCCCGCAGCCGGCGAGTCCGTGGTCGTACGTCGAGCCCAGGGCAAGCCACCGACCCCTCCGCCCGGGACGCTGCCCATCGGCCCGCCCGGCGGACCTTCCGGCCCAGGCCCACGCGCTGACCCCAGCTCCGTATCAATCCGTCGCATCCGTCCCCGCGCAGGTCAGCGCGGGGACGGAGTTCCTTGCCGATACGGATCACTCCGTACCTGCGTCCGTCTCCGTACCTGTCCTGACCAGCTACGGGACGGATGCAACGGACGTGACGAAGCCCCACCCCCACACAACCACCGGAGCGCCACCATGCCCGAAACGAGCACCGACAACTCCCCCGCCCGCCGCCGCAAGGGATTCTTCGGCCTGCCCCGTCGATCAGCAGCAAGCTGGAGCGAACGAGCCTCTAACGAGGCTTCGTCCGCGCTTGCCCCCGCCCCAGGGGTGGCGGAGGAGAAGGCCGGGCGCCAGGGGGCGCCCGAGCCGGAGGAGGTCATAGCCGAGACCAGCTGCCCGCCCGCACCCGACTCCACCGCCCCGAGCACTCAGCCGCCGGCCGATGTCCAACCGCCCGTCGAGCAGCTCTCCTGGCGGGATCTTGATGCCCCCGTCCTGCCCGCGCTGATGAACCGCAAGCGCACCGTGGAGAAGCGCGACCAGGAGAAGACCATCCGCTTCACGCGGACCGCGGTCGGCGTGATCAGCACCGCAGCTCACCAGCGCGGTCAGAAGTTCGCCGGATTCGTCGGGGACGCCGCCCTCGCCGTCGCCCTCGGCAAGGCGGGGCTGGCCGGCAGCCCGGAGGACGACCCGGTCCGCCCGCTGATCGAGGCTGTCGAGGCGCACACGGTCGCGCTGAACCGCATCGGTGCCAACCTCAACCAGATCACCGCAGCCATCCACCGAGGCACCGTGCCCGAGCGCGCCGAGGCGGTGCTGGACCGCGTCGAGCAAGCGGCCGAGAACAGCTACCGACTGATCGACCAGCTCCTGACGGAAGGCACCGCGCATGGTTCCTGACGTCTCCACCGGCTCCGACACCCGCGGACTGATCGTCTACCTCTTCGGTCCTGGCCGCCGGGACGAACACACCGACCCTCACATCGTCGCCGCCTGGGACATGGCCGGCGCCCCGGACCCGGGCCGCGACCCGGCAGCCACCTACTCCCAGCTCGCCAAGCGCCTCGACCACCACGTCGACCTGCGCACCCGCGAACTGGGCGGCAAGAAACCACCCCAGCACGTCTGGCACTGCCCGGTCCGCACCGCGCCCGGCGACCGCTACCGCACCGACGCCGAGTGGGCCGAGGTCGCCCGCCGCATCGTTCACGCCACCGGCATCGCCCCCGAAGGCGACGAGAAGGCATGCCGGTGGATCGCCGTGCGCCACGCCGACGACCACATCCACATCATGGCCACCACCGTCCGCGCCGACGGACGCCGCCCGCGCACCCACCGCGACGGACAGCGGGCCCAAGCCGAGTGCCGCAAGATCGAGGCCGAGTTCGGCCTGCGCCGCCTGAAGTCCGGCGACCTCACCGCACCCCGCACCCCCACCGGCGCCGAACGGGCCAAGGCCGAACGCCAGGGCAAGACGGTCACAGCACGGCACTGGCTCCGCGAGCAGGCGTACGCGGTCGCCGCCGCCGTACACAACGAAGCCGACTACTTCACCGTGCTGCAGTCCCTCGGCATCAAGGTCAAAACCCGCATCGGCCCCGAGACCGGCGACGTAATCGGCTACAGCCTCGCCGCACCCGGCGACACCAACGCGGCCGGCGAACCCGTCTGGTACGGCGGCTCCAAACTCGCCCCCGACCTCTCCATCAACCGCCTACGCGAACGCCTCCCCGACCAGAAGGTGGCCGACCACCCCCGGTACGTGGCGGACCCCACCGACCCGTGGCGGCACACCACCACCGCCATACACACGGCCCGCACCGCCCTCGACTCCGGCGACGATGCCGCCGCCCAGGGCCACCTGGCCGCCTTCGGCGATGCCCTGTACAACATCGCCAACGCCACGACCGGCCCACACCGAGCGGAACTACGGGCGGCGGCCATGGCGTTCAACCGCGCCCGCCGCTCCGCCACCCGCGCCGACCACCAGGCCGCCACCGCCCTGCGCAAGGCCGCCAAGGAACTCGCCTACGCCTCCAACCAGCCAGGCGGACTCGCCATCGCCCTGCTCTTCGCCACCGTGCACCTGGCCCGCGCCGCCGCCAAGTGGCACGAACAACGCGGCCACGCACAGCAGGCCGCCGCAGCCGAAGAAGCCCTCCACCACCTCCAGGCGGGCTACCAGCAGGCCGCCACACCCGTCCTGGCTGACCTGGCCCGCCGCGCACCACGAGCCGCAACCGCCAGCCGCTTCGAGGCCGCCATCCGCCACATCATCCCCGCCCAAGCCGACCGCATCCTCACCGACCCAGCCTGGCCCGCCCTCGTCACGGCCCTCGCCTACGCCGAGTCTGCTGGCCATCACCCTCGCCAGCTCCTGGCCCAGACCGCCTCCGAAGGCGAACTAGACACCGCCGAGCACCCGGCCCAGGTCCTGATCTGGCGCATCACGTCCCAGCCCAACAAGCGGGTACAAGCAGCACGCCGCCAAGGAACCGTAGGCATCGGCCGACCGAAGCCCGCGCCTCGCACCGCGCCCACCCCACCGTCCGTGAAGGCAAACGGAATACCACCTGCGGAGGGACCACGCTTTCGACTGTGATGGAGCTTCCGAAGCCGTCTTACGATCAGTCCCAGTAGGACGGCGGCTGATCGACTCGACCGCCCCTGTGGGCTGTGGGGATGTAGTTATCGGCACCGTCTGGGAGGGAGGCGACGCACTCCGGCGAGCACGCGTTGACCAGCAGCGGCAACACGTCTGTGGCCACGCGCAGGGAGATCCACACCTGCTGCAGTCCGCCTCGTGCAATCGGGCCGTCGCAGACGCTGCAGCCTTGGAGCGCTGTAGGACCCCAGCGCCCGGGATCCAGACGTTCCGGATCAAGACCCGTGAGTGAGTCTGGGGAAGACGTCAGCTTCGGGAAGGGCGGCCGGAGCTTGAAGTTGCCAAAGAGGGCTCGCGTGCTCACCGTACTGCGGGTCAATCGTCGGCAGCGGGTGATCTCGTAGGGGAACCAGTGCAGCCGGTAGGACGTGTACGGGGTGAATTCCTCCAGGCTGGTCATAGCCCCGATCTCGGGCGGGAGCCGGACCAGGTTGCTGCCGTAGAGCACGAGGTGCTTGACCGCCGTCAGCTTGGCGATGGTCGGCGGCAGGGTGACGACCTGCCGCCGCTCCGGCGGGCTCAGCTCGATCAGGGGCTTGAACTCCTCACGCCCGTCGGCGGCGGCCTCCTCGACCAGCTCCAGCAGACGCCGCCAGCCCAGCGCGGTGGGGTCCTGCCTCTCGGCATGGAACCCGACGCGGGCTCGCGGATGGGGCCTTGACTGGTCGAAGCAGGAGCAGAGGTCGCGGAAGATCCCACGCTCTCCCGGCACTGGGTCCGAAACGTCGGCCCATCGGTTCGCAACGACCTGTGGCTCTCCCCTGTCCGTCATGGCGCCACGGTACCGAGATCGTCGCAGGCCGTCGCAGCGAATATGCGACTAGATAGCGGACTGCCACAACCTCCGAGCGTGTGCGGCCGTACCGCTTACTACGCTGGCAGGCGTGAACACGCCGTCGACCCCAAGACTGACCCTGGACGCCGCCCGTGCCCTTCAGGGCATCCTCCGTACCGAGATCGGACCAGGGCTCACCGAGCGGGAGCTCGACGCGATCGAGACGCGGTTCGGCTTCACTTTCTCGGCCGACCACCGCGTCTTCCTCTCCGCCGGGCTCCCGCATGGCTCGTCGCGGTGGCCCGACTGGCGCGACGGTGATCCCGAGGACCTGGCCGAACGACTGGCGTGGCCGGTGGAGGGCGTGCTCTTCGACGTGGAGCACAACGTGTTCTGGCATCCCACCTGGCCGTCGAGGCCGGCGGAGACATCCGAGGCACTGCGCGTCGCGAGGACCGAGCTGGAGAGCGTGCCGCAGCTGGTCCCGGTCTACGGACACCGCTACCTGCCCGGCACGGCGGGCGAGCACGGGCACCCCGTCCTGTCCGTCTACCAGACCGACATCATCCTGTATGGGAACGACCTCGCCGACTACATCCACCACGAATTCGCCGGCCGATCGAGCGGCCCTCATGCCCGTACGACAGTCGACTTCTGGTCGTACTTCGTCGAGGGCGGGCCGGGCATCGATGTCACCCTGCCCACGCCCTTCACCCCGTACGCCACGAGCGCACAGGAGGCCGTCGGCTGCCTCCGGATGCTGGCCTTGGAACGCCTGATCGGCCGTCGGCACCACCCAGAGCAGCTCATCGAAGCCGGTCTCACGGCCCTGGTTCTCGACGTCGAGACGGAGTCCCTCCCCTTTCTCGCTGGCCTGTCACGCTCCGAGCACCAGCAGGCCGACGTGCTGTTCAACCAGGTGCTGGACGAACTGGGCCTGCTCCAAAACCTCCCGGCCGACACCACCGACCTCCCGTGGGAAGCGGCGCGCTGGGAACTCGTCCGTTGGTGGCTCCAGCTGATCGTGAAAGGCAGCTTGGCCCCCGGCGCCGGCGGTGACCTGATCACGTACGAAGGGTGGGGTGCACTGGCCCACCCGCAGTCACTCAGACCCCTGGTCGACAAGACCGACGCCTACAACGACTGGGCAGCGATCCAACGCGGCAACCGGGAACCTCTGGCGGAAGAGGTCACCGAGGAGGCAGGACGCCTGCTCGCCGGGCCCTGGCCGCCACTGGGCTGACCTCACCGGCGGCAGACGAGGATGCCGCCAAGGCAGGTGATCTCGTACGCGCCATTGCGGGCAATGTCGTCGGCGACAAGGGCACGGGCACGGTCGATGGTCGCGTCGAAGGGCACGTCGTGCTGATCCGCCCAGGCACGGTAGGAGGCCATGTGGGCGATGACGGGCTCGGGGTCGCTGACGGTGATGGTCCCCGGCAGTTCGATGACCTCCACGCTGCTGAACTCCTCGCCCAGGAAGGCCGGGGCCTTCTCCAGAGAGAAGCGGGCACTGAGCGAGATCCGGGCCGGGCCCCGGTCGATACCGAGGACGTCGCCGGCGGCCCGCTGCCAGAGGTCGTCGAGTTCGGCCTTGTCGCGGTCGCTGTTGGTGGAGGCGACCACCAGCCCGTCACGGGCGACGACCCGGGCCAGCTCCCTGACCGCCTGGGGAATGTCAGGCACGTGGTACAGCATGTGAAGCGCAAGAGCGGCGTCGACGCTCCCCGCCACCAGCGGAAGCCGCGTGGCGTCCGCCACAGCAACCGAGCCGGGGACGCCGGCAAGGATGCCGGGGGCGATGTCGAGGCCGAGCAGGGACAGGTCCGGGCGGCCCTGACGGAGCCGTCCGATGAACTTGCCGTTGCCGCAGCCGATGTCGACAACTCGCCCGCGTACGTCGCCCAGCCGCTCGGCGACGAGGCCGGGAAGGTCGTACCGCGGCGTCTGCCACTGGTAGAGCGACTGCCGGGCGGCCAGGTCCCGGTCGCCGTTGTAGGCGCTGCCCGCCAGGCGGGCCCGGTCGGTGACGGCGGCGTCGTGGGCGGCGGACAGGTCGGTCACGTCGGCAACTCCGGTGGGTGGGCGGCGGGTAGGGACGCACGGACGGCCGTGTGCTGGAGTCGTTCGCGCAGGTGCACTGCCTGCGCGGCTCCACCGTACTGCGGCCCTTCCAGCTCCCGCCCGAGAACGGTGAGCCGGCGCACGATACTGGCCGACATGCGCTCGGGCGAGGACTGGAGAACAAAGCCGAGCATCTCCTCCGCGCCCTCCAGGTCGCCCAGGAGCAGGTGCCCGCTGGCGAGGTCGAGGTGCGCGGCGAACAGGTCGCCGACCGACTGGTCGTCTCCGTCCGCGCTGCGGTAGAGGCGGATCGCCGTCTCCGCGCTGACGATGGCCCGGTGAACGTGCTCCTGACCGCCTACGGCCAAGAGGGTCGTTCCGGCGTACGCGAACTGCTTGGCCGCGGGGAAGTCGAAGACTCCCAGTACCTCGTCCCGGCCCGAGATCGCCTCGCGCGATCGTTCGGCATCCGACAGGGCGGCGAGCGCGCCTGCCGAGTCGCCGACTATCGCCAACGCCCGCGCCTCCAGACTCGCCAGCCGTGCGCCAATGCTGCCGCTGGCCCTGTGCCGCCGACCGGCCTGCGCCAGCCTGGCCGCCTGCTCGTACCGCCCCGTCCAGTACGCGATCAACGACTCAACGGCCCGTACCCAAGCCAGCATCCCCTCGTGCCCGGCCGCCTCGGCACAGGCGCGTGCGGTGCGGGCGTGGGTGGCGGCGGAGTCGTAGGCGCCGAGGTCGAGACAGACGTGCGCGGACAGGCCACAGAGGCGAGAAGCGGAGAGGTAGAGGTCAGTGGTCTGCCGGGGGTGCTGGCGCCCGCGCAGCAGCTCGAAGACCCCGTCCCGTAACCGCTTGATCTCGACGTACTGCTCCATCAGCGGGTGGCTGACGTACGTACGGGCGAGCCGGCCGACGTCGGCCTCCAGCTGCTCGACGACGAACTCGTCGGCGTTCCGCTGCGCGATGAACCGGGCGAACTCGGCCGACCGCACCGCGTCCGCAGAGAGCGGGTCTCCACGGACGTGGGTGTCTTCGGACGGCAGCACCGACGGCACGATCTCGACCTCGGCGGCGTCGGCCTCGTCCCGCTGGCCCTTGCTGACGGCAACAGCCTGGTCGAGCACGGCGACATCGACACCGAAGACCTGCGCCAGGTACTTCCGGGCGTAGGGAACGGGAACTCGCGCTTCGCGCTCGTACCGCCCGATCTCCTTGCCGGTCTTCGCGGAACGCCCCTCCAGGGCGTTGAACTCGTCGGCGACCCTCTGCTGACTCCAGCCGCGCGCGGTGCGCAGCCGGATGAGCAAGGCGCCGATCCCGGTGTCGCCCATGCCGTCTCCCAGGAGCACGTGACCTCTGGCCCCCATAGTGGCCCCCGCCTTGGCCCCCGTGCTGGCTCCCGACCCAAATGAGTTAAGTCGCTTTGCTGTTTACCATGGCAAGCAGACTCACCAACGAGGCAACCGACGCCACACCGGATCTCCTTCCGGCCACGGGCCGGCACCGCACCATGCTCTTCCCTCGCCGCAGGACCACACCGCGTACCGCTCGCAATTTCGTCGTCGCCACGCTGACCGAATGGGGCGAGACCAGCCGCCTCGACGACATTCGGCTGTGCGCCTCGGAGCTCGTCACGAACGCCGTGCTTCATGGAGCACCCGTGGGACGCCTCGTCCTCGTGCGTGTCGGCTCCCTCGATGACCAACTGCGTATCGAGGTCCACGACGCCGGCGACGACACTCCGATCCAGCGCGATCCCGGGGAGTCCGCTGTCGACGGCCGTGGCCTGCTGATCGTCTCGGCTACGGCGGACAGCTGGGGCGTGAAGGAGCGGACGGGCCCCGGAAAGTACGTCTGGGCCGCATTCGACCGTGCCAAGAACGGGGCCGCTCCCCTGCCGCCCCACACCACCGGCCCCCAGGGAGACACCTCGTGACCACGCACCCCGTCTCGCCGAACACTGTTCTCGCCAACGCCCTCCACCACGCCGAGGACGTCCTGACCCCGCGCATCCTGGCTACCCCGCCCGAGCGGATCGTGTTGGTCGTCGGCACCCAGATCAACGGCGCCCCGCACATCGGCACCTCGCTCGTGCAGTCCCTGGCCTTCGCCATGGCCGCCCGCCTGCGCGACCGCTTTGGTCTCCCCACCGAGGTGCTCTTCAGCGCCCTCGACAACGCCCCGTACGAGCTGGCCACCGACCCGGCCAGCGGCAACCGCTACCAGCGCGCCTACGCCCAGGCCCTCGGCGAGCAGGCCCTGCTCGACCTCGTCACCGCCCTCTACCAGCCCCTCTTCACCGCCCTGTCCAGGCGCCTGGGCATCCCGCACCGCATCGAGACGTACACCCAGCAGCAGGCCGGCGAGCACTACCGCCGCACCTGGCTCCGCCTGCTCCCCCGCGTTGACGCCGCCCGCTGGTGGCTCGCCCCCTCCACCGGTACTCCGCACCTCCGCGTCCCCTGCCCGCACCCCGACTGCGGCTGGGCCGAGAAACACGCCGAACGCACACGGGTCCACCTCGCCAACCCCGAATCGGCGGAAGTCTCCGCCGTCTGCCTCCACCACGGCCCGTACGGGGCCACCATCACGCCCACTGCCGGCGGCTACCTCGACCTGGCCACCCTCTACCGCAACCTGGTCAAGGAACTCGCCCTGACCAGCCCTCAGGGCACCCTGCACGTCATGGTCAAGGGCGGCGACTGGGTCTTCGGCTCCCACCTCGTCGACGAGGCCCTCCAGGCCGTCGGCCTCACCCGCGCCCAGCTCCCGGCCCGCCTGTTCTGCCCCCAGGTCGTCACCGACACCGGCGCCAAGCTGTCGAAATCCCTCATACGAGAAGGCCGCGCCCCCTTGCCCGAAGGCGCCGCCCCTTGGATGCTCGACACCCGGCAGTGGCCCGGCACCGCCACCGAGTACGCCGACCAGCTGCTCGCCATGGCCGAGACCTTGCTCTCCGACCCCCGCCACTTCTTCCGCTCGTACTCGGCCGCCGAGATCGGCCGCCTGATCGCCGCACCGTCCCCCAGGAGCGTTCCCTCCCGATGACCGACCGCACCGCCCGCGTCCGCGAGCTCCACCTCTACCGCCAGTACTTCGAACTCGTCGCCGCGGGCACCAAGACCATCGAGGTGCGGGTCAAGTACCCGCATCTCGCGGACCTCGCCGCCGGCGACACCATCCGCTTCCGCATCAAGGGCACGGACGAGACCTGCGACGTCGAAGTCCTCCGCGTCACCGAGTACGCCAACTTCGAGGCCCTCCTCGACGGCGAGGGCCCGTCCAACGTCAACCCGACCGCCACCCGCGACCAGCAGCTCGCCAACATCCGCACGATCTACGGCCCCGAGAAAGAAGCCCTTGGCGCACTCGCCATCGAGATCTCTGGGTCCAACAGGGCGCACTGAGCGGGAAGACGAAGGGGCTTCTTCGCCAGCCAGATCTAGGCGTACAGGGTGACCCGTTCCTTCGTCGCGACGGCGAGTACGGAGGAGTCGGGGGAGAACGCCAGCGAGGCGACAGCCCCGTCATGGGCGACGGGGGCACCAAGCCGGGCGCCGGTGGTGGTGTCCCATAGGCGCAGCGTTCCGTCCGTGCCACCGGTCGCGAGGGTCCGGCCATCGGGGGAGAAGGCCACCGCCGGAACAGCCCCGGTATGGTCCGCGAGGGGGATGCCGATCGGGTCGCCGGTGGCGGCACCCCACAACCGGACGGTCCCGTCGATGTCGCCGGTCGCGAGAAGGCGGCCATCCGGGGAGAAGGCCAGGGCGAGGGAAACACCGCCGATGCCGGAGGGCGGAACGTCGATCCATGCGTGGCCCAGCGTGTCCCACAGCCACGGTGCTCTGCCCGCACCACCGATCGCGAGGTACCTGCCATCCGGGGAGAACGCCACGGCACGGACGGACCCCGTGTGACGGCCGGAAGGGCCGTCGATCGTATCGCCGGTGACCGTGTCCCACAGCCGCACGGTCCCGTCGCGGCCTCCGCCGGCGAGGAGATTGCCCTTCGGCGAGTACGCCACGGATGTGATCCCTCCGCCGTGATTGACGCGGGGAGTGTCAAGCAGTTCGCTGGTGATCGTGTTCCGTAGTCGAACGCTCCCATCGGCACCGCAGGTGGCGAGGGTGACACCGTCCGGGGAGAACGCCACGGAGAGGACGGCGTCCTCGTGAGTGGGGAGGGGGCCGAGACGCAGGGTGCGCCGGACGGGGTCGAACAGTTGCACGTCGCCGTCGTCGCTGCCGATCGCGAGGACGTCCGTGGCGAACGCCACCGCGTGGACGTCGTTGTCGTGCAGAAGTCCGCCCAGCTCCAGCGGGTGGCCCGCGTGCAGTCGGCGGTGCAGCACCGCCCGGACGGCGAGGGGCAGCGGTGCGGGCGGCCGAGGAGGCGATACGTCGTCCGGGATCTCCGGCTCCCGGGGCATTACGGGGGAGTCGTCGTAGGGGGCCGTACAGACGGATCCGGTACCCCAAGCGCCACGGACGAGTCCGTTTCCCCCGGCCGTACGGCGGCGCCCTCTTCCCAGAGTCGTACGGAGCTGTCCTTGCCTCCGGTGACGAGGAGACGTCCTCCGGGCGAGAACGCCACCGCCCAGACGGGTCCTGTGTGAGCGATGACGGGATCACCGATCGGGGTGCGGGTGGCGACGTCCCAGAACCGGAGCGTGCCATCCTTACCCGCCGTGACGAGCAGGGAGCCGTCCGGGGAGAACGCCAGCGCGTACACGGATCCGGCGTGACCGGTGAGCGGTTCGGCGGACCGCGTTCGGGTGGCGACGTGCCAGAACCGGAGGGTGCCGTCCTTGCCCGCCGTGGCGAGCAGAGTGCCGTCAGGGGAGAACGCCAGGGCCTGCACGGACGCGGTGTGCCCTGCGGGGAGGATGTCGGCGCCTGTGCGGGTGGTGAGGTTCCAGAGCCGGACGGTGGTGTCCTCGCCTCCGCTGGCGAGGAGGCGGCCGTCGGGAGAGATCGCCAGGGCCCAGACGGACCCGGCCGGGCCTGTGAGGGGCTCGCCGATCTGCGTACCGGTGGCGACGTCCCACAGCCGCACGCCGCTGTCGTCGCCAGCGGTGGCGAGAAGACGGCCGTCGGGAGAGAACGAGACCGCCCACACGGCCGCCTCGTGGCCCTTGAAGCCTACGAATGCCGGTGACGGGGCGGCCGTGTCCCACATCAGCACGAGTCCTTCGCGGTTGCCGAAGACGACGCGGCCGCCCTCCGGCGAGAACGCCACCGACAACGCGGGCCCGTCGCTGGTGCGGATCTCGCCGATCACCTTGTGTGTGGCGAGGTTCCAGAGCCGCACGGCGCCGTCCTCGCTCGCGGTGACGAGGCGACCGCCGTCCGGGGAGAACGCCAGGGACACGACGGGTCCGTCGTGGCCGGTGAGGACGTCCCCACGCCCGAAGGAGACCGGACGGGGTTCGGACGGCCGAGGGGAGGGCGACACCGGATGGCGGCGAGCCTGCGCACGGAGGGCGTTGAGGGACTGCCAGCGGCCGCGCCAAGGAGTGAGATCCTCGTCGCGCCGGCCGGGCGGCGCGCACTCCTCCCCGTACTCGTCCCAGGACATCACGGCACGCACCAACCAGATCAGCTTGTCCAGCGAAATGAACTGTCCACCGGCGAACACCTTGCTCATGGTCCCTTTGGAACACGCGCCGGCGTCGCCGAGGACCTTCAGGCCACGGGCTCGCATGCGGTCGAAGGACGGCGCCCCGCGCTGGGCGCGCAGCTCACTGAGCTCCTGCCCGAAGTGCCGGAGGGCTTCCTCGTAGGTGACGTACGTCCCGCTCTCCAACACTCCGCCCCCGCTCGGTCCATGAGCACGAGGATAGGCCCGTGTGCACGACGGCGCCGATGCTTCACTGAACATGACTGAACACCGCTGAACACAGGTCGGGTTGAGCCGTTCTGTTCGGCCGTGGCATCGGGCCGGTCGGAGTGGGACGGGAGTGTTCGGCGGGTGCGGGCCGGGGCGGGAGGCAGGGGCACGGTCAAGGCATGAATCCGACGCCGCCGGTCGACTCCGGCTCCTCCGCAGCCCCTTCGCCGGACCCCGTGTTCCTGTCCCTGCACACCAGCGTCGTCCTGCTCGCCGCACTCGTCATCGGTCTGATCACGGGCGGGCTGACGGCGATGACCGGCGCGCCGGTGGCGGGCGCGGTGCTGGCCGGTCTCGTGGCCGCCGGCCCGGCCGTACCGGCGCTGCGCGCACTCATCGGTCCGCCTCGCGATCGCCGCTAGGGGCTGTCCTTCGGATCAGGCCGGATCAGGGAGCGGGGCCTGGTGCGTGCGATTGCAAGGCGGAGCGGGAGGTAACGCGGAGCGTTGCCGACCGACGACAACGCGCAAGCATGCGTGCCAGGCCCGCGAGCCCGGCGTGATCCGAAAGGCAGATCTAGTGCCCTTTCTTCGTCTGACGGTCTCTGTCAGTGGAGGCCGGTAACGTCACCGGTGTGGCCTCGGCAACAGAAGCGTGCCGGGCACTGGAAGAGGAGCGGCCGTGGCAAAGTTCGTTTCTGACGCAAAGCCGTGGAATACGGTGGACGGCCCTTCCCTGGTGCGATCAGCCGCCGCGTTGCAGCTGATTCCCGAGAACGTCCCTTGCCTGGTCAGGCTGCAGCGGCTTGCTGCTGTCGGCGCCTGCCTGCCAAGCCGTCCTGAAGCCCCTCGCCTGTCGCCGAGCAGGATCCGGTCACTGCTGAAGGATCCGGTGATCGGCAGTGCGGCGGTCCGCTCTCAGGAAGATCCATACAACGACCTGTACACAGCAGAAGTGCCGTTTCACGGCGGTCCCTACCTAGTCGCCCAGGGGCTGACGGAACGCTCGGCGTACACACTCGACCTGATCCTGCGCAGCATCTTCGGACCGGAGGGCAAGACGCTTCCCGCCACCTTCCGGCGCGAGGCAAGCCAACTGGTTCAGGTAGTACTGCGCCTGAGCCACACGGCGCTTCTCCGTGCAGGGCTCGCTCGCGGTGTCATCCCGCCTACAGCGACCAGGGAGGAGGTATTCGTACCAGGAGAGCATGCGCTGAGCGCACTATGCGAAACCGTCACCTTCGACGAGGCCGCCTTGTCCCGGATCGCGCCGCCGCAGGCGTTGCAGGTTTTGAACAGCCTGAGTATCCGGCCAGGCACGCACACTTTCACAGCGGAGCTCGGCCCTGACGACGGAATGATTCTCACCCCGCTGCTGACCGTCGGTCCGACCATGGTCATCGCGAATCCAGGTGAACTGTCCGCAACCCTGCGCCATCGTCTCCTCGTCCTCGCCACAGAACATGGCTGCGGCCCCCAGCTCGTCCAGCTCGTACGCGCATGCGTCCTGAACGAAGCCACCGAAATCCTGATCGGCTGCGGGGCAACGCCGCTGCCCTCGGCGGCACAGGTCGATGATGATCCGCAGATCAGCCGCCGCCAGTTCACCTTCGCCGATGACAAGCACCTCGACCTGGCAGTGGTGACCGATGACCTGTCTGACTACGATGCACAGACCCTCTACGGGCACTGGGATGCTGCCAGAGTCATGCAACAGCTGCATGAACTGCACGAAACACCAGTCCATCCTCTACAGGATGACGCGCATTGCCTGCGGATCATCATCAATCAAGGTCTGGGCCGCTCTTCGTTCTTCGGCCTGCGCAAGTCGTCACGAGTCGGCCCTCGTCTCGCCACCACCGTCGACGACCTCCGCGTTATGGCGGAGCTCGACGGCACGGACCCACTGTTTCTGTGGCGCTTCGCTCAAGCGGACGAAAAGCTGCACAACGACGCCATGGTCCACTCCTTCGGCACGCTCGACAACTACGGCATGTACCGTGACCACGAGTACAGCTACTACCTGTCGGATGAGCGCAGGCCGAACGCCGTTATGGTCAACTCCGACTTCAGCCAGGCGCTGCGAGTTGAGGCCCACCAGCGGTACGACCATCACGTGGTTGCCAGCCCTCACCGCCCTGCTCTCGTTCCGGTTCTCGCCCTCTACGGCGTGGACACCGCACCGATCTACCGGACACATCCCACTGTCCCGGAAGACGAACTGCTTGTGGAAACCGCCGGCCTTCATATCTGGATCGAACCTAGTCAGGACACAGCAGGTGCCCTGGAATCCTTCCAAGAGATGGTCATTGAAGCTGTTGCCTACTGGGCCTGGCAGGTCTCGCTCGCGGCACCCAACGAACTAATCGCAATGGCCGACGACCTGGGGCGTGTGCGGATCGCGGTGTCCTTCGACAACGCGGACGCCTGGCTGGAGGCTCTGGCAGGACATGACACCCAGCCCGGTAAGAAGGCCCCCTGGATCGCGCAGCAAGCGCGAAGCGAAGGGCTCATTGACCTTGAGCTGCTGGCCGCAGGCGCAGCTTCCCTCCTGGCGGAGGACAACAGCGCCGACCGCCTGATCGTCCAGGTCTTGGCTGAAGCCATCGTTGGCAACGGCAGCGACCTCGTGGTCAGCGACCTTGTCGAACGTCTCGCTCCTGTCGGTCACAAGAAGATGCTGCACGCACAAGCCCGACCGATGCTGTTGCGCCCAGGGCGGCTGCCTGTCGCCCGACTTGTGCAGCCAGCTGTCTCCGCAGTCGTCTTGGACAAACTGGGTGAATGGCTCGCCGCTGAGGGAATCCCGCAGGGGACCGTCTCAGACGACAAACGCCTTGATGTGCTCAACAAAACAGTCCAGCACTACTTCCAGCGCATTCAGGACCTGATCGCCGGCTTGGCCCCCGAGGGCCTGATGAGCCAGCTCATGGCACGGCACGAGGCGCTCATCCGCGCAGAGGCTCACGATGATCAGGTCCTTCGGTCCAGACTCGCCTGTTTCGGAACATCCAGCCAGCCCGCCACACAGATCGCCAAGGACAGCAGAAAACGAGTGGCCGCCGCGCAGGCGAGCCGCTTCCTCATCGAGTACGCGGCCGCTACCCCACCTTCAGGCGACCAGCCCTTGACCCTGGACACATACGACACGCTCTTGGCGATCGCCGCTGACCTGATCTCTCGAGCCACGCTGTCCGATGCCATCCGGCACGACTTCTCCACCGCACAGCTGTCCCTACTGGAGTCGGGTCGACTCGGCGTCTCTCGCGGTGATCAGTACGAAACGGGAACCGATGCCTTGGCATTGGACCGAGCTCGCGCAGCCATGGCAACAGCTGACCAGATTTCCGCCCCTTCGGCGCCCCGCACGACGGCAGCCCCTTCTGCGAAGGTTGAAGAATCCATGCTCGCCGAATTCGGTTTCACCCTAACCGAACTCGCTCAAGGCATGGGCGAAATTATCGCTTTGGGCGATGAAGCATGCGATGACGAACCATTCGCCCTCCCTGTCACCCGCGTCCAACAGCACCTTGGTTCTGCCCTCGGTTGGGCCGACGGCAAAGCAAACGCCTTCCTCGATCGCCTCAGCCTGCGCCCACGCGCCAAGTTCCTGTCCGTGGGCGCCGACGCATGGCCCTGGCGCTATAACCGTGAATGGTCCTACACACGACGTCCGCTGATCCGCCTGACTGGCGTGGACGGCGATGTGCTGACATGGGCGCCCAGGCACGTATGGAGCACGGGCCCCTACTGGCTCGACCTCGTGTATTCCGGCAGGCTCAAAGCCACCTCGGCGACGATGAAGAAGCTCATGGGATCCATCCGACAGGACCACAACAAAGAGTTTGAGAAAGAATCCGAGAGAGCCCTGGCTGACGCAGGCTGTTCCATCACGGCCCACAGCGTGGGCAAGATCGCAGGGCGACGCCTCATGTCACCCCAGGGAGACGATCTCGGCGACATCGACGCCGTGGGTATCAACCTGGATCAAAGGATCATCTTCATCGTGGAATCCAAGGACTTCGAGATGGCTCGGAACCCCTCTGAGCTGGCCAACGAAGCTGATGCACTCTTGCGAGGAGACAAGAGCGCCGTCTTCAAGATCGCAAGACGAGCCCGATGGATCCGCACCCACCTGGCTCCCACACTGAACCACTTCACCAAGAGCACCGACACCCGAGGTTGGACTGTCGCCCCCGTCGTGGTCACCAGCCGCGACCTGATTTCGTCACGCGTCCTGACATCGGACGTACCAGTCATGGCCATCCACCAGCTGACGGCATGGGCTGCAGCACAGACTCGGCACAGCAAAAGATTCAAGCGCCGCGCTCGCTAGTGCTCCAGCAGGATTTCGCTTTCTGGCCCCTCAGCGTCCAGCGACGGAAAGCCTCATCCGGAGCGGATCTTCGACTATCCAAGCAGTCCGCACACAGTCCGCAGGACACCCGATCAAGACCGTCACACCCCATCGCCAGCCATCAGCAAAAGGCCAGGTCAGCGACCTGCGGCCGCCATCGCCGCAGGTCACCGGCCCGCCCCGTTACTAGGAGACCAAGAAGGCCTGACCTTCGGTCGCACCCGAGACCGCACCCGGTCCGCAGGACGCCGTACGACATGTCGGCGCCCCGGCGGCCCGGGTGCGGTCTTTTTGTGGGTCGGATCTTCCCTACGCCTGCGGTGCCTCCACGCGGAGGGTGTAGCGGCGCTTCTCCTTCGACGTGGCGCCCAGGCGGTCGTAGAAGCGGATGGCGCCTTCGTTCCAGGTGGGGGTCTGCCACTGGATCTCGGTGAGGCCCAGGGTGCGGGCCTCGGCCTTGAGGGCGGTGATCAGGAGGGGGCCGAGGCCGTGCCCCCGGGAGGTGGCGGTCAGGTAGAGGCAGTCCATGTGGAGGTACTCGGCGCCGTCCCAGGTGGAGACCTCGGGGGCGCAGGTGGCGTAGCCCGCGATCGTGCCGTCGGGGAGGGTGGCCACGAGGCAGCGGAGGCGGGGGTGGGTCGGGGTGAAGAGGAGGGCGGCGAGGCGGGTCGCCAGGTCCGGGGGCGGGGGCGCGGACTTCTCGTACTCCGCGTGTTCCGCGATGAGTTCGACGATTCTCGGCAGGTCCTCGCGGCGGGCGGGGCGTACCTCGGGTGGGTCGTGGGGGCGCATGACGGGTCAGGCCGCCTGGAGGAGGCGGCGGGCGAAGTCCGCGCCGGGCGGGAGCTGGCGGCGGACCCGGTCGAGGGCCCCCTCGAAGTCGCCGCCGGCGACGCAGGACTCGTAGGCGGCGCCCCCGTGGTGGAGCGTCAGGCTGAGGTCCGACCGGTCCCCCAGCGTCAGCAGACAGGCCAGCGTGGCCTGTTGGCTGGTGCCGTCCAGGACGACGGGAAGGGGCAGGTCCCACTCCAGTACGCAGCCGGTGAGGGCCTGCCCGCCCTCGCCCTCCGCGCGGAGCGAGGCGAAACCCTCGCCCCTGTACTCGATCCCCCTGATCCGGGTGGCGACGCGCCGCCCGTCAACCGTGATGACGATCGCTTCCGCGCCGCTGCGGTCCCGGTACCAACCGGTCCAGACTTCTGTCGACTCCGATGACATGCGCGGACTGTAGCGGCATGACCGGCTCCGGCGCGCGGCCGGTCACCCGGTGGTCGGACTTCTCCCGATCTCGCCGTTCTTGCCG
This sequence comes from Streptomyces sp. NPDC020807, assembly GCF_040641575.1. Taxonomy (NCBI): domain Bacteria; kingdom Bacillati; phylum Actinomycetota; class Actinomycetes; order Kitasatosporales; family Streptomycetaceae; genus Streptomyces; species Streptomyces sp. NPDC020807. Next base: position 64,402 of record NZ_JBFADU010000016.1, read on the forward strand.
GTCATCTGCGTGCTAGTGCCGTCCCGGCCCGACTCGCAGAGGGGGCATTCCGGGTTGCGGCAGGGCTGCACCTCCCACTCCGGCACCCAGGCCCCGAGGACCTTGTGCCGGGTGGCAAGCACCGCGAGCGGTCGACCGCAGGCCGGGCAGTTGCGCTCGGCCAGCGGGTCACGTGTCGTGCGGGACGCCTCGTCACCCATGTCTCCAGGGTAGGACGGGGCGCGTGTCACCGCTTCCGCGTGTACGTGCGGACGAGGACGCCGTTGTCGAACGCGCGGACCGCGCCGAGCGCGAAGTCCCGGGGTTCGAAGCCGGCGCCGAACATCGGCATGCCGGCGCCGAAGACCTGCGGGTAGGTCTTGATGACCAGCTCGTCGATCTCCTCGACGAGCTCGCCCGCGATCGTGGAGCCGCCGCAGAGCCAGATGCCGAGGGGGCCGTCCTCGGCCTTGAGCTCGCGGACCCTGCCGACGAGGTCGTCGGCGATCAGCTCGACGTGCGGGTCGGGCGACCCGGTCAGCGAGCGGGTGGCCACGTACTCGCGCAGGTGGGCGTACGGGCTGGTCACGCCCGCGTCCAGGCCGATCCGGTAGCTGCCGAGGCCCTGGATCACCGTGTCGTAGTGGCGGTTGGCGGTGTCGGGCGCGATGCCGAGGACGGGCCACCCGGGGGCGGCGATCGTCTCGGGGTACTCGGTCTTCAGGTATTCCAGGTACTCGCCCGTGACGTAGGCGTACGTGGAGGTGGCGTCACCCTCGGGGTCGCCGATGAAGCCGTCGATGGAGCAGGCGATGAAGTACGTGAGCTTGCGCAAACCGGTCCTCGTGATTCCTCGGGGGCATGACCGTGGCCGCAACCACGACAGTTATAGTGCTTCACCTGTAGTGGTTACGCAAGAGGAATGTCCGGAGGAACGCGCGTGGCTCGGAACCCTGAACGCCGTACGGCCCTGCTCGACGCCGCCATCGAGGTGCTGGCTGACGAAGGCGCCCGCGGGCTCACCTTCCGTGCCGTAGACGGCCGGGCAGGCGTCCCCACGGGCACCGCGTCCAACTACTTCAGCGACCGGGACCGGCTGCTCTCCGAGGTCGCCGACCGGATCTTCGTCCGGCTCGCCCCGGAGCCCGGCGCCATCGACACCGCCATGGCGCCCGAGCCGAGCCGCGCGCTCCTCGTCGAGCTCATGCGGTGGCTCGCCCGGCGCATGGCCGCCGAGCGCACCTGCTACCTCGGCCTCTTCGAGCTGCGCCTGGAGGCCGCCCGCCGCCCGGAGCTGCGGAAGCGGTTCACCGAGGTGCTCAGAGACGACCTGGCCCTCAACATCCGGCTGCACGTCGACGCCGGGATGCCCGGGGACGGGGACACCGTCCGGGTGCTCTACTTCGCCCTCACCGGGCTGCTGCTCGACCACTTCACCGTCCCGGGACTGCACGGCGAGCGGGATCTGGACGACCTGGTCGAGATGGTGGTCGGGAAGGTCGTCGACCGGGCCGGCCCCGAGGCGTGACCCGGTCGGCGGTTCAGCGGGTGCGTCGCGTGACGAACTCCGCCAGGGACAGCAGGTCGCCCGCCGCCGCCAGGTCCGGCACGGCCCCCGCCAGGTGCTCCACGGCGCGGCCCATGCGCTCCGCCGCCTGGGCCTGCGCCCAGTCCCGGCCGCCGGCCCGCTCGATCGCGTCCGCCGCCGCCCGTACGGCCGCCGCGTCGAGGACCGGGAGGGCGTAGAGCTCGGCCAGCTCCTCGCCCGCCGCCGTGCCCGAGGCGAGCGCCGCGACCACGGGAAGCGACTTCTTGTGGGCGACCAGGTCGGCGCCGGCCGGCTTGCCCGTGCGGTCCGGGTCGCCCCAGATGCCGATGAGGTCGTCGATCAGTTGGAAGGCGAGGCCCGCCTCCCGGCCGAAGGCGTCCATGGAGGCGACCTCCTCCTCCCCCGCGCCCGCGTAGAGCGCGCCGATGGCGCAGGAGGCGCCGAGGAGGGCGCCGGTCTTGGCGGTGGCCATGGCCACGCACTCGTCGAGCGAGATGTCCCGCGGCCCGCGCTGCTCGAAGGCGCAGTCGGCGGCCTGTCCCGCGCAGAGCTCGATGACGCAGGCGGCGAGGCGCGCGGCCGCGGCGGTCGACGCCGGGTGCGGGTCCTCGGCGAGCAGCCGCAGCGCGAGCGCGTTCATCGCGTCGCCGGCGATGAGGGCGTCCGGGATGCCGAACACGGTCCAGGCGGTGGGGCGGTGCCGCCGGGTCGGGTCCTTGTCGACGATGTCGTCGTGGAGCAGGGTGAAGTTGTGGGCGAGCTCGACGGCCGCCGCCGCCTTCACGGCCGGGGCCTCCTCCGCGCCGAGGGCGCGGGTCGCCGCGAGGACGAGGGCGGGTCGGATCGCCTTGCCGGCCGGTCCGGCGGCCGGGGAGCCGTCCGCGTCCTCCCAGCCGAAGTGGTACATCGCCACCCGGCGCATGGAGCCCGCCGGCAGGGACTCGACGGTGGAGCGGAGTTGGGGGTTGACGGCGGTCCGCGTGCGGTCCAGGAGCCTCACGGCACCGTGGCCTTCGGTCGCCGCGTCCGCGCTGGTCATCGTCACGGGCTCTTCCTTCACGTCCTTCGGGGTGCGGAGACGGGGAGCGCCCGGGGGCGGGAGGTTCGGTCCCGCCCCCGGGCGTCACCGGCTCAGCGCCAGCGGCTGACCTCGACGTTCTCCAGGACGCCCAGGGCGTCCGGGACGAGGACGGCGGCGGAGTAGTAGGCGGTGACGAGGTAGGAGATGATCGCCTGCTCGTCGATGCCCATGAAGCGGACGGAGAGGCTCGGCTCGATCTCGTCGGGCAGGCCGGTCTGGTGCAGGCCGATCACACCCTGGTCGGCCTCGCCCGTACGCATGCAGATGATCGAGGTGGTCCGGGCGTCGGAGACCGGGATCTTGTTGCACGGGAAGATCGGGACACCGCGCCACGTCGGGATGCGGTTGCCGTTCATGTCGATCGTCTCGGGCACCAGGCCGCGCTTGTTGAGCTCGCGCCCGAAGGCGGCGATGGCGCGCGGGTGGGCGAGGAAGAGCTTCGATCCCCGGCGGCGGGAGAGCAGCTCGTCCATGTCGTCCGGGCTGGGGGCGCCGTCGTGCGGCTGGAGCCGCTGGCCGTAGTCGCAGTTGGCGAGGAGGCCGAACTCCTTGTTGTTGACGAGCTCGTACTCCTGGCGCTCGCGGAGCGCCTCGACCGTGAGCCGCAACTGCTGCTCGGTCTGGTTCATCGGCTGGTTGTAGAGGTCGGCGACGCGGCTGTGGACCTTCAGGACGGTCTGGGCGACGCTGAGTTCGTACTCGCGGGGCTTGGCGTCGTAGTCCACGTACGTGTGCGGGACGACGGCCTCGCCGACGTGGCCGGCGGAGAGGTCGATGGCGGCCTCGCCGTAGCTGTTGGTCCGCTGGTCGGGCAGGGCGGCGACGGTCGCGAGGTGGGCGGCGAGCGAGACGGCGCGGTCGGCGAGGTTGCGCACGTCGGCGCGGGTGAGCTCCAGGACCGTGCAGGCGGTGGCCGCGCGGGCGGTCCACTCCCAGACGGCGGTGTCGTCGACGAGCGCGGACTCGCCGAGGTAGGCGCCGTCGGCGAGGACGCCGAGGACGGCCTCGTCCCCGTAGGGCCCCTCGCCGATCTGCTCGATGCGGCCGTGGGCGAGGAGGACCACGCGGTCGTTCTCCGCGCCGCGGGTGGCGATGACCTCGCCCGCGGCGTACTCCCGCTGGGTGCAGCGGGAGGCGAGCTCGGTCAGGGCCGCCTCGTCCTCGTAGCCGCGCAGGGCGGGGAGTTCGCCGAGCTCGGCGGGGATGACCGCGACTCGCTGCCCCGTCTGGACGAAGGTGACCCGGCCGTCGCCCACGGAGTAGCTGAGCCGGCGGTTCACCCGGTACGTACCACCCTGCACCTGCACCCACGGCATCATCCGCAGCAGCCACCGGGAGGTGATCTCCTGCATCTGCGGGGCGGACTTGGTGGTCGTGGCGAGGTTCCGCGCGGCGGCGGTACCGAGACTCTGCTGCGGTGCCTGGTCCACGCGGACCTCGTCGCCAACCGAACCAACGGACATGGAACTCCCTCTCGTATGACTGAGTGTCGGGAGAAAGCCTTCCAGCACGGACTGTGCGTGCGCCATTACACAAACGGGTGGGACTGTTCGACGATCTTCGGGGCAAGTCGCGTGATTTCCCCTCCGAACAGCGGCGCCGCACGGGCCTCACGGGCCGCTGTCCGGATCGGATCGCACACCGTCCGAACGGATGGTCGCGGAGCGGTGCGCTCCGGTACTCCGGTGGAAACCCCCCGCTCTCCGGAAGGAGTCGTCCATGGCCTCCCCCATGTCCGCGAACAGGTTCCTCGACGCGCTGCGCGACGAGGGCCTGACGGTCGTCCAGGTCGGCGACTGGACCAGCCACAACCGCAACCACAAGGGCGCCTGGGGCCCGGTGCACGGCGTGATGATCCACCACACCGTCACGCGGGGCACCGCGTCGACCGTCCGCATCTGCCGGGACGGTTACGAGGGGCTGCCGGGGCCGCTCTGCCACGGGGTCGTCGCCAAGGACGGCACGGTCCACCTCGTCGGGTACGGCCGCGCCAACCACGCGGGCCTCGGCGACGACGACGTGCTCCGCGCGGTCGTCGCCGAGCAGGGGCTGCCGCCCGACGACGAGGCCACGACCGACGGCAACCGGCACTTCTACGGCTTCGAGTGCGAGAACCTCGGCGACGGCGTCGACCCCTGGCCCAAGGTCCAGCTGGACGCCATCGCGAAGGCGGCGGCCGCCGTGTGCCGGGTGCACGGCTGGACCCACCGCTCGGTGATCGGGCACCTGGAGTGGCAGCCGGGCAAGGTGGACCCGCGCGGCTTCACGATGGCCTCGATGCGGCAGCGGGTCGCCGACCGGCTGCGCTGACGCACGCGCGCGGGGCCGGCCGGTCCCGGCGCGGGCCGGCCGGTCCCGCACGTGCGGACTGCCCCGTGCCGGGCGGACGGTCCTTCGCCGGGCGGACTGCCCCGCGCCGGGCGGACGGTCCTTCGCCTGGCGACGACAATGGCCCGGTGAACGCGTTCGACCTCTCCCGTCTGCGGCCCCGGCTCCCCTCGCCCCTGGAGCCGGTGGAGGACGAGCGCTTCGCCCGGCGCGGCCTCACGCTGCTGCTCAAGCGCGACGACCTCATCCACCCGGACCTGCCGGGCAACAAGTGGCGCAAGCTCGCGCTCAACCTGGCCGCCGCCGACGGCCGGCCCGTGCTGACCTTCGGCGGCGCGTACTCGAACCACCTGCGCGCGACGGCCGCGGCCGGCCGTCTCCTCGGTTTCCCGACGATCGGGATCGTGCGCGGCGACGAGCTGGCGGGGCGCCCGCTCAACCCCTCGCTCGCGCAATGCGCGGCTGACGGGATGCGCCTGGAGTTCGTCGACCGGACCACGTACCGGGCGAAGAACGACCCGGCGACGCTCGCCGCGCTCCTGGAACGGGCCCCCGAGGGGACGTACGTCGTCCCGGAGGGAGGCAGCAACACGCGCGCGGTACGCGGGTGCGTGGAGCTCGGCCGCGAGCTCGCCGGGGCCGCGGACGTGGTCGCCGTCGCCTGCGGCACGGGCGGCACCCTGGCGGGCCTCGCGGCCGGGCTCCCGCCCGGGCAGCGGGCGATCGGTGTGCCGGTCCTCAAGGGCGGTTTCCTGGGCGGGGAGGTCCGCGCCCTGCAGGAGGCCGCGTTCGGCGGGCCGCGCGGGGAGTGGGCGCTCGACGAGCGCTTCCACGGCGGCGGTTACGCCCGTACGACCCCGGTCCTCGACGCGTTCGCGCAGGATTTCGAGGCGCGGCACGGACTCGCCATCGAGCGGCTGTATGTGGCCAAAATGCTGTACGGACTCGTCACCCTCGCCGAGGAGGGCGCGTTCCCGGCGGGCACCCGGCTCGCGGCGGTGGTGACGGGCGCCCCCGAACTCACGCACGCCCCCTAGAAGTCCGCCGGACAGGCCCTAGTCCGCCGCCTCCTCGCGGTACGCGGCCGCCTCCTCCAGGTCGAGGCGGCGGAGCAGCGTACGCATCATCTCGTCGTCGATCCGGCGGGCGTCCCGCAGCTGGACGAAGACCTCGCGCTCGGCGTCGATCATCTCCCGGGAGAGCCGCCGGTAGGTGGCGTCCACGGTCTCGCCGGTGACCTCGTTGACCGCCCCGAGCCGCTCCCAGACGGAGTTCCTGCGCCGCTCCAGAACCGTGCGCAGCCGTTCCGCGAGGGGCTGCGGGAGGGCGTTGCGCCGGTCGGCGAGGAGCTCGTCGAGGCGTTCCTCGGCGGCCCGGGACGCCTCGCTCTGGGCCTGTGCCTCGGCGAGGGTCTCGGCGTACCGGTCGCGGCCGGGGAGCTTCAGGGCGCGGATGAGGGGCGGCAGGGTGAGGCCCTGGACGACCAGGGTGCCGATGACGGTGGTGAAGGTGAGGAAGAGGACGAGGTTGCGCGCCGGGAACTCCACGCCGTCCGTGACGACGGGGATGGAGAAGGCGATGGCGAGGGAGACGACGCCGCGCATGCCGGCCCAGCCGACGACGAGCGGCGCCTTCCAGTCCACCCCCGGCTCGCGTTCCCTGACGCGCGCGGAGAGCCAGCGGGGCAGGAAGGTGGCCGGGTAGACCCAGACGAAGCGGACCACGACCACCGCGACGAAGACCCCGACCGCGTACCAGACCGCCTCGCCCACGCTGTAGCGGCCGAGGCCCTGCACGACGTACGGCAGCTGGAGGCCGATCAGGGCGAAGACGGCGGACTCCAGGATGAAGGCGACCATCTTCCAGACGGCCTCCTCCTGGAGCCGGGTCGCGAAGTCGACCTCCCACGCGCGGTGGCCGAGGAAGAGGCCGACCACGACGACGGCGAGCACTCCGGAGGCGCCCACCTCCTCGGCCGCCGCGTACGCGACGAAGGGGATGAGGAGCGACAGGGTGTTCTGGAGGAGCGAGTCGCGCAGGCCCCGGCGGAGCAGGTGGATGGGGACCATCAGGACGAGGCCGACGCCGACGCCGCCGAGGGCCGCGAGCGCGAACTCCCCGATGCCGCCGGCCCAGCTGATGCCCTCGCCGATCGCCGCCGCGAGGGCGACCTTGTAGGCGGTGATGGCGGTGGCGTCGTTCACCAGGGACTCGCCCTGGAGGATCGTGGTGATCCGGTTCGGCAGGCCGAGCTTGCGGGCGATCGCCGTGGCGGCGACCGCGTCCGGCGGGGCGACGACCGCGCCGAGGACGAGCGCCGCGGTCAGCGGCAGGTCGGGGACCAGCTCGTACGCGAGCCAGCCGACGGCCACGGTGGCGAAGAGGACGTACCCGACGGAGAGCAGGGCGACGGGCCGGATGTTGGCCCGCAGGTCGAGGTACGAGGACTCGACGGCGGCCGTGTAGAGGAGCGGCGGCAGGATCAGCGGGAGCACGATGTGCGGGTCGAGGGCGTAGTCCGGCACCCCGGGGACGTACGAGGCGACGAGGCCGGCCGCGACCAGGAGCAGGGGCGCGGGCACCGGTGTCCTCCGGGCGAGCCCCGCGATCGCGGCGCTCACCGCCACCAGCCCCACCAGCCGTAGTGCGTCCATGCCCGTCCCCGTCTCGTGCCGCAACGTAACCTGGCCATCATGAGCGAGTGCCCGCACGTTGCCGACATGCCGCGCCCCGAACCGGCGCCGCTGGCCGACACCTGCCCCGAGTGCCTTGCGGACGGGACGCACCCCGTCCAGCTGCGGCTCTGTCTGAGCTGCGGGCACGTCGGGTGCTGCGACTCGTCGGCCGGGCGGCACGCCACGGGGCACTTCTCCGCGACCGGACACCCGGTGATGCGGACCTTCGAGCCGGGCGAGGCCTGGCGCTGGTGCTTCGTGGACGGGTCGATCGTCTGACGGTCCCGGCCCGCCCCGGCCGGCGGGTTCGCGCGGCCACCGCCGGTGGGGCGGGCGGCTCGCGCCGGTGGGATTCGGGCGGCTCCCGCTTGGGTACGTCACCCCTCCGCCCGTCGCTCGTTTTCGGCCTCGCAGCCCCCTATCCACTGTCCGCGTCCGTGGGCCTACCATGGGTGACGGGCCGTGTCCGGGGGTCGGAGCTCGCGACGACACGGCGGGACGGATCGCGATAGCGTCACGGCGGACCGCGCAGTTCCCTGCGCACCGCCCGGTCCGGGGCCACTCCCCCCGGACCCCGAATGAGCTTGTGCCACCTTGGAGGTGAGGGTGTCCCAGATCACAGGCGAGCCCGGGAACCAGGACTTCGTGGAAGTCCGGCTGCCGGCTGCGGGTGCCTATCTCTCCGTGCTGCGTACGGCCACGGCCGGCCTCGCGGCGCGCTTGGACTTCACCCTCGACGAGATCGAGGACTTGCGGATCGCGGTCGACGAGGCCTGCGCCATCCTGCTGCAGCAGGCCGTGCCGGGGTCCGTCCTCAGCTGCGTCTTCCGGCTCGTCGACGACTCGCTCGACGTGACGGTCTCCGCCCCGACCACCGACGGCCGGGCGCCCGAGCGGGACACCTTCGCCTGGACGGTGCTGTCGGCGCTGGCCGGGAAGGTGGAGTCGACGGTGGCGGAGGACCGTACGGTCTCGATCAGCCTGTACAAACAGCGCGGCGCGGGGCCAGGCCCGGCGTGAGGAGCGGGGACGCGACGGCCGGCATCCCTGAGCAGCAGGCGCGGCCGAACACGGTCGCTACGGAGCAGGCGGACCAGATGAGCGAGCACGCACAGCACGACGAGGTTTCCGGGACGGCCGGCGTCTCCGGCGCGCCCGCGCCCGAGCCCGCGCACTCGGCCGGCGCCGTCGAGGCGTCCGGTGCGGAGGCCGCAGCTACGGAGGCAGGTACGGAGGCCGCCGGTACGGAGGCCGGGGCCCCGGCCGAGGCCGCCGTCACCGAGGAGCACGCCGACGCGGGCGCCGACACCGACGCCGAGTCCGGCCCCGCACCCGAGGACATCCCGTCCCCGACCGACCGGAGCGGTGCGCGCGCCCTCTTCGTGGAGCTCCGCGAGCTCCCCGAGGGCTCCCCGGAGAAGGCCGAGCTGCGCAACCGGCTGGTCCGGATGCACCTGCCGCTCGTGGAGCACCTGGCCCGGCGCTTCCGCAACCGCGGCGAGCCGCTCGACGACCTGACCCAGGTCGCGACCATCGGCCTGATCAAGTCGGTGGACCGGTTCGACCCGGAGCGCGGGGTCGAGTTCTCGACGTACGCGACCCCGACCGTCGTCGGCGAGATCAAGCGCCACTTCCGCGACAAGGGGTGGGCGGTCCGCGTGCCGCGCCGCCTCCAGGAGCTGCGGCTCTCGCTGACGACGGCGACGGCGGAGCTCTCGCAGCAGCACGGCCGCTCGCCGACGGTGCACGAGCTGGCGGAGCGGCTCGGGATCTCCGAGGAGGAGGTCCTGGAGGGGCTGGAGTCGGCCAACGCCTACTCGACGCTCTCCCTGGACGTCCCGGACACGGACGACGAGTCGCCGGCGGTCGCGGACACCCTGGGCGCGGAGGACGAGGCGCTGGAGGGCGTCGAGTACCGCGAGTCGCTCAAGCCGCTCCTGGAGGACTTGCCGCCCCGGGAGAAGCGGATCCTGCTGCTGCGGTTCTTCGGGAACATGACGCAGTCGCAGATCGCGCAGGAGGTCGGCATCTCCCAGATGCACGTCTCTCGTCTGCTGGCTCGGACCCTGGCGTCGCTGCGGGAGAAACTTCTGGTTGAGGAGTAGGGCGCGGGTCCTACTCTCCCGGGCGTCGGATGCCGAGCGCCTCGGTCGTGGCCGGGTTCACCAGGAGGACGAGTCCGGTCACGGCGAGGACGCCGAGCGCGATGCCGGCCGGGATCATCGCGCTGTTCGCCTGGAGCATCTGCCAGGCGACCGGCAGCGCCAGGATCTGGGTGATGACGGCGGGGCCGCGGCTCCAGGAGCGGCCGAGCCACAGGCCGCGGGCGGCGGCGAGCGGGATCAGGCCGAGTGCGACGAGCGTCACGGCGCCGGTCAGCGCGCCGGTGAGGTCGCCGGTCCCGTCCGTCAGCGAGCGCACCAGCATGTACACGCCCCCGGCGAGGAGCCCGAGGGCCTCGATCCCGGCCACGGCCGCCGCGGCGGCGAGGCGGGTGGGACGGCCAGGGCTCGTGGGGGCGGCGGTCTGCTCCGTACTGCTGCTCATACAGGGCAGGGTAGCCGGGGGCCGCGGGCCCTCGGGTCGGCCCCCGTCGGTGTCCATCGACCGGGCGGGACTGCGCTCGGTACCGCCGGGTAGGTACGCTGACGCACATGCGCGCACTTCTCGTGGTCAATCCGGCAGCCACCACCACCAGTGCCCGCACCCGTGACGTGCTCATCCACGCCCTCGCGAGCGAGATGAAGCTGGAGGCGGTCACCACCGAGTACCGCGGGCACGCGCGCGACCTGGGGCGGCGGGCCGCCGACTCCGGGAACATCGACCTGGTCGTGGCCCTCGGCGGCGACGGCACGGTGAACGAGGTCGTGAACGGGCTGCTGCACGACGGGCCCGATCCGGAGCGGCTGCCGGGACTCGCGGTCGTCCCGGGCGGTTCGACCAACGTCTTCGCCCGCGCGCTCGGGCTGCCGAACGACGCGGTGGAGGCGACCGGCGCCCTCCTGGACGCGCTGCGCGAACGGCGGGCACGCACGGTGAGCCTCGGGCAGGCCTCGGGGACGCCGGGGACCGAGGACGAGTCGGTGCCCTCGCGCTGGTTCACGTTCTGCGCCGGGCTCGGTTTCGACGCGAGCGTCATCGGACGGGTCGAACAGCAGAGGGAGCGCGGGCGGAGATCCACCCACGCCCTCTACCTCCGCCAGGTGTTCCGCCAGTTCCTGGAGGAGCCGAACCGGAGGCACGGCACGATCACCCTGGAGCGGCCCGGCGCGGAGCCGGTCGAGGACCTCGTCCTCTCCATAATCTGCAACACCTCCCCCTGGACCTACCTGGGCAATCGCCCGGTGTACGCGTCCCCGGAGGCGTCCTTCGACACCGCTCTCGACGTGCTCGGTCTGAGCCGCCTCTCCACGCCGGCGGTCGCCCGGTACGCGACCCAGCTGCTCACTTCCACGCCCGAACGGGGTCCCCGGGGCAAGCACGCCCTGACCCTGCACGACCTGACCGACTTCACCTTGCATTCCAAGGTTCCGCTCCCCCTCCAGATGGACGGAGACCACCTGGGACTGCGTACGAGCGTGACGTTCACAGGCGTACGCCATGCACTGCGTGTGATTGTGTGAGTGGAAGGGCCCAAAGTCCTTTCACTCGAACGTTTAGGCTGGCATCCACCCCTTAGAAGTACGGCTGTGACCTAGCCGACACCGAGGAATCAAAAAAAACTTTCCGGAAGGGGTTGTATCCGTTGCCGAGGTTTGCGAGTCTCTTCTTGGCGATCGGGACGGCCCGCAAGACCGGCCTCCACTGAGAGCCAGAACCCCTCCTCAACACCTGGACCACACCAGTTCATCTGGCAGTCGGCCCTTCCCTTGCGGGGGGATTCGTGAAAGCGTTCACATTCACAAGCAACATGCATGTCACACCAAGAGAGGTAGCAGCCATGGACTGGCGTCACAACGCCGTTTGTCGTGAGGAAGACCCCGAGCTGTTCTTCCCCATCGGCAACACCGGTCCTGCGCTGCTGCAGATCGAGGAAGCCAAGGCCGTCTGCCGCCGCTGCCCCGTCATGGAGCAGTGCCTGCAGTGGGCGCTCGAGTCCGGCCAGGACTCCGGCGTCTGGGGTGGCCTCAGCGAGGACGAGCGCCGCGCGATGAAGCGCCGCGCCGCTCGCAACCGGGCGCGCAACGCCAGCGCCTGAAGCACCCCGCACAGCCTGAGGCCGTCGGCGCATACGTCGCGTATGCAATCACCGCCCTCGTGTAGCAGCGCGCAGCAGTAACCCACAGCATTCGAGCCCCGGACCGATTCCCTTCGGTCCGGGGCTCGCTGCCGTACCGACCCGGACGCGAACGGCTCCGGGTCGGTTCGGTGGATCACTTCTGCGGCTGTACGGGGATGTCGAGAATGACCTTCGTGCCGCGCCCGGCACCGGGGACCATGTCGAAGGTGCCGCCCAACTCCCCCTCCACCAGCGTCCGGACGATCTGGAGGCCGAGGTTGCCGGCCCGCTGCGGGTCGAAGCCCTCGGGCAGCCCGCAGCCGTCGTCGAGGACGGTGATGAGGAGCCGGGCGTCGCGGCGGGGTTCGCCGCGGACGGCGGTGACCTCGACGGTGCCCTGCTCGCCCTGGGAGAAGGCGTGTTCCAGGGCGTTCTGCAGAACTTCCGTCAGGACCATGGAGAGCGGGGTGGCGACCTCGGCGTCGAGGATGCCGAAGCGGCCGTTGCGCCGACAGGTGACCTTGCCCGGGGAGATCTCCGCGACCATCGCGATGACGCGGTCGGCGATCTCGTCGAACTCGACGCGCTCGTCCAGGTTTTGGGACAGCGTCTCATGGACGATGGCGATCGATCCCACGCGCCGGACCGCCTCGTTGAGCGCCTCGCGGCCGCGGTCGGAGTCCATTCGGCGGGCCTGGAGGCGCAGAAGGGCCGCCACCGTCTGGAGGTTGTTCTTCACCCGGTGGTGGATCTCCCGGATGGTGGCGTCCTTGGTGATCAACTCCCGCTCGCGGCGGCGTAGTTCGGTGACGTCGCGGAGCAGGACGAGTGAACCGATGCGGGTGCCCTTGGGCTTGAGCGGGATCGCGCGGAGCTGGATCACGCCCCCGTTGCCCTCGACCTCGAACTCGCGGGGCGCGTAGCCGGAGGCCAGCTTGACCATGGCCTCGTCGACGGGGCCGCGGGAGGGGGCCAACTCGGCGGTGATCTGGCCGAGGTGCTGGCCGACGAGGTCGGCGGCAAGCCCCAGGCGGTGGTACGCGGAGAGGGCGTTCGGCGAGGCGTACTGGACGATGCCCTCGGCGTCGAGGCGGACGAGGCCGTCGCCGGCGCGCGGCGAGGAGTCCATGTCGACCTGCTCCCCCGGGAAGGGGAACGTTCCGGCCGCGATCATCTGCGCGAGGTCGGAGGCGGACTGGAGGTAGGTGAGCTCCAGGCGCGAGGGGGTGCGGACGGTGAGCAGGTTGGTGTTGCGGGCGATGACGCCGAGGACCCGGCCCTCCCTCCGCACGGGGATGGACTCGACCCGTACCGGGACCTCCTCGCGCCACTCCGGGTCGCCCTCGCGGACGATCCGGCCCTCGTCGAGGGCGGCGTCCAGCAGCGGGCGGCGGCCGCGCGGCACCAGGTGGCCGACCATGTCGTCCTGGTAGGAGGTGGGGCCGGTGTTGGGCCGCATCTGGGCGACGGAGACGTACCGCGTGCCGTCGAGGGTCGGGACCCAGAGGACGAGGTCGGCGAAGGAGAGGTCGGAGAGCAGCTGCCACTCCGACACCAGCAGGTGGAGCCACTCGAGGTCGGAGTCGCTCAGGGCTGTGTGCTGGCGGACGAGGTCGTTCATGGAGGGCACGGTGCGAGGGTACCTGCGGAATTGCAGGGGCGGTGAACCTGGATCTCCGGGCTTCCGTGTTGGAGGATAGGCCGGTAACCACCGCGTTCGAGTGGATGGACAGACAAGAATGGTCTAGTCCACAATGAGCGCAACACAGCCTCCATCCTCCCCGCACAGGAGGATGGACGAGGTACCCGACGCTCTCTGCCCTGACTGCGTCGAGACCTCCCACACGGCCGCGGGACCGCACACCCCCGGCCGAGCAACTCCGGGCTGCGGTGCCGGACGGGTTGAGGGTCCCGTCAGGCGCCGCGGCCCGCGGGTGTTTCCGGGGCCCCTCGCCCGCCCCGACGTCACCTCTCCCCCCTGATCCGCACCCCCTTCGGCGCACGTTCGAGTGGCTGGCGGAACCCGTGCGACCGACGATGGTGGCGATGCCGTCCGCGCCGCGGAACGGCATGGGGAGAAGGGCTCTCCTCTGCTAGATTTGGCTTTGATTGGTCTATACCACCAGGTCCTTCAGCAGGCCCTCCCAGATCGGCAGGCACAGCGTGGAAGTTGTCATCGTCAAGGACGCCAAGGCGGGCGGCGAGCTCATCGCGGACGGCATCGCCGACCTCCTGCGCCGCAAGCCCGACGCGCTGCTCGGCGTGGCCACGGGCTCGACCCCGATCCCGATCTACGACGCCCTGATCGCCCAGGTCCAGGACGGCGCCGTGGACGCCTCCAAGGCCCGGATCGCCCAGCTGGACGAGTACGTCGGCCTGCCGTCCGGGCACCCGGAGTCGTACCGCTCCACCGTCCTCCGCCAGGTCGTCGAGCCGCTCGGGCTCTCCCAGGAGGCCTTCATGGGCCCCGACGGCTCCGCCGAGGACGTCCAGGCGGCCTGCGAGGCGTACGACAAGGCGCTGGCCGCGGCCGGCGGCGTCGACCTCCAGATCCTCGGCATCGGCACCGACGGGCACATCGGCTTCAACGAGCCGTGCTCCTCGCTCGCCTCCCGCACCCGGATCAAGACGCTCACCGAGCAGACCCGGGTCGACAACGCGCGCTTCTTCGACAACGACATCGAGCAGGTCCCGCACCACGTCATCACCCAGGGCATCGGCACCATCCTGGAGGCCCGCCACCTCGTGCTGCTCGCCACCGGCGAGGGCAAGGCCGAGGCCGTCGCGCAGACCGTCGAGGGCCCCGTCGCGGCGCTCGTACCGGCCTCCGCGCTCCAGCTGCACCCGCACGCCACGGTGGTCGTCGACGAGGCCGCGGCGTCCAAGCTGAAGCTCGCGGACTACTTCCGCCACACCTACGCGAACAAGCCCTCCTGGCAGGGCGTCTAGGGTCCGTCCGACCCCGATCCGCCGGACGGGCCCTGAGCGCCGCCGGCGGTCGCCGTACGGGAAAGGGGCCCGGCACCTGTGAGGTGCCGGGCCCCTTTCTCGTACCCCTGGTCCGTCAGGCTCCGGAGCCGACGACCGCCTCGGCCGCCGCGCGGCCGCAGACGCGTGCGGCGCCGTGCGTGGCGACGTGCAGGGCCCCGCGGGGCTCCGCCTCGTTGAGGCCCATCTCGACGACGACCGTGTCCGGGCGGGCCGCCAGGAGCCCGTCGAGGGCCGCGGTCATCCACGGGTGGCGGTGGGCGTCGCGGACGACCGCGACGATCCGGCGCTCCCCCGCCGCCGCGAGGACGGCGTCCACGGAGGCGTCGGCGTAGGAGCCGGTCTCCGTGCCGGGCAGCAGGCGCTCCAGCTCCGCCGCGATGCCCCAGGGCGTCTCGTCGCCGACCGCGAAGTTCGCGACGGGGGTGAAGGAGGCCACGTACGGGGCCTCGGTGACGGGCGTGTACGGCTGGGCCCCGCGGGTCACCTTCAGGGCCCTGCGGGCCGCCACGAGTCCGACATCGACGCCGGGCGCGGTCCCCTCCTGCACTGCCGCGCCCGGCGTCGATCCAGCCCCCCTGGCCCGGTGCGCCTGGGTCCAGGACGCGAGGGCGCGCACGCGCGCCGCCGCGTCGGCCAGACGCTCCTCGGGCAGTTCACCGGTCCGTACCGCGTTGACCAGCGCGTCGCGCAGCCGCAGTACGGTGCCCTCGTCGCACAGCCCGCCGCCGACGCAGATGGCGTCGGCGCCCGCGGCGATCGCGAGGACGGATCCGCGCTCGATGCCGTACGTCGCCGCGACGGCCTGCATCTCCATGCCGTCGGTGACGATCAGCCCCTCGAAGCCCAGCTCCTGGCGCAGCAGACCGGTGAGGATCTGCGGGCTCAGGGTGGCCGGACGGTGTGGGTCGAGCGCGGAGAGCAGGATATGCGCGCTCATGACCGCTTTGGTACCCGCGGCGATGGCGGCGCGGAAAGGTACCAGCTCACGGGCGTGCAGTGTGGCGAGGTCCACATCGATCCGGGGCAGGGCGTCGTGGGAATCCACGTTGGTGTCGCCGTGTCCGGGGAAGTGCTTCGTGCAGGCCGCGACACCGACGCCCTGGAGGCCGTCGACGTACGCCACGGTGTGCCGGGCGACGAGGTCCGGGTCCGGTCCGAAGGAGCGGACGCCGATGACCGGGTTCTCGGCGTTGGAGTTCACGTCCGCCGAGGGGGCCCAGTTGAGGTCCACGCCGCAGGCCGCGAGCCGGCGGCCGAGCTCGCGGGCCACGGCCCGGGTGAGCTCGACGTCGTCGACGCTGCCGAGGGCGTAGCTGCCGGGGAAGGACGAGCCCTGCTTGACCTCGAGGCGGGTGACGTCGCCGCCCTCCTCGTCGATGGCCACGAGGACGTCGTCCCGCTCGGCCCGCAGCTGGGCGGTGAGCGCCGCGAGCTGCTCGGGACTCGCGATGTTCCGGCCGAAGAGGCCGACCGACGACAGGCCCTCGCCGATCTGGCGGCGCAGCCAGTCGGGTGCGGTCGTGCCGGCGAAGCCCGGCTGGAGGACCGTGAGCGCGTCCCTGGTGAGGGTGTCGGCGCCGTGTACGAGTGTGGTCATGAGACGTCGTTATCCCTTCACCGCGCCGGCGGTCATGCCGCCGACGGCCTTGCGCTGGAGGAAGAGGAACACGATGAGCACGGGCAGGGCGAAGAGCGTGGAGGCGGCCATGGTGGCGCCCCAGTCGCTGCCGAACGCGGTCTGGAACTGGGTCAGCCAGAGCGTCAGGGTCTGCGACTCGCGCTCCTTGTTCAGCATGAGGATCATGGCGAACTCGTTCCAGGCGGTGATGAAGCCGAAGAGCGAGGTCGACATGAGGCCGGGGGCGAGGAGCGGGAAGATCACCTTGCGGAAGGCCTGGCCGCGGGTGCAGCCGTCGATCTGGGCCGCCTCCTCCAGCTCGACCGGGACGGCGGCGATGAAGCCGCGCAGGGTCCAGATGGTGAAGGGCAGGACCATGACGAAGTAGATGAGCGTCAGGAGCGGGATGCTGTTCAGCATGTCGCTGTCGCGGGCGATCATGTACATCGCGATGACCATGACCTCCCAGGGGGCCATCTGCGCCATCATCACGATGAGGACGATGCCCTTGCGGCCCTTGAACTTCATGCGGGCGATCGCGAAGCTCGCGGCGAGGGCCACGAGGAGGGCGAGGAGCACGGCGCCGATGGTGACCACGAGGCTGTTCCGGACGTAGGTCCAGAAGAGGTCGACGCCGGTGGCGGTCACGTAGTTGTCGAAGGTCGGCGTGAAGAAGAAGACGGGGTCCTTCGTCATGATCTCGTGCTGGGGCTTCAGCGAGGACGAGAACATCCAGTAGACCGGGAAGACGAAGATCACCGCGAGGACCAGGGCGGTCACGTTCTTGGCGACGGCGCCCACCGTCAGCGGCTTCCTGGTGCGCAGCTTCTGCGGGGTGCGGGTCGTGTCGGTGGTGGTGCCGGTGGTGGTGCTCACAGCTCCTCCTCCTGCTTCAGGATCAGGCGGAAGTAGAAGGACATGACCGCGATGAGCATCACGATCGTCAGGATGGAGATGGCGGCGGCGACACCGTAGTGGAACTGGCCGACGCCCTCGACGTACGCGAAGACCGGGAGGGTCTCGGACCCGTGGTCGGGGCCGCCCTGGTTCATCGCGTAGACCTGGGCGAACGCCTTGAAGATCCAGATGATCTCCAGGAACGTCGTGATCATGAAGAAGGACTTCAGGTTCGGGAAGACCACGGACCAGAAGGTGCGCCAGCCGCTCGCGCCGTCCATCTTGGCGGCCTCGTACAGCTCGGTCCCGACGGTGGTCAGGGCGGCGTACATGTTGAGGGCGACGAACGGGACGGAGCCCCAGACCAGCAGGATCAGGATGATGACCAGGGTGGAGAAGCCGGTCTCGAACCAGCTGTGCTGGTCGTAGCCGGAGAACCCGAGCGTGCGCATGACCCAGTTCGCGACACCGAACTGCTCGTCGAAGAGCCACCGGAAGACGGTCACGGAGGCGATGATCGGCATGGCCCAGGCGAACATCAGCGCCAGCGAGAGGACGAGCTTCATCTTCTTGCCGAGGCGGTTCAGGAGGAGGCCGATGCCGGTGCCGATCGCCATGATGAGGGCGACGTTGACGGCGGTGAAGACGACGCTTCGGACGGCGACGGTCCAGAACTGCTCGTCCTTCAGCAGGTTCGTGTAGTTCTCGAAGCCGACCCAGACCGTCTCGCGGGTGATGAACTCCTTCCGGTTCAGGCCCTGGAAGGAGAGGATCACATTGCGGATCAGCGGGTAGAGCAGCAGCGCCGCCATCGACAGCAGCGCCGGCGCGACCAGCAGGTAGGGCAGCAGCCCGCTGGGCAGGGAGCGCCTGCGTCGCGAGGGCTGAAGGACTTCCTTCGAGCCGGAAGGGGCTGGCGGAGTCAGGGACTTCACTGCCGCCCTCCCGGGCGCGTCCTGAGGAGCGGCGCTCGCCGTCCCCTGGGAGTCCACGGTCATGGTCTCATTCCTCGCGGTTCTGGGGCTCCCGCGCCCACCGGGGCACGGCCCGGGGGGAGCGGGCCGTTGATCACTGCATCGGTGCGGAACCGCGCCGTCGCGGGACTGCATCGTGCGGAAAGCGCGCCGGGGGTGGGGGGGGGGGGGGGACCCGCCCCCCCCCCCGGCGGGGGCTGTGTGAGGGGGGTTTGGCGGCGGGGTGAGCCTGTAGGGGGGCGCGGCGGG
>NZ_JBFADU010000016.1:82971-155304 GCF_040641575.1 Streptomyces sp. NPDC020807
GCGCCGCCCCTCACACCCAGCCCGCGGCCCCCCCCCGCCCCGCCGGGGGCTCCCGCCGCGCGCCCGGGGGGGGGGGGGGGGGCCCCCCCCCCCCCCCCCCCCCACCCCCGGGCTACGGATTACTGCTGGTTGATGCGCTCGTTGATGACCTTGTCGGCGGCCTCGGCGGCAGCCTTGGTGTCGCCACCCTTCAGGACCTTGGTCATGTAGTCCTTGATCGGGTTCGGGACGGTCTCGACGTTCGCCCAGCCCGGGGTGACCGGGGTGACCTTGCCGGAGGCGGAGGACGCGGCCATGGCCTCGGCGAAGGAGCCGGGGGCCGGCTTGAACTGCGCGGCGTCCTGGTTCGGAAGCAGCGCGCCCTCGGTGGCGGCGGCGTACTTCGTCATGAACTCCTTGCCGGCGGCGAGCGCCAGCCACTCCTTCGCGAGCTCCTTGTTCTGCGAGCGCTCGGCGATGGCGAGGTTCGAGCCACCGAGGAAGACGGAGCCCGGCTTGTCGGCGGTCTTGCCCGGGATCGGGAAGTAGCCGAAGTCGGCGGTCTTGCCGGCCTTCTTCATGGCGTCGATCGCGCCGCCGGCCTCCCAGCCGAGGCCGACCCAGGACGCCACGCCGCCCTTGGGGATGACGTCGGTGGACTGCTGCGGGGTCGCCTCGTCCTTGTCCTTCGGGGCGGTCGTGTACGCCGAGAGCTCCTTGTAGAAGTTCATGGCGGCGACGGCCTCGGGGGAGGACAGGTTGCCCTTCCACTTGTCGCCGTCCTTGACGGCGAGGTCGCTGCCCTCGTCCCAGATGAGGCCGGCGAGGACGTACCAGGACTGACCCGGCAGGTAGATGGCCTGACCCTTGGGGTCGGCGGCCTTGAGCTTCTTCAGGCCCTCGAGCCACTCGGCGCGGGTCTTCGGCGGGGTGACGCCGGCCTTCTTGAACGCGGCCTTGTCGTAGACGACGACGCGGTTGGCGGCGTACCACGGGGCGGAGTAGAGCTTGCCGTCCAGCTCGTTGGAGGCGACCATGCCCTTGTTCCAGGCGTCGTAGCCGAGCGTGGCCTTGTCACCCGTCAGGTCGGCGAGGCCGCCGGTGACCGCGTAACCGGCGGTCTGGGTGTTGCCGAGCTCCAGGACGTCCGGCGGGGTGTTCTCGGAGAGGGCGGTGGTGACCTTCTCCTGGATGCCGTTCCAGACCTGCTTCTCGACCTTGACCTTGGTGCCCGGGTGCTTGGCCTCGAACGCCTTGTTGACCTCGGCCATCCAGGCGTCCGGCGCGGACCCGTCCATGACCCAGACGGTCAGGGTCTTGTTGCCACCGGCGGACTCCTTGGCGGTGTCCTTGCCCTTGTCGCCGCTGTCGGAACCACACGCAGCGATAGAGACCATCATGCCCGCGACGCCGATCGCCGCGATGAGCTTGCGCTTCACGCCACCCTCCTCAGGGATGCCTGCAACCCCTGCCCACCGCGCGAAGACATACGTCGGATACAGCTCGTGGGGCTGGGACCTGGTCTTTAATGGTTTAGACCAGTACCCGGAGCTTGGCCTAGACCTTTAGGGGTGTCAAGGGTGTATAAGAAGGGCAGTCGCGTCCGTTATCGGACCGACACCTGAGGGAGGCCGACGACCCGTGACCGGTCCGTGCCACCATGTGAGGCGCTACAGACGGAGGAGCCGGTGACGGCAGCAGCGCAAGAGTCGGGAAGGCAGACCATGGCCACGGACGCGGGCAGCACGGAGACCGAGGGCGGGATCGCCACTCGCACCGCGCGCGTGCCCAAGTACTACCGACTGAAGCGGCATTTGCTCGACATGACGGAGACCCTGCCGCCCGGCACGCCGGTCCCGCCGGAGCGCACACTCGCCGCCGAGTTCGACACCTCGCGCACGACCGTGCGCCAGGCCCTTCAGGAGCTGGTCGTCGAGGGCCGCCTGGAGCGCATCCAGGGCAAGGGCACCTTCGTGGCGAAGCCCAAGGTCTCCCAGGCGCTCCAGCTCACCTCGTACACCGAGGACATGCGGGCGCAGGGCCTCGAGCCCACCTCGCAGCTCCTCGACATCGGGTACGTCACGGCTGACGACACGCTCGCCGGGCTGCTCGACATCACGGCCGGCGGCCGGGTGCTGCGCATCGAGCGCCTGCGCCTCGCGAGCGGCGAGCCGATGGCGATCGAGACCACGCACCTCTCGGCCAAGCGCTTCCCCGCGCTGCGCCGCTCCCTGGTGAAGTACACCTCGCTCTACACGGCGCTCGCCGAGGTCTACGACGTCCACCTCGCCGAGGCCGAGGAGACCATCGAGACCTCCCTCGCCACCCCGCGCGAGGCCGGCCTGCTCGGTACGGACGTGGGCCTGCCGATGCTGATGCTCTCCCGCCACTCGCTGGACGCCCAGGGCGAACCGGTCGAGTGGGTGCGGTCGGTGTACCGCGGCGACCGGTACAAGTTCGTGGCCCGCCTCAAGCGCCCCACGGACTAACCGAATCCGGATATTTCCCGTTCCCCGAGAAGGGCCGCCGAGAATTCGGCGGCCCTTCTTCGCATCCGTTATGCGGACAGGGGTTCCGTCGGGCGAAACCGTCCCTTAGATTGCCGACCCTTAACAGATGCTTATCCCGGTGATCTGCGAGGGGACGAATCGCCATGACAGAGGCGACACAAGGGAAACAACCGCTCGTCACCCCCCTGAGGGTGGTGATCGGACTCTGCCTTTTCGCGCCCTTCGTGGCGATGCTCTGGGTGAGTTCGTACGCGAAAGCCGAACCGCTCTTCGCGGGCATTCCGTTCTTCTACTGGTACCAGATGCTCTGGGTCCTGGTCTCCACCGCGCTCACCATGGTCGCGTACAAGCTGTGGCAGCTCGACCAGCGCAACCGGAAGGGCGGTGACGCGCGATGAACGACGGCGTGAACGGCGTGGCGCTCGGCGTCTTCGTCTTCTTCTTCCTGGCCGTGACGGTCATGGGCTTCCTGGCCTCGCGCTGGCGCAGGGCCGAGAACGAGCACAGCCTCGACGAATGGGGCCTGGGCGGCCGCTCGTTCGGCACCTGGGTGACCTGGTTCCTGCTCGGCGGTGACCTCTACACCGCGTACACCTTCGTCGCCGTCCCGGCGGCCGTCTACGCGGCGGGCGCGGCCGGCTTCTTCGCCGTGCCGTACACGATCCTCGTGTACCCGCTGATCTTCACCTTCCTGCCCCGCCTGTGGTCGGTCTCGCACAAGCACGGCTACGTCACCACCTCCGACTTCGTGCGCGGACGCTTCGGCTCCAAGGGCCTGTCGCTGGCGGTCGCCGTCACCGGCATCCTCGCGACCATGCCGTACATCGCGCTCCAGCTCGTCGGCATCCAGGCCGTCCTGGACGTGATGGGCGTCGGCGGCGGCGAGACCACCCACTGGTTCGTCAAGGACCTGCCGCTGCTCATCGCCTTCGGCGTCCTCGCGGCCTACACGTACTCCTCGGGTCTGCGCGCCCCGGCGCTCATCGCCTTCGTCAAGGACACGCTGATCTATCTGGTGATCGCCGTCGCGATCATCTACATCCCGATCAAGCTCGGCGGCTTCGACGAGATCTTCGCCAAGGCCGGCGAGGCCTACGCGCAGACCAACCCGGCGACCGGCAAGCCGCGCGGCGCGCTCGTCCCGGGCGAGGCCGGCCAGTGGACGTACGCGACCCTGGCGCTCGGCTCCGCGCTCGCGCTCTTCATGTACCCGCACTCCATCACGGCGACCCTGTCGTCCCGGAGCCGCGAGGTCATCCGCCGCAACACCACGATCCTGCCGCTGTACTCGCTGATGCTGGGCCTGCTCGCGCTGCTCGGCTTCATGGCGATCGCCGCCGGCATCAAGGTGAAGAACGGCCAGCTCGCCATCCCGCAGCTCTTCGAGGACATGTTCCCGGCGTGGTTCGCGGGCGTGGCCTTCGCCGCGATCGGCATCGGCGCGCTCGTCCCGGCCGCGATCATGTCGATCGCCGCCGCCAACCTCTTCACGAGGAACATCTACAAGGACTTCCTCAAGAAGGACGCGACTCCGAAGCAGGAGACCCAGGTCTCCAAGCTGGTCTCGCTCCTCGTGAAGGTCGGCGCGCTCGTCTTCGTCCTCACCATGGACAAGACGGTCGCGATCAACTTCCAGCTCCTCGGCGGCATCTGGATCCTCCAGACCTTCCCGGCGCTGGTCGGCGGCCTCTTCACCCGCTGGTTCCACCGCTGGGCGCTGCTCGCCGGCTGGGCCGTCGGCATGGTGTACGGCACGGCCGCCGCGTACGGCGTCGCCAGCCCGACGCAGAAGCACTTCGGCGGCTCGGCCGCCGAGATCCCGGGCATCGGCGAGATCGGCTACATCGGCCTCACCGCCTTCGTCCTCAACGTCGTCGTCACGGTCGTCCTGACCTTCGTCCTCAAGGCCGTCAAGGCCCCCGAGGGCGTCGACGAGACCTCCCCCGAGGACTACACGGCGGACGCCGGTGACGTCGTCCCGGGCGCGTCCCCGTCCAAGGCCGGTGTCGGAGCACACTGATCGCATGGATGTCACGATCAGGGCGGTACGGCCCGAGGAGTACGAGGTACTCGGCGACCTCACCGGATTCACGTATCTGGGCGACG
The DNA here is from genome assembly GCF_040641575.1 of Streptomyces sp. NPDC020807. Taxonomy (NCBI): domain Bacteria; kingdom Bacillati; phylum Actinomycetota; class Actinomycetes; order Kitasatosporales; family Streptomycetaceae; genus Streptomyces; species Streptomyces sp. NPDC020807. The sequence continues at coordinate 87,567 of NZ_JBFADU010000016.1, forward strand.
GGCTGCTGCTGGACGGCGAGGACGACTACTACCTGGCGGTGCTGCGGGACACCGAGCGGCGGGCGCGCGAGGCCGAGGTCCTCGTCGCCGCCGACGAGGCGACCGGCCGCGTCATCGGCGGTGTGACCTTCGCCCTCGGCGGGACCGCCTGGGCCGACATCGCCGTCCCCGGCGAGGCCGAGTTCCGGATGCTCGTGGTCGCGCCCGAGGCGCGCGGCCGGGGCGCCGGAGAGGCGCTCGTACGGGCCTGCGTGGACCGCGCGCGGGCCGTCCCCGAGTGCGCCCGGCTGGTGCTCTCCACGGGGCCGGGCATGGTCGCGGCCCACCGGCTCTACGAGCGGACGGGCTTCGTCCGCACCCCGGAGCGGGACTGGGACCCGGTCCCCGGCTTCACCCTGATGACGTACGCACTGGAGTTCCACACGACAGGCGTGTAAATCCTGACGACACAACATGTGGGGGGCGCCAACAGCGGCGCCCCCCACATGTATGCTCGTCCTCGCTGTCGACGCAGGGAAATCCGGCGCGAATCCGGAACTGTCCCGCAACGGTGTGCTTCCTACCGATTTCGGGTGCGGAGCGAGTCCGACGACCTGCCGGCAGCCCACCCGGTCCGTCCGTTCCGGGTGTCACTGACGTCCGGGCCTCGCGGAGTGGGCCGGTGGACGCGGGCGTCCGTGCGTACGGACCGCCTCGCCCGCCCTCCCCCGTCGCGGCCAGGAGCCGAGCGAGGGAGAGCCCCCACGTGACCATCGCGCCCGCCGATCCGGCCACGGAGATCGACAGCGACGGACCCGGCACCGTGCTGCTGCGGACCCTGACCGATCTCACCGCCGATCTCCCCGACACCGACCCCGGCAAGGTCGCCGCTGCCGCGCTCCGCGGCCGCAGCGCCACGTCGGACGAGGCGGAGCTGCGCGAGCTGGCCACCGAGGCGGCCGCCGGTCTCATCGCCGAGGACCCGGCCTACTCCCGGCTCGCGGCCCGGCTCCTGACCGTCACCATCGCCGACGAGGCGGCCGGCCAGGGCGCGGTCTCCTTCTCCGCCTCCGTGGCCGTCGGCCACCGCGAGGGCCTGATCGCCGACCGCGCCGCCGAGTTCGTCACGCTCCACGCCGAGCGCCTCGACGCCACGATCGACGCCGCCGGCGACGACCGCTTCGGCTACTTCGGCCTGCGCACCCTCTACTCGCGCTACCTGCTGCGCCACCCGATCACCCGCAAGGTCATCGAGACGCCGCAGCACTTCATGCTCCGCGTCGCCTGCGGCCTCGCCGAGGACGACTCGGTCCGCGCGCTCGACGAGGTGGCGGCCCTCTACGGCCTGATGAGCCGTCTGGACTACCTCCCCTCCTCCCCCACGCTCTTCAACTCGGGCACGCGCCACCCGCAGATGTCCTCCTGCTACCTCCTGGACTCCCCCCAGGACGAGCTGGACTCCATCTACGGCCGCTACCACCAGGTCGCGCGCCTCTCGAAGCACGCCGGCGGCATCGGGCTCTCCTACTCCCGCATCCGCGCCCGCGGTTCGCTGATCCGCGGCACCAACGGCCACTCGAACGGCATCGTCCCGTTCCTGAAGACCCTCGACGCCTCCGTCGCCGCCGTGAACCAGGGCGGCCGCCGCAAGGGCGCCGCCGCCGTCTACCTGGAGACCTGGCACGCGGACATCGAGGAGTTCCTCGAGCTCCGCGACAACACGGGCGAGGACCAGCGCCGTACGCACAACCTCAACCTCGCGCACTGGATCCCGGACGAGTTCATGCGCCGGGTCAACGCGGACGCCGAGTGGTCGCTCTTCTCCCCCTCGGACGTTCCCGAGCTCGTCGACCTGTGGGGCGACGAGTTCGACGCCGCCTACCGCGCCGCCGAGGCCAGGGGCCTGGCCCGCAAGACCATGCCGGCCCGCGACCTGTACGGCCGCATGATGCGGACCCTCGCCCAGACCGGCAACGGCTGGATGACCTTCAAGGACGCCTCGAACCGCACGGCCAACCAGACGGCCGAGCCGGGTTCGGTCGTGCACTCCTCGAACCTCTGCACCGAGATCATCGAGGTCACGAACGACGACGAGACCGCGGTCTGCAACCTCGGCTCGGTCAACCTCGGGGCGTTCGTCGTCGGTTCGGACATCGACTGGGACCGCCTGGACGAGACCGTCCGCACGGCCGTCACCTTCCTCGACCGCGTCGTCGACATCAACTTCTACCCGACCGAGCAGGCGGGCAACTCCAACGCCCGCTGGCGTCCGGTCGGCCTGGGTGCCATGGGCCTCCAGGACGTCTTCTTCCAGCTGAAGCTGCCGTTCGACTCCGCCGAGGCGCGCGCGCTGTCCACCCGTATCGCCGAGCGGATCATGCTCGCCGCGTACGAGGCCTCCGCCGACCTCGCCGAGCGCAACGGCCCGCTCCCCGCCTGGGAGAAGACCCGCGCGGCCCGCGGTGTCCTGCACCCCGACCACTACGACGTCGAGCTGAACTGGCCGGAGCGCTGGGCCGCCCTGCGCGAGCGGATCGCCTCGGTCGGCATGCGCAACAGCCTCCTCCTGGCCATCGCGCCGACGGCGACCATCGCCTCGATCGCGGGCGTCTACGAGTGCATCGAGCCGCAGGTCTCCAACCTCTTCAAGCGCGAGACGCTGTCCGGCGAGTTCCTCCAGGTCAACTCGTACCTCGTCGACGAGCTGAAGAAGCTCGGCGTGTGGGACGCGCAGACCCGTGACGCGCTCCGCGACTCCAGCGGCTCCGTCGCGGACTTCGGCTGGATCCCCGCCGAGACCCGTGAGCTGTACCGCACGGCGTGGGAGATCCCGCAGCGCGGCCTCATCGACATGGCGGCGGCCCGTACGCCGTTCCTCGACCAGTCGCAGTCGCTGAACCTCTTCATGGAGACGCCGACCATCGGCAAGCTGTCGTCGATGTACGCGTACGCCTGGAAGCAGGGCCTGAAGACGACGTACTACCTGCGCTCGCGCCCCGCGACCCGGATCGCCCGCGCCGCCCAGGCGTCGACGGCCGCCGCCCCGGCCCCCATCCCCGTCCAGCAGACGACCCTCGACGCCGAGGCGCTCGCCTGCTCCCTTGAGAACCCCGAGTCCTGCGAGGCCTGCCAGTAATGAGCACGACCGACAAGAAGAACCTGCTCGACCCTGGCTTCGAGCTCACCCTCCGCCCGATGCGCTACCCGGACTTCTACGACCGCTACCGGGACGCGATCAAGAACACGTGGACGGTGGAGGAGGTCGACCTCCACTCGGACGTCGCCGACCTCGCCAAGCTCACCCCCGGTGAGCAGCACATGATCGGCCGTCTGGTCGCGTTCTTCGCGACGGGCGACTCGATCGTGGCGAACAACCTCGTCCTGACGCTGTACAAGCACATCAACTCCCCGGAGGCGCGCCTGTACCTGTCGCGCCAGCTCTTCGAGGAGGCCGTGCACGTCCAGTTCTACCTGACCCTCCTGGACACCTACCTGCCCGACCCGGACGACCGCGCCGCCGCGTTCGCCGCCGTCGAGAACATCCCCTCCATCCGCGAGAAGGCGCAGTTCTGCTTCCGCTGGATGGACTCCGTCGAGAAGATCGACAAGCTGGAGACGGCCGCCGACCGCCGCCGCTTCCTGCTCAACCTGATCTGCTTCGCGGCGTGCATCGAGGGCCTGTTCTTCTACGGTGCCTTCGCGTACGTGTACTGGTTCCGGTCCCGCGGCCTGCTGCACGGTCTGGCGACCGGCACCAACTGGGTGTTCCGCGACGAGACCATGCACATGAACTTCGCGTTCGAGGTCGTCGACACCGTCCGCAAGGAGGAGCCGGAGCTCTTCGACGCGGAGCTCCAGCAGCAGGTCACGGACATGCTGAAGGAGGCCGTCGAGGCGGAGCTCCAGTTCGGCCGTGACCTGTGCGGCGACGGCCTGCCGGGCATGAACACCGAGTCGATGCGCGAGTACCTCCAGTGCGTCGCCGACCAGCGCCTCCAGCGCCTCGGATTCGCCCCGGTCTTCGGCTCCGAGAACCCGTTCGCGTTCATGGAGCTCCAGGGCGTCCAGGAGCTCACCAACTTCTTCGAGCGCCGCCCGTCCGCGTACCAGGTCGCGGTCGAGGGCTCGGTGGACCTCGACGAGGACTTCTAGTCCGTCCCCCGCGTACGTACGGGGAAGGGCCCCGCACTCCTGGAGTGCGGGGCCCTTCCGCATAGGCTGCCGGACATGGGCGATCTCGTACGGACGCGTGTCCTGGCCGGAGTTGCGGCCCTGGCGGCGGTCGGCGCCGGGCTGGGGATCAGGGCGGTGGCGACCGGGGAGGTCGCCAAGTACGCGGGGGACGCGCTCTACACCGTGCTGGTCACGGCCCTGGTGGTGCTGGTCGCGCCCCGGGCGCGGCCCTCGGCCGCGGCGGGGGTCGCCCTCGGGTTCAGCTGGGGCGTGGAGCTGTTCCAGCTGACCGGGCTGCCGGCGGCGATGTCCGCGCACAGCACCCTGGCGCGGCTGGTGTTCGGCACGACGTTCAACGCGCCGGACCTGTTCTGGTACGCGATCGGCGCGGCGGTCGGCTGGGCCGGCCACCGCGCCGTGCGTGCGGGAGGAGGACGAGATCAGTCGTTGGGGACCGTCTCGTAGCGCGGGGTGCCCTCGGCCATCTGCTTCAGGGCGTCCTTGCGGTCGCGCTTGGAGAGGCGGTCGATGTAGAGGCGGCCGTACAGGTGGTCCGTCTCGTGCTGGAGGCAGCGGGCGAAGTAACCGGTGCCGCGGACCTTGATCGGGTTGCCCTCGGCGTCCTGGCCGTGGACCTCCGCGTAGTCGGGGCGGGCCAGCTCGGCGTAGGCGGTCGGCACGGAGAGGCAGCCCTCGTTGGACTCGTCCAGGACGCGCTGGTCGGCCGGGAGCTCCTGGAGGACCGGGTTGACCACGACGCCGGTGTGGCGGACGCCGTCGTCGTCGGGGCAGTCGTAGACGAAGACCTTGAGGTCCACGCCGATCTGGTTGGCGGCCAGGCCCACGCCCTCGGCGGCCTTCTGGCTGGCGAACATGTCGTCGATCAGCGCGGCGAGCTTGTCGTCGAACTCGGTGACGTCCTGGCACTCCTTGTGGAGCACCGGGTTGCCGACGACGGTGATGGGCCGGGCCGTACCGCGCTCGCGGTAGGCGAGCTCACGCGCCTCGCAGTCCTCCGTGTCCACGACGTAGCCGTCGTTGGTCTGCGTCTGCTCGTCAGTGTCCTGCTGCGTCATGTCCGGCGCGTGCCTTCCTCGGAACCCCAGTAAACGATCCCGTACAGCCTACGGGCAGTCGTCAGCAGACCTCTTCCAGATCCCGCCACTCGCGGCTGTCCGGGCTGTCCGCGACCCAGCCGTCGAGGAGCCCGCGCACGAGTCCGGGCGGGGCCGCGATGCCGCACTCCCGCTCGGGGACCCACAGCTCGCCGGGCGAGCGGTGGCCGAGCGGCCCGGGGTGGCCGGGCTCGCTGTGGTCGTGCGGGTCGGAGTGCTCGCCCTCTCCCTCGGCACTCGGCATCGTCGACTCCGAGCAGGCGCGGCAGAGCAGCCGCACGGAGGACGACCAGTCCTCGGCGGCGAAGCCCGCGTCGGAGGCGAGCTGCTCCAGGGCGTCCCGGTCGGCCTCGGTGGCGGCCTCCAGGAGGACAACCCAGGTGGGGACGGGGGACGGCGCCCACAGCTCGATCTCGTCGAAGACCGGGTAGGACGGGCCGGCGGTGGTGGTGCGCTCGCCGTGCGGCACGCCGTCGTGGAGGACGACCTCGCCCCAGCGGCGTCCGGAGGACGGCAGCGGGATGGAGAGGACCTCGATGCGGGCCGGGTCGAGCCTGCGCCCCCACACGACCTCGGCCTCGCCCTCGGGCGAGAGCCGGACGGCGGCGCTGCCCAGCTCCATCCCGGCGGGCTCGCCCGTGCCGGCGGCGGCGCCGGGGACCTTGAGGCCGTACGCCTGCCAGGCGCGGCGGGCCAGCGGCCAGTCCTGGAGCGCGGTGGCGGCGATCCCGACGTTCCACCAGTCGGGGGCGCCGGTCTCCTTGTCGAGCAGCGCGACGGCGCGCAGGCCGGCGGACCGGGCCTGCTCCCAGTCGTGCCGGAACTTGTGCAGCAGGGCCAGGTTGAACCAGGACTCCGAGAGCCAGGGCTCCAGGTCCGCCGCGCGCGTGAGCAGCGCGCCCGCGTCCTCGTACCGGCCGTCGCCGATCAGCGTGAACGCGCGGTCGGTGGCCTGCCGCCACGAGGCGGAGGGCCGATGCCGTACCTTCCCGAAGATCCTCACGATTCCCGCCTGCCGGTCGCTTTCACCCTCTTGTTCGCATCCAACCATGCCCGGTCGGACGCGCGCTCATTACCCATGGGTTACCCCGTGACGGCAGGGGTCACCCCAGGGGCTCCCCCGCGTGCGAGGACCCTGGCCAGGGACTCGACGACGTCCGGGTGGTAGTCGCGGGCGGCGCCGAGCCGGAGCCGCTCCAGGGCGGCGAGGGCGGCGCCGGCCCCGTCGCCCGCGAGGTCGTCGTAGGCGTTCACGACCCGGATGATCCGGGCGGGCAGCGGCTGGTCGCGGAACGGGTCGGCCTGCCGCTCGACGACGACGGCGACGGTCGCGCAGACGCCCGTCCTGCGGACGACCTCGCCGCCGAGGAGGGCTATCCGGCGCTGCTCCTCGATCGGGAGGAGGGCGGTGGCGCCGCCCTCGACCGGGTCGACGAGGGAGAGCTGGCCGATGTCGTGCATGAGCGCCGCGTACTCCAGGACGGTGAGCTCGCCCCCGGAGAGGCCCATCTCCCGGCCGACGGCGCCGCTGAGGGCGGCGACCCGGTGGGCGTGGCCGGGCGAGGTGTAGCCGGCGATCTCGGTGGCGCGGGCGAGGGAGGCGATGGTCTGCCGGTTGACGGTGCGGACGGCCGCGTAGCGCCGGAAGGAGACCTGGGTGAGGAGGAGCGGTACGGCGAGGACGGGCAGCGCCCAGAGGCCGGCGGCGGCGACGCCGAGCGCCATGACGGTGCCGGTGGCGCAGACGGCGGAGCCGATGCCGATGAGGGCGCGCAGTTCGTCGCGGAGGAGGGGGCCGTACGGGTATCCGGTGCGGGCGCGGAGGACGAGCGCGGCGAGGACGGCGTCGCACAGGGCGGTGAGGGCGAGGACGAGCAGCAGGAAGAGGGCGTAGAGAGGGCCCTTGCCGAGGTGGTCGACGAGGGCCCCGGAGTTGTAGAGGGGCTGGAAGCAGAGCGCGACGAAGCCGACGGTGAGCACGCGGCGGGCGAGGTGGTCGGCGCCGGGGCCGCGGCCCCTGGCCAGGTGCGGCACCATGCCGACGAGGCCGCCGGCGACGACGACGGCGATGATCTGGAGGACGCCGTGGGTGGTGAAGGCCCCGGCGTCCATGCCGAGGAGGGCGTACGCGAGGGCGCCCGCGCTCGCGAGCGGCGCGGGCTCCCGTTCGCCGGGCACCGCCCCCCAGCGGGCGAGCTCGCCGACGGCGACGAGCACCCCGAAGGCGAGCGCGTTGGCCGGCTGGTCGATCCCGTACCAGAGGGTGCCGGCGAAGCCGACGAGGCTGAGCAGCACGGCGCTGGTGTACAGCGCGCCGACGGTGAGCGAGCCGGGCCCGAGGGTGCCGCGCCGGAGCGGGCCGAGTCCGAGCAGGCGCGGGGCCGCGCCGGGGCGGGCGACGGCGGGCGGGTGCGCGGGGGCGCCGGGGCCGGCCGCTTCGGGCACGGTGAAGCCCGGCGTGGTGAAGCCCGGCGTGGTGAAGCCGGGCATGCGGGGGCGGGGGGTACGGGGGCCGGGGGTACGGGGGCCGGGGGTACGGGGGGTCTTTCGACTCACGCGCGCTCCGTCCGCCGGGCGGCCTGCGGGACGCGCGGTTCCATCGCGCGGGACTCCTGCGTGCGCGGCAGCGGCAGGGGCTGCGAGGGGTCACGGGGCGGGGAGGGGGCGCGGAGGGCCTCGTCCCGCTCGTGCTCGTCGGCGGTGACGGATGTCTGCCAGCCGTGCCGGGCCAGGGCCCGGACGAGGGCCGTGACCATCCGGGGGTCGAACTGGCTGCCCGCGCACCGCTCCAGCTCGGCGAGGGCCGTCGGCACCGGCCTCGCCCGGCTGTAGGAGCGGGTGGAGGTCATGGCGTCGAAGGCGTCGGCGACGGCGACCACCCGGGCGAACTCGGGGATCTGGTCGCCCTGGAGGCCGTACGGGTAGCCGCTGCCGTCCATCCGCTCGTGGTGGTGCAGGATCGCGTCCCTGGCCTCGCCGAGGAAGCCGATGCCGCGGACCATCTCGTGGCCGTACTCGGGGTGGAGCTCGATGACCCGGCGCTCCTCCGGTGTGAGCGGCCCGTCCTTGCGCAGCACGCGCGTGGGCACGCCGAGCTTCCCGACGTCGTGGAGGATGCCGGCGAACCGCACGACGTCGAGCCGCTCGTCCGCCATGCCGAGCTCGCGGGCGATGAGGACGGACGCCTGGCCGACGCGCTCGCTGTGGCCGCGGGTGTACCGGTCCTTGATGTCGACGGCCTGGACGAGGGCGCGGATGGTGGCCTGGTGGGCCGCGCGCTCGCGGTGGTACTGGGCGAAGACCCAGCAGGAGATGTACATGGGGAGGAGGACGAAGAGCGCCGAGGCGGGCCCGTACGTGCTCCGCCACAGGACGGCCATCATGAGCCCGGCGAGGCCGTGCACGGCGTGCGGGGCGAGGGCCCGGCCGAGGAGGCCGCGCCAGGCGGCGCCGGCGGGGACGCCGTCGGCGGTGGCCCGGATGCCGCCGTCGAGGGCGGTCAGGACGAGGCAGAGGGTGAGCGCGGCGACGCCGGCGGGCAGCAGCGCGTACGGCAGGTCGGGGGCTGCCGCCCCGCCGCCGAGGGCGGCCGAGGCGGCCAGGGCGTGGGCGGCGAGGGCGGCGGCCCAGACGGCGAGGGCCGTCGCGGCGGCCCGCCAGAGGCGGCGCGGCCCGGCCGGTGACTCCTCGACGCGCGCGAGGAGGCTGCCGGGCAGCGCGGTGAGCGCGGCGGCGGCGGGTGGCAGGAGCAGCGCGGCGGCGAGGAGCACCGGGTAGAAGGAGCCGATCCCGGCGGCGGGGACGGAGCCGCCGAGCGCGCGGCCGAGAACGCGGTTGCGGGCGGGCAGCTCGCAGAGCGCGTACAGGGTGGCGAGGAGTGCGACCGTCCCCCACGGGACGGCGGCCCCGGGGCGGAACGCGGGCAGCACGGACGCACCGGCCGCGAGCGTCGCGCAGCCGATGTACACGCGTGCCACCTGCGGAATGACCTTCACGCCCCTCACACGGGTCACGCTAGCGAGGTGGGCGGCCCGATAAGAGGCGCTGCGGTTGATTCGCACCATCGGGTGATACAAGCTGATGTATGCGTGGGGCGGAAGCCCTCACCTGCTCCCGCGCCTACTCCTGCGGTGCCGGAGCGGCCTGCGGGGCCGGAGCGGCCTGCGGGGCCGCCGCGGAAACGTCCTGCTCGGGCACCGCGTACCCCGCACGGATCAGGTCGATCCGTCTCATCACCTTGGAGCGCAGGTCGGTGGGGACGTCGTCGCTGCCGCAGCAGCGCTTGACGAGCTTCTTCACCGCCTGCTCCAGGCCGTACTTCTCCAGGCACGGGGAGCACTCCTCGAAGTGCACCTCGAACTTGGTGCAGTCGCTGTCGGGCATCTCTCTGTCGAGGAACTCGTAGAGGTGATCCAGGACCTCAGAGCAATCCGTCTCGTGCGGCTCTCCGCAGCTCATGAGCCCGAGCCTTTCAGATCGTTCGACGACTCTCCGGCGCCCGCGGGAACCAGCCCGCGGTCACGGGCGTAGTCCTCGAGCATGCCGCGCAGCTGGCGGCGGCCCCGGTGCAGTCGGGACATCACCGTACCGATGGGTGTCCCCATGATGTCCGCGATCTCCTTGTAGGCAAAGCCCTCGACATCGGCCAGATAGACGGCGATGCGGAACTCCTCGGGGATCGCCTGGAGGGCTTCCTTCACGTCCGAGTCGGGCAGGTGGTCGAGCGCCTGCGACTCGGCGGAGCGCAGACCGGTCGACATGTGCGACTCGGCGCGGGCGAGCTGCCAGTCCTCGATCTCCTCGGCGGCGCTGCGCTGGGGCTCGCGCTGCTTCTTGCGGTACGAGTTGATGAAGGTGTTCGTGAGGATGCGGTAGAGCCACGCCTTGAGGTTGGTGCCCTCACGGAACTGGTGGAAGGAGCCGTACGCCTTCGCGTAGGTCTCCTGCACCAGGTCCTCGGCGTCCGCGGGGTTGCGCGTCATGCGCAGCGCGGCGGAGTACATCTGGTCGAGGTAGCCGAGGGCGTCCCGCTCGAAGCGCGCGTTGCGCTCCGCGGTCGTCTCCTCGGGGCCGTCGTCGGTCCCAGTGTCGGTCCCAGTGACCGGACCCACCTCCTCCAGCGCGGCGGCGAGCCCGAGGGCGGACCCGCTCGTTTCGGAGGATAGACGAGGAACCGCTCCGCCCGCCGCCCGAATCGAGGCGGCCTTGGGCGCGGGCAGCACTGTCCAGTCGAGGTCAGCGGCCTGCGCACGCTCCGGGCAGATGGTCGAACCCATGCGACGGACTCCCTCTCCTTGGTCTCACACCGACTCTCCGCACAACAGAGGTCACGCGCCGGACATTCCCGGGGCGGCAGAGAAATGATGAGCCGTGAGCCCGGACCGGGGACAGGTCAGGGGAAGCCCGGAGACGCCCCAGGGGGAGGACAGGGGGGACATGAGGGGGCCGCGCGCGGAGGCGGGGGTTCACCTCAGGGTGGTGATCCACTTCACCACGCCGTCCACCAGCCCCGCGAGCGCCTCGTCCTGCGTCAGCGGCGCCCGCTTCGGGACCGCGAAGCCGTGGTCCCCGTACGGGACCTCGACGAGCTCGTAGGAACCCTCGGGGAACTCCTCGGGCCGCCCGAAGGGGTCGTTGCCGCCCTGGACGACGAGCGTGGGCAGGCCGGTGGCGAGGAGCTCCCCGTCCCGGGACCGCTCGGGCCTGCCCGGCGGGTGGAGCGGGAAGCTCAGCGCGAGGACGGCGCGGGCGCCGAGCTCGGAGCCGGTGCGGCAGGCCACGCGGGCGCCGGCGCTGCGGCCGCCCGCGACCACGGGCAGGCCGGGCGCGGCGAGGGCCGGCCAGAGGCCGCGCCAGCCGGTGTCGAGGGTCTTCGGCGCGGGCGCGACCTTCTTGCCCGCGACCCGCCAGGGCTGCTCGACGAGGGCGACGGTCACACCGTGGGCGGGCAGCGCGGCGGCGAGGGCCCGGAGGTCACGGGCCTCGATGCCGCCGCCGGCGCCGTGGCCGAGGGCGAGGACCGCCCACGGGTCCGTACCGGCGTGCCAGGTGACGCGCGCCTCTCCGGCGTCGGTCGGAACCGTCTCGTACTGCGTCGTCTGGTCGGTCACGCCCTCATCATCCCCCGCGCGCGCCCGCGAACCTCGGAACGCGAACCTCCGAACACGGACCTCGGAACACGGACCTCCGAACACGGATCTCAGAGCACGGACCTCAGAACAGCGTGCCCTCCTCCGGGCCGGAGAGCTCCGTGAGCAGCTCCGGGCCGTTGTTGCGGACGTTGCTGACCGCCGTCGAGACCGGGTACGCCCGCATCAGACCCTCCGGCGGCGGCGCGAGCAGCCCGCGCAGCTCCTCGGGGTCGGTGCGCGCCGGGTCCAGCCAGGCGTCCCAGCGGTCCTCCGTCAGCATCAGCGGCATCCGGGGGTGGATGTCGGCGAGTGACCGCGGGCCCTCGGCCGGGGCCACGCCGAGCGGGCCCGTCTCGGCCTCGGTGGTGACGACGGAGCAGGTCACCCACCAGGCCTCGGGGTGTGCGTCGGGGAGGGTGCGGTCGCGCCAGAACTCGTAGAGCCCGGCCATCGCGAAGACCGAGCCGTCGGCCGGGGTGACGAAGTACGGCTGCTTGCGGGCCCTCTTCTTCCTGCCCTCGACCTCCAGGTCCCGCTCCCCCGCGCCCGTCACCCACTCGTAGTAGCCGTCGGCGGGGAGGATGCAGCGGCGGGACGCGAACGCGCGCTTGAAGGAGGGCTTCTCGTGGACGGTCTCCGCGCGCGCGTTGATCATCCGGGCGGCGCCCTCGGGCGTCTTGGCCCAGGACGGGACGAGTCCCCATCTCAGCGCGCGGAGCTGGCGAACCGGCCGCCGGGATTCGGCGTCTTTCAGAGGGCGCTCGAGAACGGCCCAGACCTCCTTGGTCGGGGCCACGTTCCAGTCGGGGGCCAGGGTCTCCTCCGGCTCCCACTTCTCGATCCCGAAGGTGCCGACCAGATCCTCCGGCCGCCGACTCGCTGCATACCGTCCGCACATACGTGCCACACTGCCACGATCCCGGCCTCCGGAGGCGCGGGTTCCCCGACCTCCCGAGGAGCGGACCGAAACGATGGACCTCGCGACCACGGACCTCGCGCTCGATCTCTTCGGCGCGCAGCCCGCCCCGGCCGAATGGCTGGTGATCGCCACCGGGGTCGCCGCGCTCGCCGTCACCGTGCCGCGCCGGGTCTGGCTCGTCGCCCGCAACGCGATCACCATCGCCCACGAGGGCGGCCACGCGCTCGTCGCCCTCGCCATGCGCCGCCGCCTCGAGGCGATCCGGCTCCACTCGGACACCAGCGGCGTGACGATCACCCGGGGCCGCCCCACCGGAATGGGCGTCGTCCTCACCCTCGCCGCCGGATACACCGCCGCCCCGCTCCTGGGCCTCGGCGGCGCCGCCCTGCTCGGCGCCGGCCTGGTCACCCTGCTGCTGTGGCTCGCGACCGCGCTGCTCCTCGCGATGCTGGTGATGGTGAGGAACGCGTACGGCGTCCTCACCGTCCTCCTCACCGGCGCGACCTTCCTCCTCGTCTCCTGGCTCACCGGCCCCGAGGTGCAGTCGCTCTTCGCGTACGCCGTGGTCTGGTTCCTGCTCCTCGGCGGCGTGCGGCCGGCCTTCGAGCTCCAGGCGAAGCGGCGCCACGGCGGCGCGCCCGACTCGGACGCGGACCAGCTCGCGCGGCTCACCCACGTGCACCCGGGGGTGTGGCTCTTCTTCTTCCACGCGGTCTCGGTCTCGGCCCTGATCGGCGGCGGGCGCTGGCTCCTGGGCTTCTGACTCACCCGTACAGTGAGTCCATGACCGCAGCAGCTTCCGCGCCCTCCGACCCGTCGCGTTCCGACACCTCCGCCGACCTCTGGCCCGCCCCGTACGCCCGGGGTGCCGTCGACGCGACCGTCACCGTTCCCGGGTCGAAGTCGGTCACCAACCGCGGTCTGGTCCTCGCGGCGCTCGCCGCCGAGCCCGGCTGGCTGCGCCGCCCGCTGCGCTCCCGCGACACGCTCCTGATGGCCGAGGCGCTGCGCACCCTCGGCGTGCGGATCGAGGAGACCGTGTCGTCCAGCTCCTCCGGCCCGGGCGGCCCCGAGGGCACCGGCGAGGCCTGGCGGATCATCCCCGCCCCGCTGCGCGGCCCGGCCGCCGTCGACGTCGGCAACGCGGGTACGGTCATGCGCTTCCTGCCCCCGGTCGCCGCGCTCGCCGACGGCCCGGTGCGCTTCGACGGCGACCCCCGCTCCCACGAGCGCCCGCTGCACGGGGTGATCGACGCGCTGCGCGCGCTCGGCGCCCGGATCGAGGACGACGGCCGGGGCGCGCTGCCGCTGACGGTGCACGGCGCCGGCGGTCTCGACGGCGGCACGGTCGAGATCGACGCCTCCTCGTCCTCCCAGTTCGTCAGCGCCCTGCTGCTCTCCGCGCCCCGCTTCAACCAGGGCGTCGAGGTGCGGCACGTGGGCGCGACGCTGCCCTCGCTGCCGCACATCCGGATGACGGTCGAGATGCTGCGCTCGGTCGGCGCCCAGGTCGACGAGCCGGAGCACGGCGGCGAGCCGAACGTCTGGCGGGTGGCGCCCTCGGCGCTGCGCGGCCGTGACCTGGTCGTCGAGCCGGACCTGTCGAACGCGCAGCCCTTCCTCGCGGCGGCGCTGGTGACCGGCGGCCGGGTGACGATCCCGGACTGGCCGGCGCGGACCACCCAGCCGGGCGACGAGCTGCGCCGGATCTTCACCGAGATGGGCGGTTCCTGCGAGCTGACCGAGGCCGGTCTGACCTTCACCGGCACGGGCCGGATCCACGGCATCGACGTGGACCTCGGCGAGGTCGGCGAGCTGACCCCGGGCATCGCGGCGGTCGCCGCGCTCGCCGACTCCCCCTCGACGCTGCGCGGGGTCGCGCACCTGCGGCTCCACGAGACGGACCGTCTGGCGGCCCTCACCAAGGAGATCAACGAACTGGGCGGGGACGTGACGGAGACCGAGGACGGTCTCCACATCCGCCCGCGCCCGCTGCACGGCGGGGTCTTCCACACGTACCACGACCACCGCATGGCGACGGCGGGCGCGATCATCGGGCTCGCGGTCGAGGGCGTGGAGATCGAGGACGTGGCGACGACGGCGAAGACCTTGCCGGACTTCCCGACGATGTGGACCGAAATGCTCGGGGTCTGACATGCGGCGTTACGGCAAGCACACCGACGAGGACGACATCCGCCAGCGGCCCAACCGCAAGGGCACCCGTCCCCGTACGACCATCCGTCCCAAGCACGAGGACGCCGTCGAGGGCCTGGTCCTCACCGTCGACCGGGGCCGGCTGACCTGTCTGGTCGAGGACCGGGTCGTCCACGCGATGAAGGCGCGCGAGCTGGGCCGCAAGGCCGCCGTGGTCGGCGACCGCGTCTCGATCGTCGGCGACCTGTCCGGCGAGAAGGACACGCTGGCCCGGATCGTGCGGATCGGCGAGCGCAGCTCGGTGCTCCGTCGCACGGCCGACGACGACGACCCGTACGAGCGGGTGGTCGTCGCCAACGCGGACCAGCTGGCGATCGTCACGGCGCTCGCCGACCCGGAGCCGCGTCCCCGGCTGATCGACCGCTGCCTCGTGGCGGCGTACGACGGCGGGCTCGAGCCCTTCCTCGTGATGACGAAGTCGGACCTGGCCCCGCCGGAAAAGCTCCTGGAGCTGTACGGGGACCTGGACATGCCGCACGTGGTCGTGAACCGCGAGGAGCTGTACGACGGCGGGGCGGCCGACCGGGTGCGGCAGTACCTGGACGGCCGGGTCACCGCTTTCGTCGGTCACTCGGGCGTCGGCAAGACGACGCTGGTCAACGCGCTGGTGCCGGAGGACAAGCGGCGGATCACCGGCCACGTGAACGCGGTGACGGGCCGCGGCCGGCACACCACGACCTCGGCGCTCGCGCTGCCGCTCGACGCGGCCGACGGCTGGGTCATCGACACGCCCGGCGTGCGCTCCTTCGGCCTGAACCACGTGGATCCGTCCCGGGTCATCCACGCCTTCCCCGATCTGGAGCCGGGGACGGAGAACTGCCCGCGCGCGTGCAGCCACGACGAGCCGGACTGCGCGCTCGACGCGTACGTGGCGGAGGGGCACGCCGACCCGGCGCGGCTCTACTCGCTGCGGCGGCTGCTCGCGACGCGCGAGCGACGCGAGGGCGACTGATCGCCTCCGGTGCGCCCTCCCCCACTCTCGGTAAGTGCATAATCGCACCAAGTGGGACATAGCAGTCACCGAGGGCGTGGGAGGCACGGACGATGGCGTGGCTGCTGGTGGTCGTGGCGGGAATCCTGGAGACCGGCTTCGCGGTCTGCCTCAAGCTCTCGCACGGGTTCACCCGGCTCTGGCCGACGATCGCCTTCGCCGCCTTCGCGCTCGGCAGCTTCGGCCTGCTCACCCTCGCGCTGCGGAAGCTGGACGTCGGTCCGGCGTACGCGGTGTGGACGGGGATCGGAGCGGCCGGGACGGCGATCTACGGGATGGTCTTCCTCGGCGACGTGGTCTCCACGCTCAAGATCGTCTCCATCAGCCTGGTGATCGTGGGGGTCATCGGACTCCAGCTCTCCGGCTCGGCGCACTGATCCGGCCGTCGAGGGGTCAGCGGTGACACCGGGGCCACGACGTGGCTGAGGGCGATCCGCACGGCGAGCTCACAGCCGGCCTCCCACCGCTCCCCCGCGCAGGCCGCCGTCTCCGCCACGAGTTCGCCCGGCGCGGGCGGCCCCGCGTCGGCGCGCCGCTGGGCGGGTACGGGGGCGGGCCGGGCCCCCGGCCGCGCCGGGCGTGGCGCGGGGAGCCGTTCGTTCCAGGCACCGGTGAGCAGGGCCCGCAGGACCGGGCGGGTCGCGGCGCGGGTCACGGTCCACTCGGCGACGGCGACGAGGTTCCGCTCGGGCGGTGCCGGGGCGGCGAGCAGCCGCCGTACGCCCTGGAGGTAGGCGTCGGCCTCGCGGCGGACGAGGGCGCGGGCGAGTCCTTCCTTGCTGCCGAACTCGTTGTAGAGCGTCTGGCGCGAGACGCGCGCGTCGGCGGCGAGGTCGGCCATGCGGACGGCGGACCAGGGGTGGTGCGCGAGCGCGGCGAGCGCGGCGTCGAGCAGGGCCTCGCGGGCACGCGCCATCGTCACCTCCGGGAGGAACGGTTCCCCGCCCAGCCTCGGCAGGGCTCCGCACCCTGTCAAGGCCCCGCGCGTCGTCCGCGCGGGCCGTCGTGGACGGTTCTCCGCGCGTTCACGGCTCGGGGATAGAGTGCCGACCATGGCCGATTACCACGATGATCTGCGTCTCGCCCACGTCCTCGCGGATGCCGCCGACGCGGCCACCATGGACCGATTCCAGGCGCTCGACCTCAAGGTCGAGACCAAGCCGGACATGACCCCGGTGAGCGAGGCCGACAAGGCCGCCGAGGAGCTGATCCGCGGTCACCTCCAGCGCGCGCGGCCGCGGGACGCGATCCTGGGCGAGGAGTACGGCGTCGAGGGCACCGGCCCGCGCCGCTGGGTGATCGACCCGATCGACGGCACCAAGAACTACGTGCGCGGGGTGCCGGTCTGGGCGACCCTCATCGCGCTGATGGAGGCCGGCGAGAACGGCTTCCAGCCGGTCGTGGGCGTGGTCTCGGCCCCGGCGCTCGGCCGCCGCTGGTGGGCGGCGAAGGGCCTGGGGGCGTACACGGGCCGCAGCCTCGCCTCGGCGCGCCGGATCGGCGTCTCCCAGGTCGCGTCCCTGGCGGACGCCTCCTTCTCGTACTCCTCGCTGAGCGGCTGGGAGGAGCAGGGGCGGCTCGACGGCTTCCTCGACCTCACGCGCGCGTGCTGGCGGACCCGGGCGTACGGCGACTTCTGGCCGTACATGATGGTCGCCGAGGGCTCCGTGGACATCTGCGCCGAGCCGGAGCTGTCGCTGTGGGACATGGCCGCGGTGGCGATCGTGGTGCAGGAGGCCGGCGGTACGTACACGGGTCTCGACGGGCGGCACGGCCCGCACAGCGGGAACGCGGCGGCGTCCAACGGCCTGCTCCACGGCGAGCTCCTGAGCTACCTGAACCAGGAGAGCGCGGAAGCCTGAGCGCTCCCCGCACTCCCCGGGGGCGCCTCGCGCGCCCCCTTGTCGGGTCCCTCCCCCGGTGCCACTCTGAGAGTCCCCCCACTTGTGAACTTGTGAATCCGTTCTTCTTGAAGGATTCACCAAGGAGGTGGCTCCGCCCATGCTCGTCCGTGACGCCATGAGCACCGTGATCCTCACCATCGGCCCCGCCCACACCCTCCGCCAGGCCGCCCGCCTGATGTCGACGCGGCGCGTCGGCGCGGCCGTCGTCCTCGACACCGACGCCGGCGGGCTCGGGATCATCACCGAGCGCGACATCCTCAACTCCCTCGCCCGCGACCAGGACCCCGACGTCGAGACCGCCGGCTCCCACACCACCCACGAGGTCGTCTTCGCCGCGCCGGGCTGGACCCTGGCGGAGGCGGCCGAGGCGATGACGCACGGCGGCTTCCGTCACCTCGTGGTCCTCGACGGCCAGGGCCCGGTGGGCATGGTCTCCGTGCGGGACATCATCCGCTGCTGGATCCCGGCACACAGCGTGGCGGGCCGCTGAACGAGTCCGGGCCGGACCCCTCGCGGAGTCCGGCCCGGTCCCTACCCACGGCAAGCGCCCTCAGCCACGCAGGGCCTGGACCGCGGCCTCCAGCCGCTTGCCGAAGTCGCCGTCCGCCTTGCGGAAGTTGTCGATCGCCCGCTCGGCGATGTCCTCGCGCGAGACCTTGGCGATGAAGCCCGACAGGTTCGCGACCAGCCGGCCCTTCTCGTCCTCCGACATCAGGCGGTAGAGGTTGCCCGCCTGCACGAAGTCGTCGTCCTCGGCGTGCGAGGGGGCGGCGTGGTCACCGGTGACGCCAGTGACGGCCGAGCCGGCCCAGAGCGGCCGGTCGGTCTGGTGCGGGCCGCCGAAGCTGTTCGGCTCGTAGTTCTTCGCGCCCTTGTGGCGGCCGTCGTAGAGGTGGCCGTCGCGGGAGTGGGTGCGCGCCTCGGTGGCGTGCGGGCGGTTCACCGGCAGGTGGTCGGCGTTGATGCCGACGCGGTAGCGGTGGGCGTCGCCGTACGCGAACAGGCGGCCCTGGAGCATCTTGTCCGGGGACGGGCCGATGCCGGGCACGAAGTGCGCCGGGGAGAAGATCGACTGCTCGACCTCGGCGAAGATGTTCTCCGGGTTGCGGTTGAGCTCCAGCTTGCCGATCTCGATCGGCGGGTAGTCCTCGTGCGGCCACACCTTGGTGAGGTCGAACGGGTTGAAGCGGTAGGTCGCCGCGTCGGCCGCGGGCATGATCTGGACCTGCACGGTCCAGGTCGGGAAGTCGCCACGCTCGATGGCCTCGCGCAGGTCGCGCTGGTGCGAGTCGGGGTCCTCGCCGGCGAGGCGGTTGGCCTCGTCCTGGGTGAGGTTCTTGATGCCCTGGTCGGTCTTGAAGTGGTACTTGACCCAGAAGACCTCGCCGGCCTCGTTGTTCCACTGGAACGTGTGCGAGCCGTAGCCGTTCATGTGGCGGTACGAGGCGGGGATGCCGCGGTCGCCGAAGAGCCAGGTGACCTGGTGGGTCGACTCCGGGGAGAGGCCCCAGAAGTCCCAGACGTTGTCCGCCTCCTGCGAGCCCGTGTACGGGTCGCGCTTCTGGGTGTGGATGAAGTCGGGGAACTTGATGGCGTCCTTGATGAAGAACACCGGGGTGTTGTTGCCGACGAGGTCGTAGTTGCCCTCCTCGGTGTAGAACTTCAGCGCCCAGCCGCGCGGGTCGCGGACGGCGTCGGCGGCGCCGAGGTTGCCGGCGACGGTGGAGAACCGCAGGAAGGTCTCGGTCTCCTTGCCGACCTCGGAGAGGAACGCGGCGCGCGTCCACCGCGAGACGTCACGGGTGAGCGTGAAGGTGCCGTAGGCGCCCGCACCGCGCGCGTGGACCACGCGCTCCGGGATGCGCTCGCGGTTGAAGTGGGCGAGCTTCTCGAGGAGGAGCTGGTCCTGGATCAGGACCGGGCCGCCGACGCCGGCCGTCTCGCTGTTCTGGTTGTCGGCCACCGGCGCGCCGGCCTCCGTGGTGAGCGGTCCCTGCGTCACGTGCGCCTCCTGTGTCCTGTCGTGTCAGTGCCGAGTCCGATCCTACAATGGACAATGTCTAAGTCAAGTGAACTTCCAAAGTCACACCCGTTCGGGACCTCGGTCCCTTGACTGTTAGGCTGGCCCCCATGAGTGACCTGTTGGAACGACTGCGCGGACGCGGCTGGCGGATGACCGCGCAGCGGCGTGTCGTCGCCGAGGTCCTCGACGGCGACCATGTGCACCTGACCGCCGACGAGGTCCACGCGCGCGCCGTGACGAGGCTCCCGGAGATCTCCCGCGCGACCGTGTACAACACCCTCGGCGAGATGGTGACGCTCGGCGAGGTCATCGAGGTCGCCACGGACGGCCGCGCCAAGCGGTACGACCCCAACGCCCACCGCCCGCACCAGCACCTGGTCTGCGGCAGCTGCGGAGCGATCCGCGACGTGCACCCGTCGGGCGACCCACTGGCGGACCTGCCGGACGCCGAGCGCTTCGGCTTCACGATCTCCAACGTCGAGGTCACGTACAGGGGCCTCTGCCCGAACTGCGCGACGAGCGCCTGAGCCCTTCCGCGGCCCCTGCTTCGGCAGGGGCCTTTCGGGTTCCGCACACACGACGAAGGCCCGGATCGTTTTCACGATCCGGGCCTTCGTTGCTACTGAGTAGCGGGGACAGGATTTGAACCTGCGACCTCTGGGTTATGAGCCCAGCGAGCTACCGAGCTGCTCCACCCCGCGTCGGTGAAACCAACCTTACGGGACCGTTCGAGGCAGAGCAAATCGGTTACGCGGGAGCGCCTGCCGTCACGCGGTGAGCTCCTCGTGCAGCGCCTCGCTCAGCCGGGCCGCGCGCTCGGCCACCTCCGCCGGGCCCAGCTCCACCGCGCGGGCGCACCAGTGGCGCCCCTCGGTGAGCTCGCCCCGGCGCGCCGCGAGCAGCGCGAGCCGGAGCGCGGCCCGGCCGTGACCGGCCCGGGCGGCACGGGTCCACCAGAGGGCGGCCTCGCGCTCGCTGCCCTCGCGGGCGAGGAGCAGACCGAGGTTGAACGCGCCGTTGCGGCTGCCGGCCTCGGCCGCCTCCCGGTACCAGCGGTCGGCCTCGGCCAGGTCGCCGCGCCCGGCGGCGAGCATGCCGACCCGGACCTGGGCGCGGCGGTGACCCTGCTGGGCGGCCCGCTCGTACCACTCCTCGCACTCGGTCTTCTCCTCCCGCGGCGCGCCGAGCACGGCGGGGCCGGGCTCGGGGCGCCGGGCGTCGAGGACGGTGGCGAGCCGGAAGGCCGCCTCGGCGCTGCCGCCGCCGGCCGCGCACCGCAGGTGGCGCTCGGCCGTCCGCTCGTCGCCGTCGCGGAGGGCGGCGATGCCGACCTGGAGGGCGGCCTCGGTGTGGCCCGCGGCGGCGGCCCGCTCGTACCAGACGAGGGCCTTGCGGTCGTCGTCGCGGCCCGCGTGGAGGATGCCCAGGTTGAAGGCGGCGTCGACGCTGCCGGCCTCGGCGGCCTTGGAGAACCACGGCTCGGCGCCGTTCGCGTCGCCCGCCTGGAGGAGCAGGACGGCGAGCGCGTTGGCGGCCTCGCGGTGGCCCGCGTAGGCGGCACGGCGGTACCACTGCTCGGCCTGCGGGATCCGGTCCTGGGCGGCGCAGAGCAGCCCGAGGTTGTACGCCCCGTTCACGTCGCCCGCGTCCATGGCGGCGCGGTACCAGCGCTCGGCGGTCTGCTGCTCGCCGCGGGCGGCGTGGAGCGCGCCGAGGGCGTTGGCGGCGTTGCCGTCACCGTCCTGGGCGGCGCGCAGCCACCACACGGCGGCGCTCTCCTGGTCACCGGCGTCGCGCAGCAGGAAGCCGAGGGCGCACGCGGCCTTGGCCTCGCCCTCCTTGGCGGAGCTCAGGTACCAGCGGCCGGCCTCCTTCAGCTCGCCGCGCTTCTCCAGGATGGCGCCGAGGTGGAGCGCGGCGCGCTGGTGCCCGCGGGCGGCGGCCTGGCGGAACCACTGCTCGGCCTCGGCGAGCCCGCCCTTCGGCGGCTGGGCCTCCGCCGCTCCCCCGGGTCCGGCGCCAGCCGGCGGGACCGCGCCGACGGGCGTGCCCGCGGGCACGCCGACGACGCCGCCGGCACCTGCGGCGAGGCGGCCGGTGTCGGGACGGCCGCCCTCGGCGCGGCCCGCGTCGTGCGGTCCGCGGCCCGGTTCGGTCGCGCGGCGCTCCAGGGCGAGGGCGAGCCGGTACGCGGCCTCGCGGTGGCCCTGCTCGGCGGCGGCGCGCAGCCACCGCTCGGCGCCGACGTCGCTGCGGTGCTCCAGGAGGTCGGCGAGGGCGTACGCGCCGAGGGCGTGGCCCTGCTCGGCGGCCTGGCGCAGCCAGTACTCGGCGGCCGGCTCGTCACCGCGCTCGCGGTGGTGGCGGCCGAGCGCGTGGGCGGCGGGCGCGGAGCCCGCGACGGCGGCGACCCGCCACCAGCCGGCGGCCTCGTCGGCGTATCCGCGCTGGTGCAGCAGGACGCCCAGGTTGTTGGCGGCGGCCCGGTCCCCCTCGGCCGTGGCGCCGCGCAGGTAGGGCTCGGCGCCGTCGAGGTCGCCGCGGCGCAGCAGCAGCGCGCCGAGCGCGCTCATCGCGGCGACGTCACCCCGCTCGGCGGCGCGCCGGTGCCGCGCCTCGCTCTCGGTTTCCGTCTCGGTCTCGGTGTCGGTGTCGGTGGCGTCGTCGACCGCGGTCCTGCTCGCGGCTTTGGCGGCGGTGTGGACGGCAGCGTCGACGGCCGCCACCGTCTCGATGATCTCGTCCGCGGCGCTTCTCGCGTGCCGCTGCACAAACCGCCCTGTCTCCAACAGAGTTGCCCTGTCCCCCATAAATACCATCGTCGCACCACCCGCAACCCGAGCACACCTGGTATACCGCAGCCAGTGAGGTCCCTCAGCGTTTTGTCGACATGCCCACAGAGAGACAAGTCAAACACGGCTCACGCCAACTCGCCCCCTCCGTACCGCTCTTCGCGCCCTCCGTCACGTCGACACACGACGAGGGCCCGGATCCTTAAGGATCCGGGCCCTCGTTCTGAGTAGCGGGGACAGGATTTGAACCTGCGACCTCTGGGTTATGAGCCCAGCGAGCTACCGAGCTGCTCCACCCCGCGTCGGTGAAACCACCGTATCACGACGCGGGGGTGGAAAACCTCAGGTCAGCCGCTTGCCCCCGTCGTCTTGAGCTTCGCCCCGGCGTCCGCCGCGCGCTGGAGGGCGTCCTGCAGGTCCTCCTGCGCCTTGCCGTAGGCCGTCCAGTCGCCCTTCTGGAGCGCGGCCTCGCCCGCGTCGTACGCCTTCTGCGCGTCGGCGATGGCCGACTTCAGGGCGGCGTCGTTCGACGTGGCCGGCGGAGGCGTGGTGCCGTCCTTCGGCGGGGTCGTGGGCTCCGTCGGCCCCTCCACCCCGAAGACCGCGTTCAGCGCCTCGGTGAGGTTGTCCTCGAACACGGTCGTGTCCTTGGTCGTGTCACCGTCCGGCTGGTCCGCGTCCACGTAGGACACGGCGACCTTCTTCAGGAGCGGGTAGAGCGCGTTGCGACCCTGGGCGTACACCGGCTCCACGTACAGGAAGCCGCCGTCGAGGGGCACCGTGAGCAGGTTGCCGTACTGGATGTCGGAGTCGGCGCCCCTCATGTCCCGGACGAACTGGGCGACGTCCGGGAGGCTGTTGAGCTTGCTCTGCACCTGGGCGGGGCCGGGCACCTCCTCGGTGACCTTCAGCAGCTTCAGCCGGCCGTACTCCTTGCTGGTGGCGTCGGCGTCGACCGCCATGAAGGCGCCCAGGTTGGGCCGCCCGTTCGGCGTGAACGTCGTCGTCAGCGAGAAGCGCTGCGCCGAGTCCCCGGGCATCTTCATGCTCAGGTAGTACGGCGGGACCGCGTTGCCGTCCTTGTTGGTCGGGTCGTCCGGCACCTGCCAGGCGTCCGAGCCGCTGTAGAACTGCGCCGGGTCGGTGACGTGGTAGCGGGTCAGCAGCTCGCGCTGGACCTTGAACATGTCCTGCGGGTACCGCAGGTGCGCCATCAGGTCGCCCTTGATCTCGGACTTCGCCTTGACCGTGTCGGGGAAGGCCTTCATCCAGGTCTTCAGGACCGGGTCCTGGGTGTCCCACTGGTAGAGGTTCACCGTGCCGTCGTAGGCGTCGACGGTGGCCTTCACCGAGTTGCGGATGTAGTTGACCTGGTTCTGCTGGGCGACGACCGCGCGCTGCTGGTTGCCGACCGTCAGGGAGTCGGCCGTCGTGTCGCCGAGCGTGGTGCGCGAGGCGTACGGGTAGCCGTTCGTCGTCGTGTAGGCGTCGACGATCCACTGGATCCTGCCGTCGACGACCGCCGGGTAGGCGTCGCCGTCGATGGTCAGCCAGGGGGCGACGGCCTCGACGCGCTCCTTGGGGGTGCGGTTGTAGAGGATCCGCGAACCCTCGCCGATGGCCCCCGAGTAGAGGATCTGCGGCTCGCTGAAGGCCACCGCGTAGGCGGCGCGGTTGAACGCGCCGGAGAGGCTGACGCCGCTCTTCTCCTTGTAGCTGGTGGTCTTCTCGCCGTTCTCCTCGTAGTCCAGCTCCTTCTGCGGGCCGCCCACGATCGAGTACTGGTCGGTCTTCTCGCCGTAGTAGATCCGCTGCTGGTACGTGCCGACGTCACCGGTGGTCGGGAGGCCGGACTCGGTGAAGACCGGCGAGCCGTTGGCGTCCGTCTGCGTGCCCGCGGCCATGATCGCGCCGTAGCCGTGGGTGTAGGTGAAGTGGTCGTTGATCCAGTTCCGCTTCGGGATGCCCTTGATGTTGAGCTCGCGGAGACCGACGACCGTGTCCTTGCCCTGGTAGCGGTCGACGTCCAGGGTGGTCGGGAACTGGTAGTACTTCCGCTTCTGCTCCAGCTGCTGGAACGTCGGCGAGACGATGTTCGGGTCGAGGACGCGGTAGCTGGCCGCCGTGTCGGCGTCCGTGCGGAGCTGGTCCTTGGACTTCACCGTCGACTTGCCCGAGTAGTTCTCGGGCTTCGTCCCGTCGATCGCGTACGCCTTGCGGGTCGCGTCGATGTTCTTCTGGATGTACGGCGCTTCCTTGGCCTGCTCGTTCGGCTGGACCTGGAACTTCTGCACGATCGCCGGGTACAGGCCGCCGATCAGGATCGCGGACAGGACCATCAGGCCGAAGCCGATCACCGGAAGCTGCCAGGTGCGGCGCCAGAGCGTCGCGAAGAACAGCACGGCGCAGATCACGGCGATGCAGAACAGGATGGTCTTCGCCGGCAGGTACGCGTTGGCGTCGACGTAGCGCAGGCCCGTCCAGTTGCCGGTGGCCTTGAAGTCGCTCGACTTCACCGCCAGGCCGTACCGGTCGAGCCAGTACGCCACGGCCTTGAGCGACACGAAGACGCCGAGGAGCACCGAGAGGTGGCCGGTGGCGGCGGCGGTCGCACGGGCGCCGGGGCTGGAGATCCGCAGTCCGCCGTACAGGTAGTGCGTGAGCGCGGCGGCGATCAGCGACAGGACGGCGGCGGCGAAGCCGAAGGCGAGGAGGAAGCGGTACCAGGGCAGGTCGAAGGCGTAGAACGCCACGTCGAGGTCGAACTGCGGGTCCTTCTGGCCGAACTTCACCCCGTTGACCCACATGAGCCAGGTGCGCCACTGACCCGACGCGGAGGCGCCGGCGATGAGCGCCACCAGCACCGTGACCGCGAGGAGCACCCACTTCTTGAAGGGGGCGACGCCCATGCGGTAACGGTCGAGGCTCTGCTGCTCGGCCGACATCGCGCTGAGCGGCGGCCGCAGCCGGTACGCCAGCCAGATGTTGAAGCCGACGGCGAGCCCCATGAGGAGACCGAAGACGGCGAAGAGTCCGATCTTGGTCCACAGGGTGGTCGTGAACACGGACGAGTACTTGACGGAGCGGTACCAGAGCCAGTCCGTCCAGAACCCGGCGAACATCACGAACGCCATGGCCAGGACGGCCAGCACCCCGAGTGTCATGAGCAGGGTGCGGGCCCGCCGGGACGGCCGGCCGACTCTCACCCTCGGCCCGGACGGGCTCCCGCCGCGGTCCGGCATCTGGAAAGCCAACGTGCGCCCCTCGATGTTGATGCGTCTGTCGATGCGTCTGATGCGTCTGAATGCAGGCCCCGCGATCGTAGAGCCCACTGATGCAACTTACTGAGGCTTTACCTAGTTCCCGTGTTCCGTGGAAGACGAGGCAGGATATTGGTCATGTCCAACGTTTCCCCCTCAGGCCCGGCCATGGCCGCGAGCCCCCTCACCCGCGCGGTGCTCGAGATCGACGAGTACGCGTCGGGTCTCGGCTGGGACCAGCCCGCCCGCCTCTTCGCCCTGGTCGACACCGCGAAGCTGCGCGCGCAGGAGCCCCGGCTCGCCTCCCAGCTCGGCCTGGCCGACGACGCCACCACCACCGCCTACACCCCGATCGAGCAGGACAAGCTGCCCCGCGGCAAGCCCCTCGACGACTTCCTCGGCACGATCGCCTGGCCGAAGGGCGTGGCCGGCTGCGCCCTCACCGTGGAGCGGCTGATGCTGCCTCCGTCGGCGGAGGCCCAGGTCCCGCAGGGGCTGAACGACAAGCAGCTCGCCAAGTGGGTGGCCGCCCACCCGGACCGCCAGGAGGTCCGGATGACCGTGGCGGTGCTGCGGAGCGGCGCGCGCGAGGCGGCGATCCGGCTGCGCGAGAAGGACTCGACGACCGAGGTCCTGACCGGCCCCGACCTGGTGCCGGGGCTCGCGGAGGCGCTGGCGGCGACCTTCTCCTGAGCCGTACCTCCGCAGCACGCGCGCGAGGGGCGCCCGTTCGGCCGAACGGGCGCCCCTCGCGCGTGTCGCGGTTCTTCTCGTCCTCCGCCGCGGCGGTCAGCCCTTCGAGCAGCTCGGCAGGTTCGCCGTGTCGCCCTTGCGGAGCTTCTCCAGCGACTTCGTGGCGTCGTCGATGGTGTCGACCTTGATCAGTGTGAGTCCGCCGGGCGTGTCGGAGGCCGCGGCGGCGCAGTTGTCGGCCGGGGTGAGGAAGTACGCGGCGCCCGCGTCGCGCGCGCCGACGAGCTTCATCTCGATGCCGCCGATCGGCCCGACCCTGCCCTTGTCGTCGATGGTGCCGGTGCCGGCGATGAACCTGCCGCCGGTGAGGCTCTCCGGGGTGAGCTTGTCGACGATGCCGAGGGCGAACATCAGACCGGCGCTGGGGCCGCCGACGTCGGCCAGGTTGATGTCGATGGTGAACGGGAAGACGTGGTCGGTCCCGGCCTGGATGCCGACGATCGCCCGGTCGCCGTCCTGCGACGTCGTGGTCGTGATGACGACCTTCTTGCCGGCGGTCGGCTCCTTGCCGGCCTTCTCGGCCTCGGCGGCCTCCTTGGCGGGGACGATCGTGAAGACGACGTCCTGGCCGGGCTTGCGCTTGGTGACCTGCTCGGCGACGTCGCCCGGCTCGGTGACGGCGGCGCCGTCGACGGACTTGATGACGTCACCGGCGTGCAGCTTGCCCTCGGCCGGGGAGCCCTTCACCACGGTCGCGACGACGACGCGGCTGGTGACCGGGATGCCCAGCTCCCCGAGGGCCGCCACCTTGGCGCTCTCCTGGGACTGGCTGAACTCCTCGGCGTTCTCCTGGCTCGACTCCTCCTCGGTCTTCCCGTCCGGGTAGAGGGTGTCGTGCGGCACCACGACGTTGTCGTGGGCGAGCCAGCCGTAGACGGCCTCGACGGCGTTCATCTTGTAGTCCGCGCTGGTGACGCGGACCGTCGTCATGTTGAGGTGACCGTCGGTCGGGTAGGTCTGGTGTCCGGAGATCTTGAGGACGGGCTCTCCCCTGGCCTCTCCGAGCGTGTTGACCGTCGGTCCGGGGCTCATCTCCGCGTACGGCACCGGGATCAGGACGCCCGCGATCAGCAGGCAGATCAACACCAGGGTGGAGGCGAGCATCGTCGCGGTGCGGCGTGGCATGGAACGACAGTACGGGACTCGTCTGTGGGTGCACCCCTGGGGCGGTCCGTACGGGGCGGCCGGTGGCCGGATCGGACCGGATGCGGCCGGGGTGTCAGCCGGAGGGGACCGTCGGGACGGGGGTCACGGTCGCGGCCGTCTCGCGCTCCGCGAGGGGGGACCGGTCGGCCGCGGGGGTGTGGGACCGCTCCATGGCGTCCCGGAACCGGGCGTATCCGGCGAGCTCCGCGCCGTCGCCTGTCGTCCTGTTCCTCGATGCCCAGCTTCCCCATATCGCCGCGCCGACGACTGCGAAAAGCGGAATCAGCAACCAGGCCAGCGCTGCCATCCCGACCTCCCATCCCCAGAGAGTTGATCAGCAGATTATTCATCTGTGGCATCAACGCTCGCGCCTGGGGGGCGGTTACGCAAATCGGGCGTTCGGCTACGCGCTGTCGGCGCGTCGCCTTGCCCTTCCGGAATCGCCCGGGGGCCGCCTCAGCAGGCGCCCACCCACTCCTCCGTACCGTCCGAGAAGGTCTGGTGCTTCCAGATCGGGACCTCGTGCTTGAGGTCGTCGATCAGCTTGCGGCAGGCCTCGAAGGCCTCGCCGCGGTGGGGACAGGAGACGGCGACGACGACCGCGATGTCGCCGACGCGCAGGTCGCCGACCCGGTGCACGGCGGCGAGGGCGCGGACCGGGTAGTTCGCGACGACCTTCTCCGCGACGCGCCGCAGCTCGTCCCCGGCCGTGGGGTGGCAGGAGTACCCCAGCGCGTCGACGTCCGCGCCGCCGTCGTGGTTCCGCACGGTGCCGACGAACAGGGTCGTCCCACCGGAGGCGTCGTCACCGACGGCCCGGAAGACCTCGTCGACCGAGAGCGGGGTGTCACGGATCGCGAGCAGCTTGATCGGGTCGTCCGCCGCCTGCTCACCGGGGTGGTCGTGCTTGTGCGCCATGTGCCCATGGTGCCGTACGGCACCGACGATCCGGTAGAAGAGCTTTCGACCTGTGGACGGGACCCTCCGTAGGAGGGTCCTACAAGAAGCGCCCGCTCACAGGCCGCGCCGCTTCCTCATCTGCCGGACCAGCGCCGCCGTGCCGAGCAGGGCCACCGTCGCGCCGGCCGCACCCGCCGCCGTCGCGTCCTTGCGGCCCAGGCGGCGGCCCGCGACCGTGTGGCGGCCCGAGGCCTCCTCCAGGAGCGCGGTGAGGACCTCCTCGTTCGTCCACTTCGGCCGCCAGCCGGCGTCGTGCAGCCGCCCGACGCTCACCACCCAGGGGTGCATCGTGTACGCGAGGTCGCCCGCCGGGGAGGGCGTGAGCCCGATCCGGTGCAGCCGGGCCGCGGCGCCGAGGGCGACGGCGGAGGGCAGCTCCATGCGCCGGATCCCCGAGAGCTCCTCCACCTCCTCCTGCTCGAGCCAGCCCTCGCAGCCGACGGCGAACTCGCCGTCGACCTTCTCCAGGGCCGCGTACTCCAGGGCGCTCACCAGGTCGTCGACGTGGCAGAACTGCCACGTCGGGCGGGATCCGGCGACGACGAGCAGGCGCGGCGACTCGAAGTAGCGGGTCAGCGCCGTGTCCGTACCGCCGACGAGGACGGCGGGCCGGACGACCGTGACGTTCAGGCCGGGGTGCGCGCGGGGGGCGCGGCGGCCGAGCCGCTCGATCTCCAGCATGTCGCCGACACCGGTGGCCTCGGCCGTCGCCCGGAGCTCGGCGTCCTCGGAGAGCGGGATGTCGTTGTCGGGCAGGGCGCCGTAGACCATCGCCGAGGTGCAGAGCACCACGCGGTGGACGCCGGCGGCCGCGGCGGCGGTCAGGACGGTCTGCGTGCCGCGCACGTTGTAGGCGGTGCGGGCGGCGGGGTCGGTCTCCAGGTCGAGGTCGACGGCGAGGTGGACGACGACGTCCGCGCCGCGCAGCTTCTCGGCGATGGCCGGATCCCGCACGTCGAGGATGTGCCAGGTCGCCTCGGCGACCTCGCCGCGGCGCTCGTCGATGGCGACGACCTGTCTGATCTCGTCGGAGGCGGCCAGGCGCCTGGTCAGCAGGTCACCGACGCCGGACGCGGCGCCGGTGACCGCGACGACGGGTCCGCGCGCGGCGGACCGGGTTGAGGGGTTTCGCGCTCCGCGAACCTGAGGATCTGGGGAACTCACCGGGCGTCTCCAGCGGTTGTCTTCAGTACGTACGCCGCATGACGCGTACGGACCAGGTGGCGTCCATCCTGCCGCAGGGCACGCCTCGGCGGAGCACCGAGCCCATTTCCGGCCCGGATGTCTACGCTGGTGGTGTGCGGGTCTGTCTGACAGGCCTGGTCGGGCAGTCGCCGTCGGCAGAAGGCCGGCGGCCCTACGAGCCGAGGAAACCTGTGAGTGACACCCCATTCGGATTCGGCCTTCCGCCGGAGGAGCCGGAGAGCGGCGACGAGGGCAAGAAGAAGGACCCCGCAGGCGGTGGCCAGGGCTCCTCTGGCCAGGGCGGCAACCCCTTCGGGGCGAACCCCTTCGGCTTCGGCGGGCTCCCGGGCATGGGCGGTGCGGGCGGCGGCGCGGACAACCCGTTCGCGGCGATGTTCGGCTCGCTGAACCCCAACGACCTGGGCGCGGCCTTCCAGCAGCTCGGCCAGATGCTGAGCTACGAGGGCGGTCCCGTGAACTGGGACATGGCCAAGCAGATCGCGCGCCAGGTGGTGGCCCAGGGCACCCCCGACGGCACCAAGGACGCCAGCGTCGGACCGGCGGAGAAGTCCGCCGTCGAGGAGGCCGTGCGCCTCGCCGACCTCTGGCTCGACCAGGTCACCTCGCTGCCCTCCGGGGCGCACACGGCGGTGGCGTGGAGCCGCGCCGAGTGGGTCGAGGCGACCCTGCCGGCGTGGCAGCAGCTCGTGGACCCGGTCGCGGAGCGGGTCGGCGCGGCGATGGGCGACGTCCTGCCGGAGGAGATGCAGGCCATGGCCGGCCCGCTGATCGGCATGATGCGCTCCATGGGCGGCGCCATGTTCGGCCAGCAGATCGGGCAGGCCGTCGGCGCGCTCGCGGGCGAGGTCGTCGGCTCGACCGACGTGGGCCTGCCGCTCGGCCCGGCCGGGCGCGCGGCGCTGCTCCCGCTGAACGTCGAGGCCTTCGGCAAGGACCTGGGCGTGCCCTCGGACGAGGTGCGGCTCTACCTGGCCCTGCGCGAGGCCGCCCACCAGCGGCTCTTCGCGCACGTGCCGTGGCTGCGGGCGCACCTCTTCGGCGCGGTCGAGGGGTACGCGCGCGGGATCAAGGTCGACACCTCGAAGCTGGAGGAGGCCGTCGGCCAGCTCGACCCGACGCACCCGGAGCAGCTGCAGGAGGCGCTCCAGCAGGGCATGTTCCAGCCGGAGGACACCCCGGAGCAGAAGGCCGCCCTGGCCCGTCTGGAGACGGCGCTCGCGCTGGTCGAGGGCTGGGTGGACGCGGTGGTCCACGAGGCCGCGAAGTCGCGTCTGACCTCGGCGGACGCGCTCCGCGAGACGCTGCGCCGGCGCCGTGCGTCCGGCGGCCCCGCCGAGCAGACCTTCGCGACCCTGATCGGTCTCGAACTGCGCCCGCGGCGCCTGCGGGACGCGGCGCGTCTGTGGGCCTCGCTGACGGACGCGCGCGGGGCCGACGGCCGGGACGCCCTGTGGGAGCACCCGGACATGCTGCCGACGGCGACGGACCTGGACGACCCGGACGGCTTCGTGCACCGCGAGACCCTCGACTTCTCCGAGCTGGACAAGATGCTCGGCGAGGCCGCGGAAGGCCGTGCCGACGACGAGGGGGACACCGAGAAGTGAGCCTGTACGACGACGCGGTCCTCGTCCTGAAGGGGTACGAGGGCCAGCCGGAGCTGCGCGATGTCTACCTGGCGCATCTCGCCGAGCACCCCGACGGCATGTACAAGCCGTGCGAAGCGGGGCACCTGACGTCCAGCGCGCTGGTGATCGACCCCTCGCGGGGCCGGGTGCTGCTCACGCTGCACAAGAAGCTGAACATGTGGCTGCAGATGGGCGGTCACTGCGAGCAGGGTGACGCGACGGTGGAGGAGGCGGCGCTCCGCGAGGCGACGGAGGAGTCCGGGATCCCGGGGCTCACCCTGCTGCCCGGCGGTCCCGTGCGCCTGGACCGGCATCCGATCCCGGCGCCGTGCCACTGGCACCTGGACGTGCAGTACGCGGCGCTGGCGCCGGTCGGCGCGGAGGCGGCGATCAGCGACGAGTCGCTGGACCTGCGCTGGTTCGCCTACGACGAGGTGGCGGACGTGGCGGACACCTCGGTGGTCGAGCTGCTGAAGGGCACGCTGGCGCGGCTGGCGTGACGACAGCGGTAAGGGCCGGTCGCAAGGCGACCGGCCCTCACGTGTGCTCAGTTCCAGGCGTTGTTCTGGTTCTGGGCGTGGGAGCCGTGCTGGCCGGCGCCGAACTGGGCGGCGACGCCCTGTCCGATGCCCGCGTTCTGCGGGGGCATGACCTCGCTGGGCTGGACCAGGGCGAAGCCCGTGCCGAGGAAGCTGAGCTCCCAGCCCTCGCCGGTGCTGCCGCGGCGGCGCATGACGCTGGAGTTGGTCGTCTGCGCCTGCATCTGGACGCGCAGCCCGGTGGACCAGGCGACGATCGCGTCCGCGTCGACGTTCACGTACTTGTCGGGCGTGACGTGCATCATCAGCGGCTGCCCGGAGGTCATCAGGGCGACCTTGCCGCGGCCGGAGATGTTGAGCTGGTACTTGCCCGAGCCGGAGATCCCGTACTGGCTGTCGACGGCGATGACCTCGGTGTGGAGGCTCGAGTCGAGCGCCAGGACGTACGCGCTGTCGACGGTGAGGCCCTCCTGCTCGACCTCCACGACGTGGATGTGCTGGGCGAGGTTGGCGAAGTAGACCGTGCCCTGGCCGGAGCAGCGCATCAGGTCGAGGCCCTCACCGGTGCGGGCGCGGGCCCGGCGCTGGCTGGGGGTCTGGTACTCGCCGTCGAAGTCGACGAGTCCCTGGTACGCGACCATGGCGCCCTTGCGGGCGAGGATGTCGTCCTGGCCGTTGAGGGCGACCCGCAGGAGCTGCGGGTTCTGGATGACGTACCGCTCCTGGCTCTGCTGCTCGGCGTGGTTGAAAAGCGGGCTCTGCATGGTGTTCTCGCTCCCCCTCAGCCCCGGACCCGGAGGCGGTCGGTGCTGTCCTCGCTCGGCTGTACGACGACGATGCCCTGGCCCGAGAAGGCCATCTGCATGGCCTCGCCGCTGCCCCGCCCGATGAGGGCGGAGGCCTTGAAGCTGCGCTTGGCCTTGACCTTGAGCGCCGGGGACCAGGCGACGAGCGCGTCGGGGTCGACGTACGTCTCGTCGTCGCCGCGGCCGCAGTCGACGACGATCGGCGTGCCGCGCGAGGTCAGCGCGACCCAGCCGGTGCCGGCGATCTCCACGTTGAACAGGCCCTGACCGGCGAACTTGGCGAGTCCCTTGACCCGCTCGACGCCCCACTGGAGGTGGGCGTCGAAGGCGAGCAGGTTGGTGCCGTTGACGGACAGGGAGTCGTTCTGGAGGTTGATCACGACGACGTCGGCGCCGTAGTCGGCGAGGTAGAGCAGGCCGTCGCCGGAGCACTTCATGATCGGCGCGCCCTCGCCGGTGGCCCACTCCCTGGCGACCTGGCGGGCGGCCGGCGGGTTGGGCTCGTAGGTGATGTAGCCCTCGTAGGCGACCATCGAGCCGGCTCGGGCGTACAGGTCCTGGCCGGAGGCCATGGCGACCTTCAGCATGGTGCGGCCGTGGTTCTCCATCCGGGCCGCGACGGGGGTCGGGGCGTAGCCCGCGAGTTGCTGGTTCATGACTTCGGGCTCCCTCAGACCTCGTAGGGCTGGACGACGATGAAGTTGCCGGGGGCACCCCGGAACTGCAGGTTGACGGTCTCCCCGCTGTGGCCCGGGTAGGCGTTGCGGCGCAGCCGGACCTGGCTGGAGAGGATGACCTGGGACGCGGACGACCAGGCGACGACCGCGTTGCAGTCGGCGAAGGTGGTCGGCGTGACGGGCAGGACGACGGGGACGCCGTGGGTCTTCACGACGACGGTGCCGGTGCCCTGGAACTGCATGGTGAAGAGGGCGCCGCCGGGGATGCCGTGGCCCTCGATGCGTCGGACCTCGTACTGGAGGGACTCGTCGAACGCGAGGACGTTCTCCGCGGACACGCAGATGCCGTCGCCCTGGAGCTCGATCGGGTGCAGGTGCGCGCCTTCCTCGGCCAGGAAGACCTGGCCCCGGCCGGTGCACTTCATGAGCTGCATCTCCTGGCCGGTGGCGTTGCCGACGATCCGGCCGGCGAAGCCCGCGCTCTTGTAGGAGAAGTCGACCTTGCCCTGGTACATGACCATGGAGCCCTGGCGGGCGAGGACGGGGACGCCGCCCATGGCGAGGTCGACCCGCATGAGCTGCTGGTTCTGCGGGGTCCAGCGGGCGCCGGTCGCGGTCTCCTTGTACGGCGCGAGCGCGGCGGCGAGGCCCGCGCCGGTGGCCGGGACGCCCTGCGGGACGCCGGCCGGCTGGCCGTACCCGGGGGGCTGCTGGCCGAAGGCCGGGGGCTGCTGACCGTACGGGGCGGGAGCGGCCTGGCCGTACGGCTGCGGCGACTGGCCCTGGCCCGGGTACTGCCCGGGGACCTGACCCGGGACCTGGCCGTACGGCTGCTGCGGAGGCTGCCCGTACGGGGCGGGGGCCTGCGGCGGGACCGGTGCGGGCGCGACGGGCGCGACCATCGTGGGTGCCGCGTGGACCGGCTGCGCGGGCGCCGGCGGGGCGCCGAACGCGGGCGCGGGGGCCGGCGGGGCCGCGGCGGCGGGCGCGCCGAAGGCGGGGGGCGCCGCGGCCTGCGGCGGCGCGCCGAAACCGGGGGCGGGGGCCTGTGCCTGGGGCGCCGCCGGCTCGTCCTCGGCGACCTCGCCGCCGAAGTTCCGCAGGAGCGCGTCCAGGCCGCCGTCGAAGCCCTGGCCGACGGCGGCGAACCGCCACACGTCCTTCAGGTAGAAGTCGCCGAGCATCACGGCGCGCTCGGTGCTGAACTCCGAGCCCGTGAACGCGTACCGGGCGACCTCTTCGCCGCCCGCGACGATCCGCAGGTGGCCGGGGCCGACCTGGGACATCTGGCCGGCGCCGTCGATGGTCGCGGTGAACGACAGCTTGTGGATGTTCGCGGGGATGCGGTCGAGGGTGACGCGGAACGACTCGGTGTCACCGGACTGGGCGCCGAGGAGCTGGATGGACTCCTCGGGCGACTTCGGCTGGTTGAAGAAGACGAAGTAGCGGTCGTCGGAGAGCCGCTCCTCCGCGTCGAGCCCGAAGCAGCTGATGTCGAAGGTGAGTCCGGGCGCCGCGATCTGCACGCCGACGTACAGATCCGTTCCGGCGGTCAGATCACTGATCTTGGCCTTGTGGCCGCGTTGGAATTCCCTGGCCATGCGTAACGACCGTCCCCCATCCCGAATGGCGAATGTTCGCGCCAGGCTAACGGCTGAGTACGACATTGAGACAGGCCGGGTCGTTTATCGGTACGGAATCGCGAACTTGACGCGCTCGTCCTCACCTCGGGGTATCCGCCCCGTCACTCGTCGCGGGCGGCCGGGAGGTGCGGGAGGCGGGCGGCGGCGACCACGCCCTCCAGGTAGCCACGGGCGCGCTCGGTGCGGGGGTAGGCCTCCAGGAGCCGCCAGAACCCCGGGCCGTGGCCGGGGACCAGAAGGTGTGCCAGCTCGTGCAGCAGGACGTAGTCGACGACGTACTCCGGCATGCCCTGGAGCCGGTGGGAGAGGCGGATGCTTCCCTCGGAAGGGGTACAGGAGCCCCAGCGGGTGTTCTGGTTGGTGACCCAGCGGACGGAGCGGGGGCGGGCCCGGCCGCCGAAGTACTGCTCCGACAGGTTGAGCGCCCGCTCGGTCAGTTCGCGGTCGCCGAGGACGCCGCGGCTCTCCTGGGCGGCGAGCTTGTCGAGCATGACGGTGACCCAGCGGCGCTCCTCGGCCTCGGACATGCGGGCCGGGATGAGGACGATGGTCCGGTCGCCCTCGCGGTAGGCCGAGACGGTTCTGCTCCGCCGCGGGCTTCTGCGGACCTCGACCGCACTCGTCCCCGAGCCGCGGGGCGGCTGGCTGGTCACGCTGCTCTGCGGGTCGGCGGGCACGGCCCCGACGTTACCCGGCGACGGTGGCGGAAGTCCCGTCTCCGGATCGGTTCCGGACCGTTTTCGGGGACGGCACGGGCCCACGTTTGATCATTTGAATGACTATTCCCCCGCCCTGTGGACAACTTTCGGCGGCCGTCGCGGCGCCGGGGCATTCTCTCCTCAGAGCGACGGAACGACCGTTGCCGATCATGAAATGTGGTCCGGAACCAAAGGTCAGAGCGGGGGCGGGGGAAATGCATCCGATGGTGAAGCCGGCGCTGCGGCGCGCCTGGCGGGGTCTGCAGTGCGTCCAGTTCGGCGTCACTCCCGCGCACGCGGTGGTGATGAGTCCGGTCACGACGGACACGGGGGCGGTCCTCGGGCTGCTCGACGGCACGCGGGGGATGGAGCGGCTGCGGGCCGAGGCGCGGGAGCTCGGGATGCCGGACGGACACCTGGAGGAGTTCGTCGGCCGGCTCGCGGCCTCCGGACTCCTCGCCGACGCGGCGACCGGGCGGCCGGGAAGGGCGGGTCCGCGGGCCGGGGCGGTGGACACGGCTCTCGACCCGCTCCGCGCGGACCTCGCCTCCCTCTCCGTCGTCCACCGCGAGCCGGACCGGGCGGTACGGACGCTGGGCGCCCGGCGGGCGATGCGCGTCCAGGTCCGGGGCGCCGGACGGGTGGGGGCGACGGTGGCGGCCCTGCTCTCGGCGGCGGGCGTGGGGACGGTCGAGGTGCTGGACGCGGGGCGCGTCGAGCCGTGGGAGACGGCCCCCGGCGGACTGCCCGCCGAGTCCGTCGGCGAGCGCCGGGTGACGGCGGCCCGGCGCCTGGTCGGGCGCTGGGCCCGGGGCTTCGCACGGGGCGCCGGGCGGGACACCGGCCGCGGCCCGGAGCGAGATGTCGACCGGGGCTGCCCGACCGCCGAGGACGGCAACCGCGGGACTCCCCCGCTGTCACTCGTCGTGGTGGCGCCCCGGGACGGGCTCGGGGCGTACGTCCCCGACCCGCTCCCCGCCGAACCGTGGATCGCCACCGGCACCCCCCATCTGTACGTGGGCGTGCTGGAGGCGACGGGGACGGTCGGCCCGCTCGTCCTGCCCGGCGGGACGGCCTGCGCCCGCTGCCTCCAGGAGCACCTGACGGACCGGCAGCCGTTCCGACCGCTGCTGCTCGCGCAGTGGCGCTCGGGGCCTCCGCACCCGCTGCCGGCCTGCGACCTCGCGCTCGCCACGGCGGTGGCGGGGCTCGCCGCGGCCCACGCGCTCGCCTTCCTCGACGGGGACCTGCCCGCGAGCACCGGCGCCCGGTGGGAGGTGTCGCTTCCGCTGTTGGAGTGGCGTGCCGAACAGCTGCGGCCGCACCCGGCCTGCCCCTGCGGGGCGGCGCGCGGCGCGGAGAGGGAGGGCACCACCGGGGCCCGAGGTGCGCAGGACACAATGGCGGGGTAACGGCCCTGCGCGGCACGGCAGTCTGGGAATTGGAGGGGCGCATGTCTGATCTTCCCCGGAAGGCGGTCACCCGGACCGCCAAGTTGGCCGCGTTGCCGTTGGGCTTCGCCGGCCGGGCCACCTGGGGCCTGGGCAAGCGGATCGGCGGGAAGTCCGCCGAGCTCGTGGCCCGTGAGCTCAAGGAGCGGACGGCCGACCAGCTGTTCAAGACCCTGGGCGAGCTGAAGGGCGGGGCGATGAAGCTCGGGCAGGCGCTGTCCGTCTTCGAGTCCGCCCTTCCGGAAGAGGTCGCGGGGCCGTACCGGGTGGCGTTGACGAAGCTTCAGGAGGCCGCGCCGCCCATGCCGACCAGCACCGTCCACGCGGTGCTCGGTGAGCGGCTCGGCGAGGACTGGCGGGGACTGTTCCTGGAGTTCGAGGACAAGCCGGCCGCCGCCGCGTCGATCGGCCAGGTGCACCGGGCCGTCTGGCACGACGGGCGCGAGGTCGCGGTCAAGGTGCAGTACCCGGGCGCAGGGGAGGCCCTGCTCTCGGACCTGACGCAGTTGAGCCGCTTCGCCCGGCTCCTCGGACCGCTGGTGCCGGGGATGGACATCAAGCCGCTGATCACCGAGATGCGCGACCGGGTCTCCGAGGAGCTGGACTACGAGCTGGAGGCCACCGCCCAGCGGGCGCACGCGGGGACCTTCGCCGAGGACCCCGACGTGGTGGTGCCGGCGGTGGTGCACCAGTCGGAGCAGGTCCTCGTGACGGAGTGGATGGACGGGATCCCGCTCTCGGAGGTGATCGCGGACGGCACGCAGGCCCAGCGGGACCGGGCCGGGCAGCTCCTGGCCCGCTTCCTCTTCTCCGGCCCCTCGCGGACCGGTCTGCTCCACGCCGACCCGCACCCGGGGAACTTCCGGCTGCTGCCCGGGCCCCCGGGCGGGGCCGAGGACGGGGACGGGGACGATCCGGCGAGCTGGCGGCTCGGCGTCCTCGACTTCGGGACCGTGGACCGGCTGCCCGGCGGGCTGCCGGAGACGATCGGCGTCTGTCTGCGCAGAGCGCTCGGCGGCGAGGCCGAGACCGTCTACGAGCTGCTGCGCGGGGAGGGCTTCGTCAAGGAGTCCGTCGCCCTCGACCCGGAAGCCGTCCTGGAGTACCTGCTGCCGATCATCGAACCGGCCGACGCGGAGTCCTTCCTGTTCACGCGCGGCTGGCTGCGCGCCCAGGCGACCCGGATCGCCGATCCCCGCTCCCCCGCGCACCAGCTGGGCAAGCAGCTCAACCTGCCGCCCTCGTACCTGCTGATACACCGTGTGACGCTCAGCACGATCGGCGTGCTCTGCCAGCTGAACGCGACGGTGCGGCTGCGGGACGAGCTGGAGGAGTGGCTGCCGGGGTTCGTCGACCCGGACGCCGACCGGGGACCGGTCGGCGGCTGAGGGCGGTCACCACCAGGCCGAGTCGAGTCGGCCCTCGATCGCGCGGATGTTGGCACGGGCGCACTCCTCGCAGAAGTACTCGCGCCGGCCGTTCTCCACGGAGCACGTCCAGGTCAGCGGGAGGGTGTCGGCGGTCTTTCCGCAGCGCGCGCAGGCGAGGGGCGCCTCGGGGGTACGGGCGTCGTTCATCCTCGTGACGATAGCCCGGCGGGCGCCCCGCGGAGCGGGCAACGCACCGCGGGGGCGCCCCGGAGGGGGCGCGGGGTGTGCGTGGCTCCGACCCGTGAGGGTCAGTTCATGACGGCCATGGCCAGGGCGCGGCGGGCGCGCAGCGAGACGCGCTCGGCGCGGCGCTGCATGCGCCGGGCGGCGACCAGGCGCACGGCCTGGCGTTCCGCGTCGGCCTCGCGGTGGCGCTCATGCATATGGGCACGGGCCAGGGCTTCGGGGATGAGTTGCATTTCGCGGGTCCTGTTCTGACGCGAGGTGTGCGCGCCGGCGGTGGAGAAGCGTGAGGTCGCGGAGCCGAGGGGCTCACTGGCGGAAGAGGTCATCGGGTCCTGCTTCTGGGGATCGTGCGTGAGGGGGCGGTCGATGGTTCCGGTGACGTTCATGCCGCGACGACCGGGTTCTTGCGCGGACGGCCACGGGGCCGCTTGCGGGCCACGACCACGCCCTGGACGAAGAGCTCGCCGCCCCAGACGCCCCAGGGCTCGCGGCGCTCCTTCGCGCCGGCCAGGCAGGCGGTGACGAGGGGGCAGGTCTGGCAGAGGGACTTCGCGTACTCGACGTCGGCCGGGGACTCGGCGAAGAAGACCTCGGGGTCGTAGGTGCGACAGGGAACGGGGACGCCGAGGTTCTCGATGGCGTCGTCGAGCGCGGTGAGCGCGGTAAGGGGGGTCAAAGCGGGGTCCTCCGTGAGGCCGGGCAGGGAGTTCGAGTCGGAAGGCGGTACGGACGGGGCGTGCGCTTCGAGATGCACGGTGGTCATTCCTCGTCTGGTCGTTCCGGCCTGTTGGCCGGGGTTTCGGCTGGTACCGGGTTTTCGGCCGAGGCCCCTTCGCTCCGTCGCCCCCGGTCGGGGACAAACAGAAGGGCCGCGGATCCCGGGTGGGGTTCCGCGGCCCTGAAGGCGCCTGTCTGATCCTGGATCAGACTGGATCGCTCCAGGGTTCGAGCCCACGGAAGGCCCACATCTTGTGGTCGTGCGTCATCGTCTGCTGCTGCGTGCCGGCACCGGTCGCCGCAAAGCCATACGCCGTGGCCTTGCCTGCAGCTGCGTCCAGTGCCTTGGTCGGTCGCTCATTGCCCCGCTCCACGCGGACGGCGAAGCCGAGACCGGAGAGAACGGCGACGGGCAGGCCGACGACGGGCAGACCGGTGGCCGGGACATGGGCGACGGAAAGAGCGGCGGCGGACGAGCCGGCGACGGACAGACCGGTGCCAATGAAGGCCGAGGCGGAGAAGCCGAGGATGCGGGCGGAGGCGACCGAGCGATCGGTCATTTTGGCGTTGGCGGCAACGACGGCAACGTCGGCGGAGCTGACGGTGCGGGTCTTGATGCAGCTGCTGATCACGGGGAATCGCCTCCTCTCGGCGTCTCGGAGGGCTCGGGTGTGAGCCGGACCCTCAAGTGTTTATTTGGACAAGTACAGCACGAAGACAGGGCTTCGAAGAAGCCGCCGTTTCCGTGGTTAAGAACCTATGGCGCTTGACGGGGCAGGCGCAAACTATTTTTCCCACGAGTTTTCAAGAGACCTCGATCTCACCTGTCCCGCCCTCCCCACCTGCGCAGATGGCCAGGACGTCGGCCCCGAAGCGGACGAGCTTGCGCGTGCCGACCCCCGAGATCGCCGCGAGCTCCCCGTCGGTGGTCGGCACGCGCTCGGCGATGGCCATGAGCGTCTTGTCGGTGAAGACGCAGTAGGCCGGCTGGGCGAGCTCGCGGGCCTGCTCGGCGCGCCAGTCCCGGAGCCGCTCGTACAGGCCCTCGTCCATGTCCGAGGGGCAGTCCTCGCAGCGCAGCAGTTTCATGGCGCCCGCCTCGGTGAGCGTCGCCCCGCAGACCCGGCACAGGACCGGGCCGCGCGGCTTGCGGCGGGCGGGTCCGAGACCCCGCTCGACGCCGCCGAGGGCGAGGGGCCTGCTCCGGCCGAGGGAGCCCGAGCCGGGCCGCAGGCCGTTGAGGAAGCGGGTGGGGCGCCGGGAGGCGCGGCCGCCGGGGGCCCGGGAGAGCGACCAGGAGAGCGCGAGGTGGAGCCGGGCCCGGGTCACCCCCACGTACAGCAGGCGGCGCTCCTCCTCGACCTGCTCGTCCGTCTTGGCGTACGTGATCGGCATCATGCCCTCGGTGAGGCCGACGAGGAACACGGCGTCCCATTCGAGGCCCTTCGCCGCGTGCAGCGAGGCGAGCGTGACGCCCTGGACGGTCGGGGCGTGCTGGGCGGCGGCCCGCTCGTCGAGCTCGGCGACCAGGTCGGAGAGGGTGGCGCCGGGCTTGGCGCGGGCGAAGTCCTCGGCGAGCCGGACGAGGGCGGCGAGGGACTCCCACTTGTCGCGGGCGGCGCCGGAGCCGGACGGCGGCTGGGTGGTCCAGCCCTTGGTCGAGAGGACGGCCCTGACCTGCGCGGGCAGGTCCTCGGCGTCGTCGAGCAGGGAGTCGTTGCCCCCGGCGCGGGCCGCGCCGCGCAGGGCGATGCCCGCCTCCCGTACCTCCTGGCGCTCGAAGAAGCGCTCGGCGCCGCGCAGCTGGTAGGGCACGCCCGCGTCGGCGAGCGCCTGCTCGTAGACCTCGGACTGGGCGTTGATCCGGTAGAGGACGGCGATCTCCCCGGCGGGGACGCCGGCGGCGATGAGGTCACGGATGCGGCGGGCGGTGCCCTCGGCCTCGGCGGGCTCGTCGGCGTACTCCGTGTAGGCCGGCTCGGGGCCCGGGTCGCGCTGGGAGATCAGCTCCAGGCGGTGCTCGGCGGCGCGGCCGCTCGCCTGGTTCAGGAGGCCGTTGGCGAGGTGGACGACCTGCGGGGTGGAGCGGTAGTCGCGGACGAGCTTGACCACCGTCGCGTGCGGATGCCGGTGGCGGAAGTTCAGCAGGTGGTCGGGGGTGGCGCCGGTGAACGAGTAGATCGTCTGGCTGGCGTCGCCGACCACGCAGAGGTTGTCCCGCTCGCCGAGCCAGAGGTCGAGCAGCCGCTGCTGGAGCGGCGAGACGTCCTGGTACTCGTCCACCACGAAGTGCTGGTACTGGCGGCGGATCTGGTCCGCGATGTCGTGCCGGTCCTGGAGGATGCCGACGGTGAGCAGCAGGACGTCCTCGAAGTCGATCACCGAGCGGTCGCGCTTGAGCTGCTCGTACATCGCGTAGATCTGGCTGATTTCCGCCGGGTCGCGCGGGGCGTCCCTGGTGGCCTTCGCGACCGCCGCCGGGTAGTCGGCGGGGACCGTCTGGGTGACCTTGGCCCACTCGATCTC
Source organism: Streptomyces sp. NPDC020807 (assembly GCF_040641575.1). Lineage (NCBI taxonomy): Bacteria > Bacillati > Actinomycetota > Actinomycetes > Kitasatosporales > Streptomycetaceae > Streptomyces > Streptomyces sp. NPDC020807. Next base: position 129,431 of record NZ_JBFADU010000016.1, read on the forward strand.
GCCCGTGACGTCCCGCAGCTCGTTGCGGTCGAGCCGCACGCGGCATCGGGCGGCGGCGTCGGCCACGAGCTGGATCTTGCGCTCGGCGAGCCGGGGCAGATCGCCACCGACGGCTTTCGGCCAGAAGAACTGGAGCTGGCGGAGGGCGGCGGAGTGGAAGGTCCGCGCCTGGACGCCGCCCGCGCCGAGCTGCCGGAGCCGCCCGCGCATCTCTCCCGCGGCCCGGTTGGTGAAGGTGACGGCGAGCACGCTGGCGGGCTGGAGCTGCCCCGACCGCACCCCGTACGCGATCCGGTGCGTGATGGCCCGTGTCTTGCCCGTGCCGGCTCCCGCCAGCACGCACACCGGGCCGCTCAGGGCCGTGGCGACCTCGCGCTGCTCGGGGTCGAGCCCGTCGAGCACCGCGTCGGCCGTCTCCGGGACCTGCGGGAAGAGAGTGGAGTGCGTTGCTGCTGTCACGCTCTCCATGCTGCCAGGTCCCCCGTCCCGCCAGCCGCGCCTTGTCCACAGGCGGGAGGCGCCGGTCATACGAATGACGCCGGTCATACGGATTCCGGGAATGGCGCCGGGAAGCCGTACGTTCTTCTCCTCGGCACCCGTCCGCGAACAAGAGGAGCGCCAGGCCATGCAGGGCACTGTGACGATGTACAGCACCACCTGGTGCGGCTACTGCCGTCGGCTGAAGAGCCAGATGGACCGCGAGGGAATCGCGTACACGGAGATCAACATCGAGCAGGACCCCGAGTCGGCGGCGTTCGTCGAGAAGGCCAACGGCGGCAACCAGACGGTCCCGACCGTCCTGGTCGTCTCCGACCAGGGCAGCGAGTCGGTGATGACCAACCCGTCCCTCGCCCAGGTCAAGCAGGCGCTGGCGGTCTGAGACCGCGTCGGAGCGACGACGGGAGCCCCCGGCCGGGACGGCCGGGGGCTCCCGTGTGTCCGGGGGCGCTCGTACGATGCGCGGATGCCCTCTGCCCTGCCGGCCGACACGCGTCGGCTCCTCCTCGTCGCCTGCGCGGTGACGGCCCTCGTCGCCGGGTCCGTCGGCTGGTACGCCGGCCAGACCGTCAGTCCCGAGTGCACCTTCGCCACGTCCTCCCTGGGATCCGGGGAGGACCGGGAAGCGGCCGTCGAGCGCGCCTACCACGCGGCCGTCGGCGCCGGCGACTGCGCGCCCCCGCACGCCCGGTGGCGCTTCTGGCGCGACTGACCTCCCGAGCGCGGGAAGGGTCTCGCGGAAAGGGTCTAGAGAACGTCGCCGGGCTTCGGGAGCGGCTTGCCGTACCAGAGCTCGATCAGGCGCGAGGCGATCGAGATGCCGTACGGCGGGAGGACCTCGCCGGTCTCGAAGGCGGTGGCGAGCTCCTCGCGGGAGAACCAGCGGGCCTCGTGGATCTCCTCGCCGTCCACGTTGATCTCCGCCGAGGTGGCGCGGGCGAAGAAGCCCAGCATCAGGCTGGACGGGAAGGGCCAGGGCTGGCTGCCGGTGTACTCGACCTCGCCGATCGTGACGCCGGCCTCCTCGAAGACCTCGCGGACGACCGACTGCTCGATCGACTCGCCGGGCTCGACGAAGCCCGCGAGCGTCGAGAAGCGGCCCTCGGGCCAGTGGACCTGGCGGCCGAGCAGGGCGCGGTCCTCGTCGTCCGTGACCAGCATGATCACGGCCGGGTCGGTCCGCGGGTAGTGCTCCGCGCCGCAGGCCTGGCAGCGGCGGATGTGGCCGGCCGCCGCGATGACCGTGCGCTCGCCGCAGCGCGAGCAGAAGCGGTGGAGCCGCTGCCAGTTCTCCAGGGCCACCGCGTGCACCATGAGGCCCGCGTCCCGGTCGGACAGGAGGAGGCCCGCCTCGCGCAGCCCGGCGGGGCGCGCGGACTGGTCCATGCGGCCCGGCAGGGTGTCCTTCTGGAGCGCGAAGTACGAGACGCCCTCGGCGTCCGTGCCCAGGAAGTAGCGGTGGGTCTCGGTGACCGGGGCCTCGAAGGCCGGGGTCATGACGAGCTCGGTCGTGCCGTCGGGGCGGTCGTCGATGAGCACCTGGCCGCCGGAGACCACGAAGACGCGGGTGGTCGGGTGGCTCCACGCCGCCGCGAGCCACGCCTCGTCGAGGCGGTGGTGGGCGGCCCGGTCGATGCCGCTCGGCGCGGTGAGCGAGATCGGACGGTCCGGCCGGTCGCCCGTCGTGGTGTTCTTCATGGTGCTCACAGGTGCTTCCAACTCCCCCGGATCGGTGTGTTAGTTCAGCGCTCGGCGCCGTGGAGGGCGGTGGGCAGGTCGCCGCTCCACAGGTACGCGGTCGTCTCGACGCCCTTCATGAGGAGATCGAGCTCGATCTTCTCGTTGGGGGCGTGCCAGCCGTCGGACGGTACGGAGATGCCGAGGAACAGGACGGGCGCGTCCAGCACGTCCTGGAGGTCGGCGGCCGGGCCCGAGCCGCCCTCGCGGGTGTAGCGGACCTTGGCGCCGTCGAAGGCCCGGCTCATCGCGCCCGCGACCGCCTTGAGGGCGGGGTGGTCGAGCGGGGTGAGGCAGGGGCGGGTCGGGGCGCCGAAGACGATCTCGTACCGGATGCCGGCGGGGACGAGGCCGGCGAGCCAGTCCCGTACCGCCAGTTCGATCTTGTCGGGGTCCTGGCCGGCGACGAGGCGGAACGACAGCTTCAGCTGGGCGGAGGCGGGGACGATCGTCTTGCCGCCGGGGCCCTGGTAACCGCCGCCGATGCCGTTGACCTCGGCGGTCGGGCGGGCCCAGACGCGCTCCAGGGTGGAGAAGCCGGTCTCGCCGAGGGTGCCGTGGGACTTGGCCGTGCGCAGCCAGGCGGCCTCGTCGAAGGGCAGCTCGGCGACGAGGGCGCGCTCCGCGTCGGAGAGCTCGGTGACGCCCTCGTAGAAGCCGGGGATCGCGACGTGCTCGTTCTCGTCGTGGAGGGCCGCGACGATCCGGCCCGCGACGGTCGCCGGGTTCGGCACGGCGCCGCCGAAGGAACCGGAGTGGATGTCCTGGTCGGGGCCGTACAGCTCGATCTCGCAGTCGGCGACCCCGCGCATGCCGGTGCAGACGGTGGGGGTCGTCTCGGACCACATGCCGGTGTCGGAGACGATCACGGCGTCGGCGGCGAGCCGGTCGGCGTGCGCCTCGACGAGCGCGCGGAAGTGCGGGGAGCCGGACTCCTCCTCGCCCTCGACGATCAGCTTGAGGTTGACGGCCGGGGCCGTCCGGCCGGTCGCGGCGAGGTGGGCGCGGACGCCGAGTGTGTGGAAGAACACCTGGCCCTTGTCGTCGGCGGCGCCCCGTGCGTACATCCGGCCGTCGACCACCGTCGGCTCGAAGGGCTCCGTGTGCCAGCCGTCCTCGCGGGCCGCGGGCTGCACGTCGTGGTGGCCGTAGACCAGGACGGTCGGGGCGTCGGGCTCGCCGGAGGGCCACTCGGCGAAGACCGCCGGGGCTCCGTCCGTCTCCCACACCTCGACGGTCGTGAAGCCGGTCTCCGTGAGCTTGGCCGCCAGCCATTCGGCGCTGCGCCGCACGTCTCCCGCCCGGTCCGGCTGCGCCGAGACGGAGGGGATGCGCAGCCACTCCGCCAGGTCGCCGAGGAAGGCGGCTCGGTGCTGCTCGATGTACGTGCGTACGGCGTGGACGACGCTGTCCGGGGTCTCGCTCATGCCCACGAGCCTAGCCCCCCTCCGGGGGTGCCCCGCCCAGCAGGATCGCTTCCAGACCGGCGCGGCCGGGCAGCCTCGCCGGGCGGGCCACCTCGCCCGTCCTGACGTACACGAAGGCGGCCGTGACCTCCTCGGGCGCGAGGCCGTGCCGCTCGGCCCAGGCGAGCCGGTAGATCGCGAGCTGGAGGGGGTCGGCGGTGCGGTGGAGGCTGGTCTTCCAGTCCACGATCTCGTACGCGCCGGTCTCCTCGTCCCGGTAGACGGCGTCGATCCGGCCCCGGACGACCCGGCCCGCGAGGGTGAGGTGGACGGGGACCTCGACGCGGTACGGGGTCCGGCGGGCGTACTCCGTGCGGTCGAAGGCCTCCTTGAGGGCGTCGAGGTCCCGCTCGTCGAGGATCTCGGGCTCCCCGGCGAAGTCCTCGCCGCCGGGCAGCTCGTCGGGGCCGAGGAACGGCAGCGGGAGCTCCTCGAAACGGGACTCCACCCACGCGTGGAAGCGGGTGCCCCGGCGGGCCGCCGGCTGCGGCGGCCTGGGCATGGGGCGGGCCAGGTCCCGCGCGAAGCCGTCGGGGTCGTCGGCGAGGCGCAGCACCTGGGAGGCGGAGAGGTACGCGGGGAGCAGGACGTCCCGGGTGGTGGCGCGGGCGCGGCGGAGCTCGGTGGTGAGGGCGGTGAGGTCGCGGTCCCAGGAGGCGATGGTCCTGGCGTCCTCGGGGGTGAGGTCGGGGGTGAGGTCGGGTCCGTGGTCGGGTCCGTGGTCCGGCACCTCCGCCCGGGGCGCCGGGACCGCGTCGGCGTGGGTGTCCTCGGGGAGGGTCTCCTCGTCCTCGTCCCAGACGGGTTCCCGCTCCTCGGGCCAGGCGGGCTCCTCCTCGGTCCAGAGGTCCTCGGAGTGCGGGGCCTCGGAGTGCGGGGGCTCGGGGTTCGGGGGCTCGGGGTTCGGGGCCTCGGGCCGGAGGTCCTCGGGGTTCAGGGCCTCGGGGCTCTGGGCCCCGGAGTGCGGGGCCTCGGAGTGCGCGTCCGAGCGGTCGGGCGCCGCCTCGGGGCCGCCCGTGCCGGAGGTTTCGTACGCCCGCAGCCTGGTCCGCACGGCGTGGGCGGCCTCCCGGCGCCACGCCAGCGCCTCCTCGTCCAGCGGCAGCGGCCAGGCCTGGTCCTGGAGGTGCTCCGTCAGGGACGGGTTCTCCGCGTCCGCCGCCGGCTCCTCCGCCCAGACCTCGATGTCGCCGTGGCCGGTCTCGCAGTGCTCGTACAGCGCCTGGAGGAACTCCGAGGGGCCCCGCGGCTTCTTCTGGGCGGGCCCCCACCAGTGGGCGGAGCCGAGGAGGAGGGACCGGGGGCGGGTGAAGGTGACGTAGCCGAGGCGGAGCTCCTCGGTGTGCTGGTGGTCCTTCATGGCGGCCTTGAAGGCCGTCAGGGACTTGGCGTCCCAGGTGTCGATCGCTGGCAGCGTCGGGGCGTCGCCGCGCAGGGCGTGCGGGAGGACCTGGGGCTGCGCGGTCCACGCCTCACGCGCGCGTGCGCTGGGGAAGGCGTCGGCGACGAGGCCGGGCACGGCGACGACGTCCCACTCCAGGCCCTTGGACTTGTGGGCGGTGAGGACCTTCACCGTGTTCTCGCCGCCGGGGAGCGCGTTGTCGAGGCCCTTCTCGAACTGGGCGGCCGTCCGCAGGAAGCCGAGGAACGCCAGCAGGCTCGCCTCCCCGTCGAGGGAGGCGAAGCCGGCGGCGATGTCCAGGAAGTTCGACAGGGTCTCGCGGCGGCGGGCCGCCAGGGCGTGCGGGGAGGCCGAGAGCTCGACCTCCAGGCCCGTCGCGCCGAGGATCCGGTGCAGGACGTCCATGAGGGGGTCGGCGAGCGAGGAGCGCAGGGCACGCAGCTCGGTGGCGAGCCGCGCGAAGCGGACGCGCGCCTCGGCGGAGAAGGGCAGGCCGTCGTCGGCGGCGCCGCCGGAGTCGAGGAAGGTGTCGAGCGCGTCGGCGAGCGAGATCACCTCGGCCGGGTCGACGCCCTCGACGGCGGCGGCGAGCCGCTGCTCGGGATCCGGCTCGTCGCCGCCCCGGTGGACGAGGAGGCGGGCGCGGCGGCCGAGGAGGGCGAGGTCGCGGGGGCCGATGCGCCAGCGGGGGCCGGTGAGGAGCCGGACGAGGGAGGCGTTGGCCCCCGGGTCCTGGAGGACCTCGCAGACGGCGACGAGGTCGGCGATCTCGGGGAGGTGCAGCAGGCCGGAGAGGCCGACGACCTCGACCGGCACGTCACGGGCGACGAGGGCCGCGTGGAGGGCGGGGAAGTCGGTGGCGGTCCGGCACAGGACGGCCATCTCGCCGGGTTCGCGGCCGGTGCGGACGAGGTGGGCGAGGGAGTCGGCCAGCCAGTCGATCTCCTCGGCGTGGGTGGGGAGGAGCGCGATGCGCACGCTGCCGTCGGCCTCGGCGCCGGGCGCGGGCCGCAGCGCCTCCACGCCCGCGTGCATGGCGCGCAGCGGGGCGGCGAGGCGGTTGGCGAGGTCGAGGAGGCGGCCGCCGCTGCGGCGGTTCTCGGAGAGCGAGTAGCGGCTCGCGGGGGTGCCGTCGGCGTACGGGAAGTGGTCGGGGAAGTCGTCGAGGTTGGCCACGGAGGCGCCGCGCCAGCCGTAGATGGCCTGGCAGGGGTCGCCGACGGCGGTGACGGCGTGGCCCGTGGCCGTACCGGCGGGGTCGCGGCCGAAGAGGCCGGAGAGCAGCAGCCGCTGCGCGACGGAGGTGTCCTGGTACTCGTCGAGCAGGACGACCCGGAACTCGTCGCGGAGGATCGTGCCGACCTCGGGCCGGGTGGTGGCGAGCTCGGCGGAGAGGGCGATCTGGTCGCCGAAGTCGAGCAGGTCGCGGGAGCGCTTGGCGGCACAGTAGCGGACGACGAGGTCGAGGAGTTCGCGGCGGGCGGCGGTGGCCTCGGGGATCTTGCGCAGCTCGGCGTTGGTGAGCTTGGCACCGGCGAGGGCGGTGAGGAGCTCGGAGTCGTACGCCAGGAGCTCGTCGGGCCGTACGAGGTGCTCGGCGAGCTCGCCGTCGAGGGCGAGGAGGTCGGTGACGAGGGTCGCGAAGGACTTCGTCAGGGCGGGGTACGGGCCGGGGGCCTCGCGCAGCACGCGCGCGGCGAGCTGGTAGCGGGTGGCGTCGGCGAGGAGCCGGGAGGTGGGCTCCAGGCCGATGCGGAGGCCGTGGTCGGTGAGGAGCTGCCCGGCGAAGGCGTGGTACGTCGAGATGCGGGGCTCGCCGGGGGGATTGTCGGGGTCGATCGTGTCCGGGTCGGTGACGCCCGCGCGGACCAGGGCGGTGCGGACGCGCTCGGCGAGCTCGCCCGCGGCCTTGTTGGTGAAGGTGAGGCCGAGGACCTGCTCCGGGGCGACCTGGCCCGTGCCCACCAGCCAGACCACGCGCGCGGCCATCACCGTCGTCTTGCCGGAACCCGCTCCGGCCACGACGACCTGCGGGGCGAGCGGCGCGGTGATGCAGGCCGTCTGCTCCGGGGTGAAGGGGATGCCGAGCAGCTCCTTGAGCTCCTCGGGGTCGCCGATTCGTGCGGTGGTCACCCCAAAGAGGCTAACGGGACCGACTGACAATCCCCTGTGCCCCGGATCACGTGGCCGTGCCCTGCTCCAGCTTCGCGAGGTCCACCGTCTCCGAGGCCGGCGGCACGGTCACCCGGACCGGCTCGTCGTAGTCGGAGAGGATCATCGAGCCGGGGCCGTCGCCGCCCGTCTTGACCATCTTGAGGATGTACGGCTTGCCCTCCCGGGAGACGGAGACGGTGGTCGTCTCGCCGTCGGCCTTCTTCTGCACGAGGGTGGCGACGGGCACGCCGTTCACCTCGCCGTCCTCGCCCCGGACCAGGCCGGCGTGCTCCGCCCTGTCGTCGTCGAGGTCGGCGAGCAGCCCCTTCAGGTCGCAGACGCCGCTGAGGTCGCCGCTGCCGGCCTGGCCGGGGGCGATCTTCAGCCAGCGGCCCTTGACGAGCTCCACGACGGTGTCGATCTGGGCCGGGGGCATGCCCTGGGAGGTCATGGAGGCCCGCCAGAAGGGCTCGTCGCCCTTCATGTACGTGATGTCGTCGGCCCGGCGGAGTTCGGCGGTGCCGCCCTCGATCGCCATCTCGCCGGTGCAGTCGCCCCGGTCGTCGAGGGCGAAGTCGATGTCGAGCGGCTGGTCGTCGGCGACGACCCGGCCGGTCATGCGCAGCGAGGTCGCGGACTGGGTGGCGGCGATCGCGCGGTCGCCGATCTCGTCGGCGGAGAGCCCGGCGAAGGGGTCCGGGGAGGGGGCGGGCGCGGGGGCGGCCGGTACGGAGGCGGCGGCGTCCGGTACGGAGGCGGCCGGGGCGGGGGCGACCGGGGCCTGTGCCGGGGCCGCCGCCCAGGCCGCCACCGCGGGCGCGGGGCCCGCGACGGCGACGGCGGCGCAGACGACGGCCGCGGCGCGGAGCCTCCCGTGGAAACGGGAGCGGGTCTGGTGCTGGTGCCGGTCCTCGGAGTGGGACCGGGGCTGGGGCTGGGGCGCCATGCGAGCCTCCTCGCGGATTCCCCGAGGCTCCCACCAGCGTCGCCCCGCGCGCGCGTGGCCGCTACTTCTGCGGGTTCGCGGAGGGCGTCAGGAGGCCGTGAGGGTCTTCATCAGCTGCTCCATGTCGACGGTCTCGCCGGCCGGCGGGGCCGTGACGGTGACCGGCTTGTCGAAGTCGCCGAGGGTCATCGTGCCGGGCTCCTTGCCGCCGGTCTCGACGACGCGCAGGATGTACGGCTTGGCGGCGTCCCTGGCGACGTAGAACGTCGTGGTCTCGCCCTTGTCGCCCTTCTTCACCAGCGTGGCGGCGGCCTTGCCGTCCACGTCGGCGTCGTCGCCGCGGGTCATGCCCTTGCGGGGCGTGTCCTCGTCCATGTCCTTGACGATGGCCTTGAGGTCGCAGAAGGCGGCGGTGTCGCCGTCGGCACCGGCGGGCATCGCCAGCCAGCGGCCCTTGAGGGCGTTGGACATGGCGTCGGTCTCGCCCGCCGAGGCGCCCTCCTCGCCGCCGGAGGAGCGCCAGAAGGCCTCGTTGCCCTTCATGTAACTGGTGTCGCCGGTGCCGATGACCTCGGCGGTCCCGCCCTTGGCGGCCTTCATCGAGCCCTTGCAGGTGCCCTTGGCGTCGACGGAGAAGTCGACGGTCATCTCCTCGCCGTCGGTCGTGCCGGTGCCGGTCATGCGGAAGGCGGTGGCCGCCTTCGTCGTGGCGACGGCCTTGTCGGCGATGGCCTCGGCGGTGAGCCCCTTGAAGGGGTCGGCGGCGGCCTTGTCCTCGCCCTGGGAGCAGCCCGTGACCCCCGCGGCCACGACCGCGCAGATCGTCGCGGTCATCCAGAGCTTCCGGTCGGCCCTCATGTGCTTACCCCTCACGGCGTTCTTTCTCAGCTTTCCTTTACGGCGCCCTTATGGGCCGCACAGGGAAGTGACCCGTGGGCACGGGGAAAGGTTGCATAAGCGGAGCGTGACGCTCCACACAGATCATGTGACAGTTCGTCACTCCACGACCTGACGGCCCTCCGGCTGCGCGCTGCACGAGGCACGGAAGGAGCAGGTCGTGCAGTGCCGGCCGGTCGTGGGCGTGAAGCGCTCGTCGAGGACCCGCCCCGCGGCCGTGGCGAGCAGGTCGCCGACCCACTCCCCCGCCAGGGGCTCCTGGGCCTGGACCTTCGGCAGGGCGTCCCCGCCCTCCTTCTTCGGGGCAGCCTGCCGCAGCTGTACGAGCTCGGCGCCCCCCGGCTCCGGGCGGCGGCCGTCGAAGACCTCGTCGAGGGCGCCCTCGCGGACGGCCAGCTGGTAGACGGCGAGCTGCGGGTGGTGGGCGACCTCGTCCCGGGTGGGGGCCGACTTCCCGGTCTTGAAGTCGACGACGTACGCGCGCCCGTGTTCGTCGGTCTCCACGCGGTCCATGGAGCCGCGGATGCGGACCTCGTACTCCCCCGCCTCCAGGGTCACGTCGAAGCCGTGCTCCGAGGCGGCGGGGGTCCGGCCGCCCCGGTCCATGACGTGCCAGCGCAGGAAGCGTTCCAGCGCCACGCGCGCGTGGGCCTTCTCCTGGGAGCTCTTCCAGGGGGCGTCGAAGGCGAGGGCGTCCCAGACCGAGTCCAGGCGGGCCATCAGGACGTCCAGGTCGGCCGGCGTACGGCCGGAGGCGACCTCGTCGGCCAGGACGTGCACGACGTTGCCGAAGCCCTGGGCGGCGGTGGCCGGGGCCGCGGCCTTCACCTCGCGGCCCAGGAACCACTGGAGCGAACAGGTGGTGGCGAGGTTCTCCAGGGCGCTCGGCGACAGCGCGACCGGCCGGTCCCGCTCCCGCAGCGGTACGGCGCTCCGCGTCGGCTCGTCCAGCCCCCACCAGCGCTCCGGGTGCGCGGCGGGCGCCAGCGGCTGGCCGTCCTCGTCGACGAGCGCGGCGAGCGAGGCGAGGCGCTGCGCGGCGGCGTCGCGGAGCGCGGGCGAGGCCGCCGGGTCGACGGTCGTCGCGCGGAGCTCCGCGACCAGGGCGGAGACGGCCAGGGGCCGGCGGGGGCGGCCCGGGACCTCCTTCGGCTCGACGCCGAGCTCCGTGAGGAAGCGGGACGGCTGGTCGCCGTCCTCGGCCGGGGCCTTCACCGCCGTGACGACGAGGCGGTCACGCGCGCGCGTGGCGGCGACGTAGAAGAGACGGCGCTCCTCGGCGAGGAGGGCGCCGGGGGTGAGGGGCTCGGCGAGGCCGTCGCGGCCGATGCGGTCGGCTTCGAGGAGGGAACCGCGGCGGCGGAGGTCGGGCCAGAGGCCCTCCTGCACGCCCGCGACGACGACGAACCCCCATTCGAGGCCCTTGGAACGGTGGGCGGTCATCAGGCGGACGGCATCGGGGCGGGTGTGGCGGCGGGTCAGGGTGTCGGCGGCGATGTCCTGGGCGTCGAGCTCCTCCAGGAAGTTGAGGACGCCACGGCCGCCGACGCGCTCCTCGGCGCGGGCGGCGGTCTCGAACAGCGCGCAGACGGCGTCGAGGTCGCGGTCGGCGTTGCGGCCGGCCGGGCCGCCGCGGAGGGCGGCGCGCTCCAGGCGGTCGGGCCAGGTGGTGCCGCTCCAGAGCGCCCACAGGGCCTCCTCGGCGGTGCCGCCCTCGTCGAGGAGCGTGCGGGCCCTGCGGAGCAGCTCGCCGAGCCGCTTCGCGCCGCGCGCGTAGGCGGAGTCGTGGGCGACGAGACGCTCGGGCTCGGCGAGGGCGCGGGCGAGGAGGACGTCGGAGGGGGGCGGGAGCTTGTTGCCGGCGGCGCGCTCCTCGTCGCGGAGGGCGCGGGCGAGGCGGCGGAGGTCGGCGGGGTCGGTGCCGGCGAGCGGGGAGGCGAGGAGTTCGAGCGCGACGTCGACCGCGATCCAGCCGACGCCGTCCCCGTGCCGGGCGCCGTCCCCGTGCCGGGCGCCGTCGGGCGAGCCGGCACCCGGGTCCGAGCCGAGCTCGGGCTCTCCCGAGGCGGACGCCCCTTCGGCGGTGGCGGCGGTACGGCCGGAGGCAGGGGCCGACAGCGCGGCGCCGTGGTCGGTCGTGCCCACCCGCCCCCAGGGCTCCGCCTGGGAGGTACCCCCGGCCCCGGCGGAACGCGTGCCCACAACCGTGTCGGGCCCGACCCTGGCCAGGTCGGCCCCCGGCTCCGGGATCATCCCCGGCTCGGGTGCGGCGGGGCCCCGGCCCGGCCCGGCAGCGGCGTCATCCGGCCCGGCAGAGGACCGGCCCGGCCCGGCAGAGGCGTGATCCGGCGCGAGCTCGGGCCCGGCCTCGGCCGGGCCGGCCCCCGGCTCCGGGGTCGGTGCCGGCTCGCCGTGCTGGGCCTTGGCCAGGGTTCGGAGGGCCAGGAGGAGGGGGGCGACCGCCGGTTCGTGGCGGAGGGGGGTGTCGGCCGTGTCCGTTTCCACCGGGACTCCTGCCGAGGTCAGGGCTCGGCGGAGGCCGGGGAGGGCGGAGGAGGCGCGGGTCAGGACGGCCATGTCCTGCCAGGGGACGCCGTCCTCCAGGTGGGCGCGGCGGAGGAGGTCGGCGATGTTCTCGGCCTCCGCCGAGGCCGTCGGGTACGTGTACGCCTCCGCCCGGCCCCCCGGCCGCGCCGCCGTCAGTTCGCGGTGCGCGCGGACCTTCTCCGCGGGCAGCCGGGTCAGCGGCATGCGGTGCGTGAGGAGGCGGCTCGCCGCCAGGAGGTCCGCGCCGGCCCGGCGGGAGGTGCCGAGGACGCGGACGTCCGCGCCCCCGAACGCCGTCGGGAAGTCGAGGATGCCGTTCACGTCGGCGCCCCGGAACGCGTAGATCGACTGGTCGGGGTCGCCGAAGGCGACGACGGTCCGCCGCCCGCCGCCCGTCAGCGCGTGCAGCAGCCGGACCTGGGCCGGGTCCGTGTCCTGGTACTCGTCGACGTAGACGACGTCGTACTCGGGGAGCGGCGCCTCGCCCGCCAGCAGGACCGCGCGGTGGACCAGTTCCGTGTAGTCCAGGACGCCCTGGAGGTCGAGGACGTCGAGGTACTCCGCGAGGAAGCCCGCCGCCGCCTTCCAGTCCGGGCGGCCGACCCGGTCCGCGAAGCGGGCCAGGGCGTCCGGCCCGAGGCCCAGCTCGCGCGAGCGCGCGAGGACCGCCCGCACCTCGTCGGCGAAGCCCCGCGTCGTGAGGCAGGCGCGCAGCTCGTCGGGCCAGCCGACCCGGCCGAGCCCGGCCTTCTCCAGGTCGATCTGGCCCGCGAGCAGCTCGCGCACGGCGAGGTCCTGCTCGGGTCCGGAGAGGAGGCGCAGCGGTTCGGCGAAGAGCTCGGCGTCCTGGTGGGCGCGGATCAGGGCGTAGCAGTACGAGTGGAAGGTCGTCGCCTGCGGCGGGCGCCGCCCGCCGAGCCGCGTCGCCATCCGGTCGCGGAGCTCGACCGCCGCCTTGCGGCTGAAGGTGAGGACGAGGATCCGCTCGGGGTCCGCGCCGCTCTCCATCCGGGCGGCGACCGACTCCACCAGCGTCGTCGTCTTCCCGGTGCCCGGTCCGGCGAGGACGAGAAGTGGTCCGCCGGCGTGGTCAACCACTTCCCTCTGCACTGCGTCCAGCTGAGGGGGGTCCACCGGTGCCGGCGCGGTGCGCACCAGCCGGTACGCCCCCGTGGTCCGCTGCCGGCCCGAACCCGGGTACGGCTGTCCCTGGTGCGGCGCGTGCCGGGTGGTGGAGGAGGAGCTCACGTGGTTCGCCGGTCCTGGGAAGGGAAGCAGTGCAGGTGGTACGGATGGTGCGGGTGGTGCGGGTGAGACGTCCCGCCGCCGCGGCCGTCGCGACGACCGCCGCGACGGCCGTCGTCGCGCGGGACGCGACCATCGACGTTACGCGAAAGGCGCCCGCGCCGAGCCCCGCTCCGTACCGAACCTCCTCACGTGTGACGTCCGTCCCAACGGGCCCGCCGCATGTCGATCTTCGGCACGTGCCCCTCCGCCGCCGCGCCCGCCTCCCGCAGCGGCGTCCCCTCCTCGCGGTAGTGCCCGAGGGCCCGCAGCTCGTGCCCGGGCAGCAGCGTCCCGTCCGCGCGGACCACGCGCCACCACGGCGCCGACCCGCCGTACAGCGCCATGACCCGGCCGACCTGCCGGGGCCCTCCCTCGCCGAGCCATTCGGCCACGTCGCCGTAGGTCATCACCCGCCCGGTCGGGATCGCGTCGGCGACGTCGAGCACCCGCTCCGCGTACGCGGGCAGCTCTCCGGTGTCTCCCACGGGCTCCTCCGTACTCATCCGTGTCATCCTGCCTCACCCCACCGACATGGCCCTGATGCCTCCGTCCGGCGGCTCTTCGTGCCACCATCGTGCGGGCGGTGACTGGTGATACGAGATCAAGAGCGACAAGCAGACACAAACGGGGAAGCCCCCGGCACACAGGCACAGACGCAGACACACACGCAGACACAGACGCACACGCACGAGCACGGACGAGACGCGCACGCAGGGACGGACAACACGGTGATGGGCCAGGACACCCAACCTCCCGAGGGGGGCGAGGCGGGCGTGCCCGAGCGGGTCTCCGGGGACGAACCCCTGCTCGCCGCCCGTGTCCACCGGCCCTCGGACCTCATGCGGCTGCTCGCCGGTCTGCTCGCCATCGGTCTCGTCATCGCCGTGGCCGCCTTCGCGCACGCGACGACCTCCGGTCTCGAGGAGGACATCAACAAGGGGGCCGTCGGCGCCCCCGACGTCTTCGTCAAGATCGCCGGTCTCGTCTCCTCCATCGCCGTCCTGCTCTTCCCCGTCGCCTTCGCCATCGAGCGGCTGATCAAACGCGACGGACTGCGCATCGCCGACGGCGTCCTCGCCGCCGTCCTCGCGCACGGCGTCACCCTCGCCACCGATCTCTGGGTCGCCCAGGGCGCTCCCGCCACCATCCAGGACGCGCTGACGCAGCCGCAGTCCGGCGGCGGGCTCACCGACCCCGTCCACAACTACCTCGCGCCCGTCATCGCGTACATGACCGCCGTCGGCATGGCCCGCAGGCCCCGCTGGCGGATCTCGCTCTGGGCGGTGCTGCTGCTCGACGCGTTCACGATGCTGGTGGCCGGCTACACCACCGCGCTCTCGATCATCCTGACCGTCCTCATCGGCTGGACGGTCGCGTACGGCACGCTGTACGCGGTCGGGTCGCCGAACGTCCGGCCCACCGGGCAGACGCTCCTCGCCGGCCTCCGCCGCGTCGGCTTCCGCCCCGTCACGGCGCTGCGCGCCGAGGGCGTCCCCGACGCCTCGGACATCGGCGACCGGGGCCGCCGGTACATCGTCACCCTGGAGGCCGGGCCGCCGCTCGACGTCACCGTCGTCGACCGCGAGCAGCAGGCGCACGGCTTCTTCTACCGGCTCTGGCGACGGATCACCCTCCGCACCATCAGCACCCGCCGTTCGATCGTCTCGCTCCGCCAGGCCCTGGAGCAGGAGGCCCTCCTCGCCTACGCGGCCATCGCCGCCGGGGCGAACGCGCCCAAGCTGATCGCGACCTCCGAGCTCGGTCCCGACGCCGTCATGCTCGTGTACGAGCACATCGGCGGCCGGAGCCTGGACTCCCTGGACGACGACGAGATCACCGACGAGCTCGTCCGGGGCGCGTGGCGCCAGGTGAAGGCGCTCCAGTCGCGCCGGATCGCCCACCGCAGGCTCGCGGGCGACGCGATCCTGGTGGATCGTTCCGGCAGGGTCTTCCTGACCGACCTGCGCGGCGGCGAGATCGCCGCCGGCGACCTGATCCTGCGCATGGACATCGCGCAGCTCCTCACCACCCTCGGCCTGCGGGTCGGGGCCGAGCGCGCGGTCGCGGCGGCCGTGGAGGTCCTCGGGCCCGACGCCGTCGCCGACTGCATGCCGCTGCTCCAGCCGATCGCGCTGAGCCGCTCCACGCGCGCGACGCTGCGGAAGCTGGCCCGCGAGCGTTCGCAGCGCGAGCGCGAGGCCGTCCTCGCCGCCTCCGAGGCCGCCAAGCACGAGCGGGGGCTCGCGAAGGCCGAGGCCGCGGCCGGCAAGAAGGCCGTACGGGCCGAGAAGAAGGCCGACAAGAAGGCCGAGAAGCGCGCCCTCGACACGGCGCTCGACGAGGCCCGCGAGGAAGATTTGCTCGCCCAGATCCGGCGGCAGGTGCTCCTCATCCGCCCCCAGGCGCCGGTCGAGCCGGTCCGCCTGGAGCGGATCAAGCCGCGGACGCTCGTCAGCCTGATCGCGGGCGCCATCGCCGCGTACTTCCTCTTCGCGCAGATCGCCAAGACCCCGCTGTCCACGATCAGCGAGGCCGACTGGCGCTGGGTGGCGGCGGCCGTCTTCTTCTCCGCGGTCAGCTACGTGGCCGCCGCGATGAGCCTCCTCGGCTTCGTGCCGGAGCGGGTCGGGTTCTGGCGGACGGTGGCGGCGCAGGTCGCCGGCTCGTTCGTGAAGATCGTCGCCCCGGCGGCGGTCGGCGGCGTCGCCCTGAACACCCGCTTCCTCCAGCGCGCGGGCGTACGCCCGGGGCTCGCGGTAGCCAGCGTGGGCGCGTCGCAGCTGTTCGGGCTCGGCTGCCACATCCTGCTCCTCCTCGCCTTCGGCTATCTGACGGGTACGGAGAAGTCGCAGGAGTTCACCCCGTCGAGGACCGTCATCGCCGGCCTCCTCACGGTCGCGGTGCTCGTCCTCGTGGTGACGGCGATCCCCTTCATGCGGAAGTTCGTGTCGACCCGGCTGCGCTCGCTCTTCGCCGGTGTCGTGCCGCGCATGCTGGACGTGCTCCAGCGCCCGATGAAGCTGGTCACCGGCATCGGCGGCATGCTGCTCCTCACCGTCGTCTTCGTCCTCTGCCTCGACGCCTCGATCCGGGCCTTCAGCCACGGGGAGCAGACGATCAGCTACGCGAGCGTGGCCGTCGTCTTCCTCGCGGGCAACGCGCTCGGCTCGGCGGCGCCGACGCCGGGCGGTGTCGGCGCGGTCGAGACCGCCCTCACCTTCGGTCTCGTCGCCGTCAACCTGCCCCTGGAGGTCGCCACCCCGGCGGTCCTGCTCTACCGCCTCCTCACCCTGTGGCTGCCGGTGCTCCCGGGATGGATCTGCTTCAACTGGCTGACGAAGCGCCAGGCGCTCTGACCGGCCGTCGTGCCCCACTTGGACCTCCGCCCCGCGCGGAGGTCCGGGTCCCGGCCCACGATGGGCCTATGCCGATCTCCGCCGCCCAGCGCGCCACCCGGCGTGCCGCCCGTCGCACCGCCCGCCGCGCCGCCCTGCTCACCGCGACGACCGTGTTGCTCGCCGCCGGGTGCTCGGAGGGCGGGGACGACACGGCGACCCCGACGACGGACACGTCCGCCGGGGCCTCGGCCGGGGTCTCGGCGGGCGTCTCACCGGGGGTCTCCGCACTCGCGGCGCAGAAGCTCGCCTGGGCCGCCTGCCCCGCGCCCTCCGCCGCCGAGGGCGGCGGCGCCGCGCCCTCCCCGCTCCCCGGGGGCACGGCCTGGGAGTGCGCCTTCCTCCAGACCCCGCTGGACTGGTCGGAGCCGGACGGCGAGACGATCGAACTGGCCCTCATCCGCGCCAGGGCCCGTGACGCCGACGCCCGGATCGGCTCGCTCCTCTTCAACTTCGGCGGCCCCGGCGGCTCCGGCGTCACCGGCCTCCCCGGCTTCGCCTCCGACTACGAGACCCTCCGCGGCCGCTACGACCTCGTCTCCTTCGACCCGCGCGGGGTCGGCCGCAGCGCCCCCGTCG
The DNA here is from genome assembly GCF_040641575.1 of Streptomyces sp. NPDC020807. Lineage (NCBI taxonomy): Bacteria > Bacillati > Actinomycetota > Actinomycetes > Kitasatosporales > Streptomycetaceae > Streptomyces > Streptomyces sp. NPDC020807. Next base: position 146,339 of record NZ_JBFADU010000016.1, read on the forward strand.
ACTGCGCCACCGACAAGGAGCTCGACGCCTACTACGCGCTCGACTTCACCCCCGACACCGAGGCCGAGGAACGGACCCTGTCCGACGCGCAGAAGAGGTACGCGTCCGGCTGCGAGAAGGACTCGGGCACCACCCTCCCGCACGTCGGCACCGAGAACGCGGCCCGCGACATGGACCTCATGCGCCAGGTCCTCGGCGACGACAAGCTCCACTACTTCGGCATCTCGTACGGCACCGAACTCGGCGGCGTCTACGCCCACCTCTTCCCGAAGAACGTCGGCCGGGCCGTCTTCGACGCCGTCGTCGACCCGGACGCCGGCGTCGAGGACGGCGCCCTCGGCCAGGCCAAGGGCTTCCAGCTCGCCCTCGACAACTTCGCCCAGGACTGCGTGGACCGCGGCGACGAGTGCACCCTGCCCGGTACGAGCGTGGCCGAGGTCGAGTCCTTCGTCACCGACCTCCTCGCAGCCCTCGACAAGAAGCCGATCCCCGGCATCGGCAACCGCGAGCTCACCCAGACCCAGGCCCTGAACGGCATCGCGCAGAGCCTGTACTCGAAGGACTACTGGCCCTACCTGGAGCAGGGCCTCGAAGCGGCCGACGGCGGCGACGGCGCCCTCCTCCTCACGCTCTCGGACGCGATGAACGGCCGCGACCAGAACGGCAGCTACAGCAACATCCAGGCCGCGAACGCCGCCATCAACTGCGTCGACTTCAAGGAGCGCTACACCCTGGGCCAGGCCAAGGAGCGCCTCCCCGAGTTCCGCGAGGCCTCCCCCGTCTTCGGCGACTACATGGGCTGGGCCCTCTCGGGCTGCTCCCAGTGGCCGGTGCCCGGCACCTGGGACCACCCCGACGTCTCCGCCCCCGGCTCCGCCCCGATCCTCGTCGTGGGCACGACCGGCGACCCGGCGACCCCGTACGAGGGCACGCGCGCGATGGTCAACGCCCTCGGCGAGGGCGTGGGCGTGGAGCTGACGTACGAGGGCGAGGGCCACGGCGCCTACAACGGCGGCAACACGTGCGTGAAGAAGGCCGTCGACGGCTACCTCCTGAACGGCAGGGCCCCGGCCTCGGGCACCGTCTGCAAGTGAGGGCCGCCGCCCCCGCGAACGCCCCATAGGATGGGCGGCCTTGCCGGGAACCTGGGGGAACACATGCTCATACGTGGACGCGTGACCGCGCTCGCCGTGACCGGCGTCCTGGTCACGGTGGCGGGCTGTACGGGCGGGGGGACCCCGGCCGCCTCGCCGAAGCCCGTGGCCCCCGCCACCGCCCCGCCCTCCGCCGACGCGGAGCAGACCGCCGACGCGAAGCCCCCCGCCCCACTCCCCGCTCCCTCGTGGAAGCGCTGCGAGGCCCCCGAGGGCGGCGAGCGCCCCGGCTCCGACTGGCGCTGCGCGACCGTCGAGGTCCCGCTCGACCACGCGAAGCCGGGCGGCGCCACGATCCCGATCGCCCTGATCCGCAAGCAGGCCACCGACCCCGGCGACCGGATCGGTTCGCTCCTCTTCAACTTCGGCGGTCCCGGCGCCTCCGGCGTCGACATCCTGCCGCGCGCCGCCGCCGAGTACGCGGCCCTCGGCGAGCGCTACGACCTCGTCGGCTTCGACCCGCGCGGCGTGGCCCGCAGCTCCGGCGTGGTCTGCCGGGACGACGCCGCCCAGGCCGCCGCCGAGGCCTCGGTCGACCAGACGCCGGACACGCCCGCCGAGGAGGCCGCGTTCCTGAAGGACGCCGCCGACTTCGGCGCCGGCTGCGCCCGCCGCTCCGGCGCCGTCATCCCGTACACGACGACCAGCGCCACCGCCCGCGACCTCGACCTGATCCGGCGGGCCCTCGGCGACGAGAAGCTGCACTACTTCGGCATCTCGTACGGGACGCAGCTCGGCGGCACCTACGCTCACCTCTTCCCGGAGCACGTCGGCCGGATCGTCCTCGACGCGGTCGTCGACCCGACCGCCGACTCCACGGCGCACGCCCGCCACCAGACGGTCGGCTTCCAGCGGGCCCTGGACAACTACCTCCGGAGCACCGGCCGGGACCCGAAGGCCGGGACGGCGCGGATCGCGCGCCTGCTGGAGCGGCTCGACCGGGAGCCGCTGAAGGTCGGCGACCGCAGCCTCACCGACGGCCTCGCGCTCACCGGCATCGCGGTCACGCTGTACGGACAGGCCAACTGGCCCGTCCTCACCCAGGCCCTGGAGCAGGCCGAGCGGGGCAGCGGCGCCCAGCTGCTCGCGCTGGCCGACGCGTACAACGACCGGGACGCCTCGGGCCACTACGCCACCCAGTCGCACTCGCAGCGGGCGATCTCCTGCGCCGACTCCTCCGCGCGGCCGACGGCCGGGCAGGCGAAGGCGCTGCTGCCGGAGTTCCGGAGGCTCTCGCCGGTCTTCGGCGCGTTCCTCGCCTGGGACACCGCCGGCTGGTGCGCGGACTGGCCGGTGAAGGGCGAGCGGGCGACGCCGGAGGCGAGCGCCCCGGGCGCGGCCCCGGTCCTGGTCGTCGGCACGACGGGCGACCCGGCGACGCCGTACGAGGGCGCGGAGCGGATGGCGGCGGAGCTCGGCGAGGGCGTCGGGATCCTGGTCACGAACAAGGGCGAGGGGCACGGGGCGTACGGCACCTCGCCGTGCGTGACGCGGACGGTCGACGCGTACCTGCTGGCGGGGAAGGTCCCGGCGTACGGCACGACCTGCGGGTGAGCGGGGACGCGGAAGGGCCCGGACCCCTCGGGAACGAGGAGGTCCGGGCCCTTCCGTACGTGGTCCGGTGGACCGGGAGTCCTAGTAGACCGGCTTCTCGGGCTCGATCTGGTGGACCCAGCCGATCACGCCGCCGCCGACGTGCACGGCGTCCGCGAAGCCCGCGGACTTGAGCACGGCGAGGACTTCCGCACTGCGGACACCCGTCTTGCAGTGCAGGACGATGCGCTTGTCCTGCGGGAGGTCCTGGAGGGCGGTGCCCATCAGGAACTCGTTCTTCGGGATCAGGCGGGCGCCGGGGATCGAGACGATCTCGTACTCGTTGACCTCGCGGACGTCGATGATGTCGATGTTCTCGCCGTCGTCGATCCACTCCTTGAGCTGCTTGGGAGTGATCGTGGAGCCGAGCGCCGCCTCCTGGGCCTCCTCGGACACGACGCCGCAGAAGGCCTCGTAGTCGATGAGCTCGGTGACGGTCGGGTTCTCGCCGCAGACCGCGCAGTTCGGGTCCTTGCGGACCTTGACCTGGCGGTACTGCATCTCCAGGGCGTCGTAGATCATCAGGCGGCCGACCAGCGGGTCGCCCACGCCTGCGAGGACCTTGATGGCCTCGGTGACCTGGATGGAGCCGATCGACGCGCAGAGCACGCCGAGGACGCCGCCCTCGGCGCAGGACGGGACCATGCCCGGCGGCGGGGGCTCCGGGTAGAGGCAGCGGTAGCAGGGGCCGTACTCGGACCAGAAGACCGAGGCCTGGCCGTCGAAGCGGTAGATCGAACCCCAGACGTACGGCTTGTTGAGCAGCACGCAGGCATCGTTCACCAGGTAGCGCGTGGCGAAGTTGTCGGTGCCGTCGACGATCAGGTCGTACTGGCTGAAGATGTCCATCACGTTCTCGGCCTCGAGCCGCTCTTCGTGGAGGATCACGTTCACGTACGGGTTGATGCCGAGCACGCTGTCGCGCGCCGACGCGGCCTTGGAGCGGCCGATGTCGGACTGGCTGTGGATGATCTGGCGCTGGAGGTTCGACTCGTCGACCTCGTCGAACTCCACGATGCCGAGCGTGCCCACGCCGGCGGCGGCCAGGTACATCAGCGCCGGGGAGCCGAGGCCACCGGCGCCGACACACAGCACCTTGGCGTTCTTCAGCCGCTTCTGCCCGTCCATCCCGACGTCCGGGATGATCAGGTGGCGGGAGTACCTGCGGACCTCGTCTACGGTGAGCTCGGCAGCCGGCTCGACCAGGGGTGGCAGCGACACGGGGACTCCGGTTGTCGGTATGTCAGTACGGTTGTTCTCCCCGTAACACTGCCACGCCCCTCCTCATTCCGAGACACCCGGTCCGATCCGCGAGACGATTTCGTCCCAGTAGCCGGGCAGCGAGTGGAATGGGTCACTTTGTCCCGGCGGGCAGGAGCGGTCCGCCGGCCGGTCGGTGAAGAAGATCGTCCCGGCGCCCTGCCAGCGGGCGATCCGCAGCGCCTCGTCGAGGTGCGTGCGCGGGACGCCGTGGACGAGGTGGACGAACTTCGCCTCCGGGTAGTCGGCGGTCCACTCCGCCACCTGCGACCAGCGGTAGTCCACCCACGCGCCGGAGAAGGTGACCAGCTGGTCGGCGGTCTCCGCGTACCCCGGGTGGGGGTGGGTGCCGTGGCCGAGGACGAGGTGGGCCCCGTCGCCGAGCACGGTCCGCAGGCGGTCGGTGAGCCGCCGCGTCCCGGCCAGGTCGGCCCGGTCGGCGGGGGCCCGGTCCAGGTAGTAGCCGTCGGCCCGGTACCAGTCGCGGAAGTGCTCGGCGTCCGCGACCAGCTCGCCCAGCGGCCGGGAGCCGTGGGCGAGGTCGAGGTGGCCGAGGAGCCGGACCCCGGCGCTCCCGAGCCTGCCCGCCGCCGCGAGGCAGTGCGGGTCGGGGCGGCTGCCGGGGCCGTTCGCGACGTTGAGCACGGCCCAGTGCACGGGGGTCCCGGGGCGGGTCAGCTCGGCCCACTCGACGGGGGCGAGGAGGGGGTGGGCGTAGCCGGGGACGCCCACCCCGAGGGCCTGGACCGCCCCCGCCGAGGAGGGGGCCGTCAGATGCGACACGCCGCCTCCATCCAGATGTCGGCGAGGGACTCCTCCAGGTTGATCCGGGGCCGCCAGCCGAGCCGGTCGCGGGCGGTCCGCACGTCGGCCTGCTGCCAGGGTCCGCAGCCGTCGGGGTACGGGTACGGGGCCGAGGCCAGCTGCTCGGCGATGGTCCCCTCGGTGCGGGGGGCGCCGATCATGGGGCGCTGCGGGATGCCGTGCGGGCCGTCCAGCTCGTGGAGGTTGCCGGTGTAGCCGGCGACCCGGGCGAGGACGGCGGCGGCGTCGCGGAGCCGGACCGCGCGGCCGGTGCCGATGTTGACGACGCCCTGGGCGGCGGAGAGCGAGGCCGCGTGGACGGCCCTGGCGACGTCCCGGACGTCGACGAAGTCCCGCTGCACGCCGAGGCCGCTGAGCTTCAGCTCGCCGTCGCCCGCCTGCATCGCGCGGCGCATCGCCTCGGCGAGGCGGCCGAGCGGCGAGCCGGCGGGGGTGCCGGGGCCGACGGGCGAGAAGACCCGCAGGACGACGGCGTCGAGGCCGGAGCCGAGGACGAGCTCGGTGGCGGCGAGCTTCGACACGCCGTACGGGCCTCCGGGGCGCGGGACGGCGTCCTCGGCGGTGGAGGAGCCGGGCTGGCTCGGCCCGTACTCCGAGGCGCAGCCGACCTGGACGAGCCGGGCGCCGCAGCCGCTGCGGCGCAGGGCCTCGCAGACGGTGGCGACGGCGATGGTGTTGTGCCGGGTCAGCTCGCGGGCGCCGCCCCGGGTGGCGCCCGCGCAGTTGACGACGACGCCGGGGTGGACGGCGTCCAGGAAGCGCGTGAGCGCGCCCGGGCTGCCGGTGGCGAGGTCGAAGCGGACGTCGGCGTCGTCGCCGCGGCCGAGGGCGGTGAGGTGGACGGCCGGGTCGGCGAGCAGCCGGTCGGCGACGAAGCGGCCGATGAAGCCGTTGGCTCCGAGCAGTAGCACCCTCATCGTGCGGCCCCTGTGTGCCGACCGGCCGGTCCTTGGGATCGAGGGGTCATGGTCTTCGTTCTCCTAGCGGGGTGAGAGGGGTGGTGGAGGTACGCCCGCGGCGTCGGCTCCGCGGGTGCACGGGGTCTCAGGGAGTCGCGTGGGCGGAGGCCCTGGCGAGGGCGCCGGTCGCGTGGGCCAGCAGGCCGAGCGCGGCGGCACCGCAGACGAGGGTGGGTACGGCCCCGGGCCCCGCGGCGTCGACGAGGGCGCGCACGGGGGCGGCGAGCGCGTCGAATCCGGGGACGGGGAGGCGGGCGGCGAGGACGCTCGCGAGGGCGAGCGCCTCGGCGGCGCAGGTGGCGGCGAGCGCGGCGGTGGCCGTCTCGGGGAAGCCGTGGACGGTCAGGAGCCGGGCGAGCAGCAGGAGCGTGCCGAGGGCGAGGGCGCCGGGGCTGAAGCCGGTGAGGGCGAGCAGCCCGGCGAGGGCCAGCAGCTGGAGGGTGACGGTGCCGAGGAGCAGCGGCCTCGCCCGGGCGGCGAAGTCGGCGAGCCCCCTGCTCTCGGCGATACGGCGGCGGGCGAGGGTCGCGAAGAGGTGCGCGGACCAGGTGGCGGGGGCGACGGCGAGCGCCAGCGCGAGGAGCGGTCCCGGGGTGAGCTCCCAGCGCCCGTCGGGGCCGCCGGCGAGCACCTGGGCGAGGAGCCCGTCGCCCGCGACGGCGTACGCGAGGAGCCAGAGGGTCCAGAGCCCGGCGGCGGGCAGGGCCCTGCCGCCGGGGGCGCGCAGCGGGCCGCGCCGGACGGCGAGGAGGAGCGCGCCGGTCAGCCCGAGGGCACCGGCGACGCCGACGGCGACGCGCGGGGCCCCGTGGGTGAGGGCGAGTCCGAGACCGCCGAGCGCGGCGACGGCGCCGGGCGCGAACGCGGCGAGCACCCAGGGCGCGCGGACCGGCTCGCCCGTCGCGGGGGCGACGGGTGCCTCGCGCCCGCGGGGCACGCGCGCGTACAGCTCCTCGGCGAGCGAGAACACGTCCCGGTGCCGGAACCGCGCGGCGGTCCGGTCGGTGAACCCCTGGGCTTCCAGGCCGGCGGCGATCTCCAGCGGGTCGACGGCCCGCTCGCACAGCTCGCGGTGCCGGTGCATGAGCACCTTGACGGGGTCGGCGTTCCCCCGCCGCCCCCGGGCCCCGCCGGCCGCCGCGGCGTCCGCGCTCCCCCGCCGCCAGGCGGCCCCGGCGACGGGCGGCCCGGGCCGGTCGACGCCTCCGGGCTCGGGATCGGGATCGGGCGAGGCCGGGGTCGGGGTCGGGGCCGAGGGCGGGGTTATCGGTGCGGAGGTGGTGTCCAGGAGGGCCCTGGAGTGGGGGTCCCAGGCTCCGGGGCTCGTGGGGGCGGCGGGGCCGCGCATCGGGGTGTCTCCTTCAGGCATCGGGGGCTCCTGTGGCCGCCGTCATCGGCGCCGGGTGCGTCCAGCTGCCGGGTACGTGCGCCTCGGCCGGGTGGGCGAAGGGGACGCCGTCCCCGGGGCGGTGGCGTACCGGCGCGTGGGAGAGGAGCTCCAGGTAGATGCCGCGGAACGCGGCGAGGTTCTGTTCGACGGTGAAGAGTTCGAGGGCGCGGGCCCGGGCCGCCGCGCCGAGCCGGTGGCGGCGCTCCGGGTCCCGCAGCAGCGCCAGGCACGCGTCGGCGAGCGCGCGGGGGTTGCGCGGCGGCACGACGAGCCCGGTGCCGCCGATGACCTCGACGACCGCGCCGACGTCCGTGGAGACCGTGGCCCGCGCGCAGAACATCGCCTCGACGAGGCTCGTCGGGAAGCCCTCGACGACGCTGGAGAGGACGACGACCGCGGCGGAGGCGTAGGCGTCCTCGAGGGTGGGGGCCTCGGGGCCGCCCAGCTCCTCGAAGGTGACCGGGTTCTCCCCGACCGCGTGCGCGCCCGCCGCCTCGTCGGGGAAGAGCTGCGCCGCGAAGGCCTTGCAGTGGGCGAGGTACGTGTTCCCGCACGCCTCGTCCGCGCGCGGCACGGCGACGATCCGCAGCCGGGCGTCGGGCTGGCGCGCCCGGACGTCGGCGAAGGCGTGGAGGAGCGCGACCAGGTCCTTGGCGGGTTCGACGCGCCCGATCCACACGAGGGTCGCGGGGTCCCCGCTCTCCTCGTCCTCGCCGACCTCGGCGAACCGCTCGGCCGCCATCCCGGGGTGGACCGTCGTGATCCGCGCCCGGTCGGCCCCGCACCGCTCCTGCCAGCGCCTGGCGTGGGCGTCGCCGGGGGTGAGGACGGCGGCCTGCCGGTACGTCTCCGCGGCGAGCCGGCCGTGCAGTGCGGCGAGCAGCGCCCGCAGCGGGGCGGAGCGGTCGGCGGCGTCCGGGGCGAGGTAGTGGGCGCGGAGCCCGACCCCGTACTCCGTGACCAGGAGCGGCGTCCCGAAGAAGCGTTTGGCCAGGAGGCCCGGGAGGGCGGTCGTGCCGCCCGCGGTCGCGTGGCAGACGTCGACGGCGCCGAGCGCGTCCTCCGTGTACCAGTCGAAGGAGAGCGGGCGCAGGGCGCGCTCCAGGTGGTCGGCGAAGGCGAGGTGGTCGGGGAGGCCGGCCGCGGCGGCGGTACGGCGTGCGCCGGGGGCGCGGCAGGCGGCTTCGAGGGTCCGGACGGCGTCGTCGGAGCGGAGCGCGCCGGGCAGTCCGCCGCGCTCGCGGGCGAGGTCGGCCAGGGCGTGGAGGCCGGCGGAGAAGGGGGTCTCGGACGTCGTGCCGGCCGCGGGTACGACGTCGGCCTCGGCGCAGATGCCGTCGGCGAGGGCGCGGTAGGCCTCCGTGAACCGGCGGCGGTCCCTGCGGCCGTACGCCTTGCGGGAGACGCGGTCCTCGCCGAACGCGGCCCGCTCGATGCGGCTCGTCGCGGCGGGGCGGTCCCCGGTGCGGGCGATCCGCGCGTTCGGCGGAAGGCCGTCCGGCGAGGGATCGCCGTCACCGCGCGCGTACACCTCGAACCGGTGCTGCCCGAGCCCCCGGACGAGCCGGTCGCACCACAGCCCGGACGCACCGGTGGCGCCCGGGAAACCGCCCTCCGTGAGCAGTCCGATCCGCACGAGCACACACCCCCGATCTCCCTTGACGGCGGCCACCGTGGGTCCGGTGACTCGCAGCGGGAAGAACGTAAGCGGAGGAACCGGTGGTTGGGGGGGGGCTGGTCGGCCGTCGGTCCCGGGTCCGCCGACCTCCGGCATTGGAACGAGCA